>DJGX01000001.1 GCA_002432865.1 Cloacimonetes bacterium UBA5835
AAATGCTGGAATAGAATCTTTGTACATTAAAAACCTTATACACTACATAAAAAACAATGAAATGCACAAATACTATTGAAGAGTATAAGTTCTTGAACTTAAGTTAGAGGTATAACGAGCATAGATGAATATAGTTACGATATATTATAGTTTATTGGATCGTAATTATTGGATCAATGATAGAGTAATATTACTTGACTGTAAGATAGATTGTTATAGAAAGGCTAAAATAGATTATTGATAACAGGATAAAGAGATAAGTGAAAGAAGCAAGTTCGCAAATAGAGGATTTTATTAAGACGTTCCGAACGGACAAGCGTTTTAATTCAACTATTGTAGCAGAAAATATTAAAGAAGAGAAGCAAGCAAAAACAGCCGATTTTCCTAAGGGTTTACTGCCTTATATTCCCAGTTTAGTCAAAAGTATGGGGATTAATGAGCTTTATCAGCATCAGGCAGAATCTATTAAAGAGCTTTTGGAGGGGAAAAATGTGGTGGTTAGTTGTGGCGTTGCCAGTGGAAAAAGTTTAGTATATCAATCGGTTATTCTAAATCAAATTATCCAGAAACCACAAAGCAGGGCTTTATTACTTTTTCCAACAAAAGCACTAGCACAGGATCAAGCCCAGAAAATGCAAAGTTTATGCAACGAACTATGCAAGCAAAATCCTAGAATCCCTTCAATTATAAATGGAATTTATGATGGCGATACTCCTTCAGAAATAAGAAGAAAATTACGGAAACAAGCCAACATATTGTTTACCAATCCTGATATGTTGCATATTGGGATTTTACCAAATCACACTTTATGGAGTGCATATTTATCTCGTTTAGTTTATGTAGTAATAGATGAAGTTCATATATACCGAGGTGTATTTGGCTCGCATATGGCAAATGTGATCAGACGGCTAAAGAGGATAACGAACATTTATGGTCAAAAGCCACAATTTATATTTACTTCTGCAACCTTAGCAAATGCGCAAGAGCTTGCCGAAACCCTTATTGAAGAGCCGGTGGAGCTTATTGATAATGATGGTTCACCCCAAGGTGAAAGACATTTTTATATATGTAATCCTCCAATGGTAGAACCTTCTTTGGGAATAAGAAGAAGTTCCACAATGGAAATTAGCAGTATAGCCAAAAGCTTTTTACGCACAAACTTGCAAGCAATATTATTCACAGGAAGCAGACGCAGTGTAGAGCTTATTTATCGGTATTTGGTTGATGATAAAAAAGTGGCTGATAAAATACGGAGTTACAGAAGTGGATATTTAGCTTTGGAAAGGCGTAAGGTAGAAAAAGAATTAAGGGAAGGGAAGATTGGTTTAGTTATTTCAACCAATGCTCTCGAGCTGGGTATTGATATTGGAGGTTTAGATGCTGTTTTTTTAAATGGTTATCCAGGAACCATATGTGCAACAAGACAAGAAGCTGGAAGGGCTGGACGCAAAGGTAATCCTTCCTTTTGTATTTTAGAGGCCGGTAGTAATCCTCTTGATCAATACATTTGTCAGCATCCGGAATATATTTATGAAAACAACCCTGAGCAGGCATTAATAGATCCCAATAACAGTGAGATATTAAGGATGCAGCTGCTATGTGCGATTAGTGAAATGGCGTTCAAAGAAGGTGAAAATTTTGGTGCTTTAAGTTTTGCTGAAATTCAGGGTTATCTTTATTCTCTTTTAGATGAAGGTTTAATAAAGCATATTAGTGATCGCTATATTGGAATTAGTAATAGTTATCCTGCTGCAGATGTTTCTCTACGCAATGCAGGAAACCAGTTTCAAATCTTGGCAGATAATGAATTAGTCGGTTGGGTTGATTCTGGAAGTGTAAAATGGATGACTCATCCAGAAGCAATTTATCTTCACCAGGGTGAAACCTGGATTGTTAAAGAGCTGGATTTTGAACAAAAAAAGGTCATTTTAGAGCCGATTCAGGTTAATTATTACACTCAAGCAATTCAATATACAGAAATAGGTTTGGATGATTTGCTGAAGCTGGAAAATGTTACGGGTGGTCGTAAACATTTTGGAAAAGTAACTGTTTCCCGCACAATAACAGGTTTTAAAAAACTGCGTTTTTATACATTGGAAGTTTTAGAGCAGGAAGAACTTGATTTACCTCCCGAAGTTATGCAAACCCAAGCATATTGGATTTCTCTTTCAGGGGAAACAGTAGAAAAAATTCGTAACCAGGGTCTTTGGGCTAATGATAAAAATGATTATGGACCTCAATGGGAAAAGCTAACAGAAAAAATACGCCAAAGGGAAAATTACCGCTGCAGAAATTGCGGTGTTACAGGAGATTTGGAAGTCCATCATATAATTCCTTTTCGTCGTTTTGACGACCCAGATGAAGCTAATGATCCTGATAACCTTGTAGCTCTTTGTCCCCGTTGTCATAAATTAGCTGAAACAAGAGTTCATATCCAAAGCGGTTTAGCTGCTTTAGCATATTTGCTTGGTAATTTAGCACCTTTTTTTGTGATGTGTGCTCCTCAAGATTTGGGAATTCATAGTGAAGACAAGTCCCCTTTGGCATTAGGAAATCCTGTAATAGCTATTTATGATAATATTCCCGGAGGTATAGGGCTTAGCGGAAAACTATATGAATTGCATAATCAATTACTATATGCAGCCATAGATAGAGTGCAAGGTTGTAGTTGTGAGAATGGTTGTCCCTCTTGTGTTGGACCAGTAGCAGAAAATGGTTTGGGAGCAAAAGAAGAAGCAATAGCAATTTTAAAGGAACTGATTTCATAAATAAGGGAGCAGCAAAATTCATAATCGGGATATAATTCAATTTGCTATATGCGCTATAGGCAATTATAATATAGATAAAATCGCCAATGTAACAAAAAAATGATAGATAATGAAGGAACTATGAAAAAAGCAATGTCAATCCTTGTTCTTTTGCTAATAGTAACAATACTCTCTGCGTTACCAAAAGAACTTACCCGATCCGGAAATCCTGAGCTCTATAAAGAATTTTCTAAAAAAGCAAGAGTAAACTTAAAACAGCTGCAATATAAGCAAAAGGAAGCATACCAAAAAATGTTAAAAGAACATCCAGATGTTTTAATGTGCTATCTTATTGCTTATGAATGTGATGCCAATTTGGCAGCTGCCGATCCAGAGGACATCGAAAGTAACTATCAAACAATCTGTGCTCTATTAAATAACGAAGGGTTGAAATACAAACCTGAGTTTTTTCTTTCTTACATAGCGAAACAGACAGTTTCTGATGAAGCCATTACTGCATACAGAAAAGCAATGCTAAAGGATGGTTTACAGAATATTATTAATACTACCCATAATGATATAGACAGATTCAGGGCTGTAACTTTATGGTGTGTTTCCCGCTTGCAATTTCAGCAAACTTCAGGAAGGGATCAAACGCCCTTGGATATAATTCACAAGTCGATTATTGGGCGCTGTGAAGAAATGCAAATTTTGTTAGTTGCTGCGGCCAGAACAGTTGGGTTACCGTCTCGTCCAGCTTCAGTTCCTTGGTGGGCTCATATTGATAATAATCATGCCTGGACGGAAATCTTTTTGGATGGTGAATGGCATTATACAGGAGATATGGAT
Source organism: Cloacimonetes bacterium UBA5835 (assembly GCA_002432865.1). Taxonomy (GTDB): domain Bacteria; phylum Cloacimonadota; class Cloacimonadia; order Cloacimonadales; family Cloacimonadaceae; genus Cloacimonas. Next base: position 3,597 of record DJGX01000001.1, read on the forward strand.
ATGGCATATTTTCCTGATCAAACCTGGTTTAGTGGTTTAGTTGATAAAACTGTTATGATTTTGGCAGAAGGTTCTTTAGCTACTTGGGATGATGAGGTCTTAGCTAAAGGAAAATATGAAACCCTGATAAATTCTACGCGTAATTATACCAAAGAGCGAAGTAGAACCATAAAACTAAAAGTAATAAACGAAAATGGTAAACCTGTTACTAATGCTTATGTGATTCCAATGGTTTTTAATTGGGGATCTTTAAGAGCTTTAACTGTTTTAACTACAAATAAAAATGGCTATTTACAATTCACTGCTGGTCGTGGTGCTTTTTATTTATCTGTTTATAGCAAAGATGGTAAGGCATTAATTTTAGTCCCTTCCAACGAGAAAACAAATGTTGAATTGACAGCTAAGCTCGATAATAACGACTTTCCAGGGGGGTGGGCAACTTTGGAATATCCGGGTAATATCCATAATTGGCAAACTCAACCTGAAGAATATACCTTAGCGGTAAATCTGGAAAAACAACTCTGGCAGGAAAAGCAAAAGGCATTTGAAACTAATGCTATAAAAGCAAAAGTAAAGGATGATTCGCTTATGATAAAGGTTGCTATTGCCTGTCGAGGTAATTTTACTGCTTTTTGGGATTTTGTAAAACGCAATCCTACTCCGGAAGCAAGCTTTTTAGAATTTTTATTATTAGGCGATCCGAAATTTTTGTGGCAGGCGAAAGCGGAACAATTTGAAGCTCTATACGAGAACTGGATCCGGTTACAAGATCCCGATATAGATGAAGAGAATACCCTAAGCTTATTTTCTTCCAGTGTTTTTTATGAAGACTTACCAGAACCGATTGAATATGTAAAAGGCAAGGCACAACTTTATCCCAAAGCCTTTAGATTTAATTACCCCCACAATCGGGAAGGGGCTATCAAAGTTCTATCAAAACTGAAACAAAAATATAAAATCAAACCAGAAAAAGCTCTAAGTGGATTGCCCCCTTTACATATAGCCATAGAGCATAAATATCTTACTCCTGTCCAATATAGAATAATGGCTGTTTATATATTACGAGCTAATGGTTTTCCTGCTGAGTTTTCTCGAATTCCAAATTTGGTAGCGGTTTTTATTGATGGTGATTGGCAATATGTAAACATTGTTAAGCTTTCTTGGGAAGATCGTTCCAAAGATGATAAAGCCAGTACTTTCCACTGTACTTTACAGATTAATGATACAGATAATAATCCTATTAAGGTGGAAGAGGAGCAGCTTACTCTTTGCCGTTATGAGAATGGAATGTTTTACCCGCTAAATGTTAATTTTGATTATCTTGGCTCTGGGAAATATACAGGAATTTTCCCCGTTTATGAAACCTGGCTACAGTTTGGATATAGGGTTTCAGACAGCAAAACAAAGTTCTATTATCAACAGATAAAACCTAATATTGATGATGTTATTCACCTGGAAATTATAGCAGAAGAATATCCCCGAAAATGGGAAGCAGCTGATAGTGAACTAATTGCCCTGCTTGATGATATCCAAAACTCGGAAAATAAGATTATCTTGATTGGAAACTACGACCAAGAAAATAGCCGGCGTTTGGCTGATAAGCTAATTTCCTTGAAAAAAGATTTTGTTTGGTTAGGTTATAGTACTTCAGAAACAGCTCCCCAAAATTATATTCTAAGTAACAAATGGAATTCGATGGTACGCGAAAACACGCATAATGCTATGCGTAGCATAACTTTAATAAAAATTGGTGAGACCTGGCAAATGTATGATGGATTGTGGGATAAACTTCCCGATTAAAAATGATTATTATAGATTAGTGTCGCTAACAGACTACTAAAATTTCACGGATAAAAAAGACATTAATAAGAAAGGACAAATTAAATGCCCGAATTGCCTGAAGTTGAGACCATCGTTAAGGGCTTGAAAAAAGTTCTGAAAGGGAAAGTAATAAACTCTCTTGAATGTTACTATCCAGGGACTATAATTTATGATACTGATATAGAGGCAACACCTTTTCCAGCAAAGGTGTTGGAGCTTTGTCGCAGAGGTAAATATATCATTATCACTCTGGAAACAGATAATGCCATTATCATTCATCTCAGGATGACTGGTAAACTGGTTTTTGATGTTCTTCCAAGTGAACCTCTACAATACGAACGCGCCAGGATAATTTTGCACAATAGTGAAGTTTTGCATTTCATCGATATACGGACATTCGGCAAAATAATCATTTGCAAGCAGCAGAATGAAGAACAGTATTTACCTATTTTGGGAATTGAACCTTTTAGTAAAAACTTCAACGCTAACCATTTAAAAGCAATATTGAAGGGTAAGGAAGCTTCAATAAAAACCGTTTTGCTTAATCAGAGTATTATTGCTGGATTAGGAAATATTTATACCTGTGAAATTCTTTATCGAGCAGGAATAAATCCCCTTATGCCAGCAGGGAAACTTAGCCATAAAGAAATTGTGGAAATAGTTCAACAAACATTAGCAGTTCTTTCTGAAGCAATATCCTTGGGAGGAACAAGTATCTCAGATTATCGTAATATAGATGATAAAACAGGCAGCTTTCAAGATTTCTTGAAGGTATATCAAAAGCAATTCTGTCCCTTAGGGCACAAGATAGAGCGCATAAAACAATCAGGACGCTCCACTTTCTTCTGCCCAATATGCCAAAAAAATAAAAGTTGACTAGTTAAGGTAAACGATATATTATGTAATTATGTAGAAAAGTTAGAACTGCTTATAGGAAATCTGCAAATATAATTCATAAAGGAGATGTAAGCATAGTGAAAGCACTAAAACTGAAAGAAGGTATATATTGGGTTGGAGCTATAGATTGGGATCTGCGTAATTTTCATGGTTATGTAACACAACGGGGAAGCACTTATAATGCTTATCTGATTATAGATGATAAAATAACACTTATAGACAATGTTAAAAGCTATCTTTATGAAGAAATGATAACCAGGATCAAGGATATTATTGATCCTTCTAAAATTGATATCATTATCCAAAATCATATTGAAATGGATCATAGCGGAGGTCTTCCCGAGCTAATTAAATTGATCCCCAAAGCTACTTTATATACAAATGCAAACGGGGTTAAAGGGCTAAAAAGGCATTTCAAGCAGGATTGGAATTTTCAAGAAGTTAAAAATGGGGAGAGCATAAGCATCGGTAAACGCACTTTGAGCTTTTTAACTACTCCAATGGTACATTGGCCTGATAATCAATTTACCTACTGCCCGGAAGAAAAAATACTGTTTTCTAATGATGGTTTTGGTCAGCATATTGCCTCAACAGAACATTTTGCTAAAGACCTTCCCAAGGGAATAGTTTTAGAAGAGGCAAAGAAATATTATGCCAATATTGTTTTGCCATATTCCAAACAAGTTCAGAATGTATTAAAAGTCGCTAAAGGTTTAGATATCCATATGATATGTCCTAGTCATGGAGTTATCTGGACAGAGGAGAACATTCCAGAAATTATATCTGCCTATATAAATTGGGCAAATAATGTTTCAGACCGTCACCGTGCTTTAGTAATCTATGATACGATGTGGAAGTCTACTCAGAAATTGGCATATACAATATCTGAAGCATTTGAAGAAGAGGGTGTAAGTACCCAGCTGATGAATTTGCAAACCAATCATATATCCGATATTATGACAGAAGTAATGGATGCCAAATTCATCGCTGTAGGTTCACCTACTTTAAATAGTTCCATCCTGCCAACGGTGGCTGCTTTTATGTATTATTTGAAGGGCTTATCACCCAAAAATAAAATTGGACTTGCTTTTGGAAGCTATGGATGGGGTGGACAAAGCATACCTATTTTACAAGAACTTTTGCAAGATCCGAAACAATGTGGTTTTGAAATGATGGAGCCGATTAAAACACAATATATTCCAGACCAGGAAGAACTAAACAACATCAAAAATAACTTGCGGCAGCAAATAAAGATTAAACTGGAAGAATAATGTTTTGCCAGCAGTTATTAGCGAACGGCAAAATAAGAATTCATACCATTAAGGAAAGAACGCTAACTTATTAGCAATGGAGATTAATATGAACTCTTGTAATGAACAAGATATTTATTCATCCGTATTTCACAGTGCCTTAGTAGCTATTGGGATCACCGATGTTGAGGGTAATTATGTAATCGTTAATCCTACCTGGTGTAAACTAATGGGTTGGTCAGAAGAGGAGGCTAAAAAACTAAATATCAGAGATCTAACTCCCCTAGAAGATCAAAAAACCAGTGCCGAAAGCTTTGAAAATCTCATCACCAATAAAGTAAATAGTATGCGTAAACAAAGGCGTTATAAAAGAAAAGATGGCAGCATTTTCTGGGCTGATCTGTATTGCTCTACATTATATAATGATGAGGGAAAGGTTATGGGGGTACTGGGTATATTTGTCGATATCGATAAACAGATAATTGGTGAACAGGTTCAAAAAGAATTATATCGGAATTTGGAAACCTTGAATATGGAATTAAGTTCCACCAACGAAGATTTAAAACGCCTTGCCAGATATGATTCTTTAACGGGTCTGTTTAACCGAAGAGTTATGGAAGAATTACTAACTAAAGAAAGTAGCCGTGCTTTTCGTACTCATCGAGGTTTTGGAGTCGCTATTGCAGATATAGATGATTTTAAAAAAGTTAACGATACTTATGGCCACGATTGTGGGGATATTATTCTTATTGAAATTGCTAATATCTTTCAAAAAAACATTAGGTTAACGGACTCGGTAGGTCGTTGGGGTGGCGAAGAATTTCTATTTATCCTCACTGAAACAACAGCTGAAGGTGCTTATATAGCGATGGATCGTATTCGCAAAGCTGTTGCTGCTGAAATTTTTGATTATCGGCAAAATCCTATAGAAATTACTTTAACCATAGGCTTAAGTTTTCACCATGGTGATCCAAGTAGCAAGGAAATCGTTAATCAAGCCGATCAAGCTTTATATAGAGGTAAAAAGAACGGTAAAAATCAATTAGTAAATTACTATAACGATGTGTCAGCATCTTATATCACTGAGGACAATCCTACAACATAAGTAACCGATGATTATACTGTATATCTTAAATTTCAAGCAGATTTTAATATGCTAATATTCTGATGGATTGCAGTTGTAAGAGTTCACAGTAGTAAGTTAATTAATACCATATTTAATTGTAAACCCCTCAAAACGCTGTTTGTTTTAACCATAAATTGTGCTAACTACTTATATAATGGACGCTTATCATAAATCTATAGTTATGCACTCTTCATTATAGATTTATCATTTTTCAAAATTGAGAGAAAAATAAAGAACTCAATTTTAGCATACCTTAAAATAGCCAAAAAGTAACTATATGCAAGTGTTCAAGAAAGCTTTACAATTGATTAGCTCACTGTATGTTTAAGTTTCAGAGTGAGAAAATTTAATTACGGTTCTTTCAGGTCTATTTGGATTGAAGGCGAGCAAAAGAAACTGTTGACATAAAAGTAAGCAAAGCTATTTTGTCTTCAAATTGAAAAAAAATTTGGGGATAAAGAATGAAGACAAATGATCAGAGTTGGAAACCAACTCTTACCTTGGCTAAACTTTTTGAAGAACAGAATCAGTTTTACGAAGCATTGGCAGCATATGAAGTAATTAGCCAAAACGAATCATCTCCAGAATTTAGAGAAAAGATCGAAGAGCTATATCTGCGTATTTTAAATGATCCCAATAGCGATTACGATCCCAGAGTGGAAGAACTTTTTGCTCCTGAAGAACTTGCTTATCTTAGAATTATGAATCATCAGGGCTTTAATAATTTAGCTCAGGCAAGAGCAAAACTTGAAGAAGGTATGCAGGGTTCAGAGATAATCTTTAGCCAAGTTATGCCTGAAGATGTTTTATCCGATGAATCTGAAGTCGAGGTATTAACTTCAATTCTTCAAGAAATTGAACAGCAGGCTCAGTTGAATATTGTTTCGGAAAAGAGTGATTTTGATGAGTACAATGTTCAAGATCTTCTCATAGCGATTTTAGCCAAATTCGATAAAAATCAGAAACTTAGTGAGGTCAAATTGAGTGACCTCGTTACTTTATTTCTGGAGATGCAGAGTCTAAAAACATAATTTAAATGTTTACAAAACTTCCAAATTCAGTGAATTCTCTTTGTGCTAACTGCTACAATAAATGCAAACAAAATGATTTTGTTTCAATTATTATTTGCCCTTTTTACGATCCGAAGCCAGTGCAAATGGAATTGATATTTAAAAAAACTCGTAAACAACCCAAGAAGAAAGCAACAAAAAAATGAGAATAATAACCGGTATTTACAAAGGACGCAATTTATTTCTTGTACCTGGAATAACTACTAGGCCTACAACTTCTTTTAATCGCGAAGTTATTTTCAGTGTGTTTCAAAGCTATCAAGGATGCAGAGTTTTAGACCTTTTTGCCGGGACAGGTTCTTTTGGTTTTGAGGCTCTTTCTCGCGGAGCAAAATGGGTCGATTTTGTTGAGTTTGCTCCTGCTGCAGTAAATACAATTCTTAAAAATATAGCTCTTTTAGGATGCTCCGATAATTGTCATCTATGGCGAAAGAAAGTGGATGTGTATTTGAAATCCTGTAAAGAGAAATACGACATAATTTTTCTTGATCCACCATATAACAAGAACCTTATCAACCCATCATTAAAACTTATCTATGAAAATGAACTGCTTAATGAAAGTGGTATCTTAATTGTAGAACATTCTCCTAAGGAAAATATCGAAGTTCCTTATTCTGATTTTATAAATACTGAAAAATACTTTAAAAACACCAATTTTAGCTGGTTAGATAGTAAGCTCTATCCAAAATAACAATCTTCTAAGAAGATTTTTCCTGTTAACCTAAACATATCTTGACTGGGGTGCATAGGAAAAAGTACTTCCTTCTTTAATAAGTTCAGTTACTAAGGAAGAAGTAATATTCTGTTTCTACAATTTACCAGGTATTTACTACTTCAGCGTAAATTGCATATTGTGTGCAAGTTCCGCTCTTCGCCCATTATAGAAAGCGTTAATCAAGTGTTAATCTAACCTTAATCAAGCGTTAATTATTAACGCTTGATTAAGGTATGTTAAACGATAGATGAATGGATTTAAGCAAGGTATATAGGAGATAACAATATTGGGATTTTATGAAAAAAGTGATTGCTAAGGTTGGTATAATACGGTTTCTATAGGGAAATAATCGCAGCATTTTTCTATTTTAACTTTCAATACATCCAATTGGAATTGATACTTATATCTATCTTATAGGAATGAAAACTTAAGAGGGGAAACTTTTTACTATTACCTCTCATAAATATATCTTGACTTATTACCAAGGTTATAAACAAAAGTATTAAAATTAAGAATAATGGTTACCACATCAAAGCCTATTATATTTATCAGAATAGAATAATATATTTCAGGAGAAAACAATGCGAAGCTTTAGTACGATCTTTACAGTATTGTTACTTTTGCTATTAAGCTCTGTAGCAATAGCACAGAATGTTTCCAACAATAATTCTGTCTTGTTGAGTGACCAAGATTTCCCTATTGCCAATGTAGATAATATGTTCATTCCTGTCAGCAATCCTTCTTTGATAGGGACTGGAACATCAAGTGGAGTTGGACTTGCTTATCTAAACGATGAAAAAAAGTGGCAGGATCACTACTGGTTATTTGTGAATACGGATTTCCTTAGTTACATCTATGAAAAGGATCATAGTGATAATTTTCACACCTTGGCTTTAGGTACGGAACTTTTTCCTGCCTTCATTTTACCCAATTTATATGTAGGAACAAATTACCGCTGGCTGGAGGATGATTTTGAAAACGGAATTTTTAGAAGTGGAATAACATACAGACCGCATAATTCTACTTCTGTTGCTTTTACTTGGGATAATCCCAAACATAATTCTCCTTATTATAGATTGGGTCTTGCTTTTCGTCCTTTTACTTTTTCAGAGGCAATTGCCGATTATCGTTTAGAACTTTCCTTAGATGCAAATTATGTTCGATACGAAAATGATAACGATTATGAAATTAAAAAGCCGGTTATCGGATTGCAAACTCAAATATTAGACGGTGTGAAAATTGGAGCCACATATAATTTGGATAAAGAAACTGCGTTTGTCAATTTCAGTTTATGTGCAGCCAATTTGGAAGCAGGCAGTCTTTTACATTCCAAAGATAATGATAATTATGGAATTGCCTGGGCTCAGCTTACCTCTTTAAATTACAAGCCATTTTTAGGTTATAAAGATTCTTACTGGTACAAAATGGATTTAACAGGAAATGTTGTAACCTATGCAGCTCCTAAATTTAAAATTGGGCCTTTTAGTTTATACGATACGAAAGATAAATCTATCGAAACGATAATTAATGAAATAAACAAGGCAAAAGAAGATCCTAATGTGCAAGGAATTTTGTTAAAAAATCCATCGTTTTCTACTTCGCTGGCTCTTCAAGAAGAATTGATAGCCACTTTTTTGGATTTTAAAAGCACCGGCAAGCAAGTGTGCTTGTATTATGATAATATTGGCAATGCTGGATATATGTTTGCTGCTGCAATTGCTGATAAGATATACTTAAATCCTATGGGTTCTGTCGATTTACGAGGTTTAAGCATTAGCAGTCCATACATCAAAAATATGCTTTCCAGTTTAGGTATAGAAGTTCTTAATTTTCGCAGCCATAAATATAAAAATGCAGGTAATATGTTCTCCGAAGAAAGAATGACAGATGCAGAAAAGGAAGTTTATGATTCCATTCTGCAATCCCTCTACGCTCAAATTTTACAGCGGATAGAAGTTGGACGGGGAGATAAATTAACCGCTTCTCCCGATGAAATTATTAATGCAGGACCCTATTTTATAGCAACTGAAGCATTAGATAATGGTTTGGTAGATGCTCTTATTTATGAAGACCAGCTAAACAAACAAATGAAAAAAGATTTTAAATTTGTTAAAAAACAAAAAGAACTAACAGACTATCGTGATTATGCTTGGTCAAAACCAAAGGAAAATCAAATTGCAGTTATTTATGCCAGCGGGAATATAGTTTCTGGAAAAGGAACACCAGGACAAAAAATAGCTCAAGAAACTACTGTAAATCTAATCCGTAAAGCCCGCTATAATAATATGTATAAAGGAATTATCTTAAGAGTAGATAGCGGTGGAGGAAGTGCACAAGCCAGCGATATTATTTTAAGAGAATTGGAACTTGCTCAAACGGAAAACAAAAAACCTGTAGTTGTTTCTATGGGTGGGACAGCAGCAAGTGGTGGTTATTACATTTCTTGTAATGCAGATAAGATAATAGCTGAACCATCAACATTAACTGGTTCTATCGGAGTTGTGGGTTTAGTATTCAATGGCACCGAAATGTTTAATAAAATTAAAGTAAATTGGGATACCGTAAAAAAAGGTGAACATTCGGATATTGGATCATTTAACCGTCCCTGGACTGATGAAGAAAAAGAAATGATGACTCGCAGCATTGAAGATGTTTATGAGACCTTTGTAAAAAGAGTAGATATTGGACGCTCCTCTTTGGATTATAATCAAGTGAATGAATATGCCCAAGGTCGTGTTTGGACAGGTGCACAAGCTTATGAAATAGGTTTGATAGATGGTCTGGGTGGAATGGAAACTGCTAAAGAAAATATGCAACAATTGCTTGGTAAAAAAGGTAAAATCACCTTGGTTGATGCCACCACTAAAAAAGAAGGCGTAAAAATTAGTTTCAATATCAGCGAGATGAATACCTTTACTCCTTTAAAGGCATATAATGCCGTTAATAACGATTATATAAAACTGTATGAACTTTGGGAAGATTATGCTGGCGACAAGGCTCTAATGATCTCTCCAGAACTACCCGAAATATTGCAATTTTAACTTGTTTTAAGATAAAGGGGTTAGCGGTCGATATTGTCCGTTAACCCTTTTTTTCTCATAGTTTTTATCCTTACAATTCTGAAGCATTTCTTTAACGCTTCCTTAATCTCGTTAAGGAAGTGTTAAAGGATCATTAGGGAATTGCTTAAGTTACAATGAATTGTCCTTTTGGATTATAACATACTACATTGTTGGAAATGAAGTTATTATAAACAAGGTATCACTTAAGACCATTGCTTGTAATAGCATACAATTTTGCTAATATCTTATTTGGAATACACTTACCTGAAATCCTTATTAAAAAAAGGCTACACACTATTAGCTTTGGGCAACGATCAGAATTCCCGTTCCCTTTTTGTTATCTGTTTTCATATCTATACGCATCAATATTTCACAAACAGGATAAATGAGCAGGTAATAGATAGGTAAGATAATATACAGCTTTTTGGAAGTGATCTGCATTGGCAATTTTAACATCAATTTCCAGGATAAGGAGCCAAAGGTTCCATAGGTGAAAATACTTTTAATTATACTGAATCCTGCTTGCTGAAGTTTTTCTTCCAAATCCTCTTTATGGTAACCGGCACGAATATGTTCGGAAGTAAATTTGGCTGCTTCATCAAGGTCTGAAGGAGTGGAAATAATTAAATATCCACCTGGCTTAAGCGCTTCTTTCAAATTTTTGATAGCTGATTCATCATCTTCTATATGCTCCAAAATATCAATTGCTAAAGCCAAATCATATTTATTGGCAGGTTTGAAAATCTGTAAATCGGCACTTTTATAAAAAAATCTTCCAGGATATTTATCAGCAGCATAGTTAGCAAAAGATCTCAGATAATTAGTTTTTAGGTCTGTAGCAAAAGCAGTAGATTCTGGCCAATAGGAAAGAACAAAATAGGAATATTGACAAAAACCCGCTCCGGCATCATATAGTTTTATTTTATCAGTATTATGAAAAAGATTTCGTATCTCTCTAAATACATATCTCTGGCGCAGAAAAATGATATTAAACTGTAAATAAAGCAGTTTTCGCAAACAGGGAAACACAGAAATAACATTTTCCAGAAGGTTTTTCAAAGGCTCGTATTCCATAACTGAATCTCCTTAAACAAAAAATACATTGACTATTTTTAGCAATGCCAAAATAAGTCAACTGAGAAATTTAGATTATGATAGTAAAAGAAATAAATGATATTAAACGGATCAATCTGCATTTGCATACTAATGTTTCAGATGGAAGTTTGAGCCCCAAAACACTGGTTAATAAGGCTCGGGAAATTGGTCTTGATCTGATTTCCATAACCGATCATGATACTGCAGATGCTTATGCTCAAATCCCGGAAAATGTTTCGCCCTTGAGAATTCTACCTGGTGTGGAAATAAGTTCTCGGTATGAAGATGATGATGTTCATATTTTAGCTTATGGCTGTGACCTTACCAATAAAGCGTTGCAGGAGATGATGGAAATGTATTTGGTCGGCCGAAAAGAAAGAGCTAAAAAAATGATTAGTATTTTAGCTGATATGGGGATAAAAATATCACTGGAAGAAGTAATTTCTGTTGCTGGAAGCAGAGAATTGATTGTCCGTCCTCATATTGCTCAGGTTTTAGTTAAGCACGGTTTTTGCCAAACGAAAAATGAGGCTTTTGACAAATATATTGGTAATAATAAGCCTGCTTATGTGCCAAAGCCAGAAGTGTCTGTTGCTGAAGCAGTTTCCATTATTCATAAAGCTGAAGGTGTAGCGGTTATTGCCCATCCCGGGAAATTGACTAAATTGTCTTATATTGACGATTTTATTCCAATGGGTATAGATGGATTGGAAGTATGGCATCCAGATCATTATCAGTGGGAAATAGATAACCTTATTAATATTGCTATGAAAAATGGTCTTTATATGACAGGGGGAAGTGATTTTCACAGCGAACAGGATAAACATAACTTATTCGATATCATTCCCCTGCCCGAAATTGTTATACAAAGTATCAAAGAACTTTGGAAGGAATATCAATGCCGCGCACTATCAAGGTAAAATTAATTCGTAATGAATTTCCTGCTACTTATCGTTATTCATTATGGTTGAGGATATTCAAATTATTATTTGCATTTGCAGTATGTTTATATGCCTTCTATTTTGTAGTGAAATTTGTTTCTGCTGAAACACCTATGTTTTTTAAAGTGCTTCCTTTGATAATTCTGTTCATTGCACTGGATGGTATGTTTAAACAACTTATGGTATTAAACAGAGTTACTTTCTATGAAGATAGAGTATGTTTCGGGTTCATTGCTAAACCCAGGCTGATTATTCCTTACGAAAATATCCTCTATATAGATTTAGTAAAACAGATAACATACAGTATTATACTGAAATACAAAGAAGGCAATAGGGAAAAGATATTTAAAACATCTGCGTCGTTTCCGAAAATCTTGGAAATTATTCTAAATTTGGCAGATTTAGCTCCCAACGCACAATCGAGCGAATTTTTTGGAAAAATTATTAAACATTTACGAACTCTTGCTGGAGAAAATGATGCAGAGCAGGTTTGACAAAATAATCGATCGTAGGAATAGTGGATGTTATAAATATGATGCGCTTTCAATGATATACGGAAAAAGTGATCTTATCCCTCTTTGGGTTGCGGATATGGATTTTGCTGTTTCCGATGCTATTCTGGATGCTTTATCAGAACGCCTAGAACATCCTGTATTTGGATATAACTTTCGTTTGAACGATTTTAGTGAAGCAATTGTATCTTGGGAACAAAGAAGGTTTAATTGGAATATTCATAAGGATTGGATTATTTCTGTTCCAGGTTTGGTTCCAGCTTTATCATTATTTGTTCTTGCGTTTACAGAACCAGGGGAGGGAGTTCTTATTCAAACTCCAGTTTATCGTCCTTTCTATGATGCAGTTATAGATCATAACCGTAAACTAATAACTTCTGCGTTAATTAATAATAATGGAGTTTACAGCATAGATTGGGATGATTTTGAAAACAAACTAAAACAGGCGAAATTGTTTATTTTATGTAGTCCTCATAATCCTGTCGGCAGAGTTTGGACTGAAGAAGAACTATGTAAAATTGGCAGTTTATGCGCTAAATATAAAGTAATTGTCTTTTCGGATGAAATTCACGCAGATATTGTATATCCAGGTTATAAACATATACCTTTTGCATCTCTTGCTGATTTTTCTAACTTTTGTTTAACAGGGGTTTCTCCTTCCAAAAGTTTTAATATAGCTGGTTTAGCAACCGCAGTAGTAATAATATCAAATTCAGTTATTAGAGATAAATTTATGGTTATGAATACAAAGCTTCATCTATATTTGGGTAATAGCTTTGGAATTAAAGCTCTAATTGCTGCTTACAACGATTCAGAAAATTGGTTGGAAGAATTGCTCTGTTACCTAAATGGAAACCGGGAATACATAAGTAACTTTGTTCAAAATGAATTGCCGGGAGTTTTACTCAGCCCAATTGAAGGGACTTTTCTAGCATGGCTGGATTTTAGAAACTGGGGTCTGCCAGAGCCCAAGTTACAAGAAATGATAATTAAAAAAGCTGGTTTGGCACTTGAACCTGGAAGTGAATTTGGAGATAAGGATGAAGGATTTATGCGTTTGAATTTTGGTTGTCCACGCAGTATTTTAGAGCTGGCTTTAAGCAAGATAAAACTTCTTGCTGAGGACCTTTAATGATGGAACAAGAAATTATTGATCTCTATAAAAATCCCCCCCAAAAATATACGGAAGAGCATAAAGCTCTGTTTATGGCTTTTTCCGATGCCTTAAATAGGGGTATTGTTCGTTCCTGTGAAAAGAAAAACGACACCTGGATAGTTAATGAATGGGTAAAAATGGGAATCCTTACTGGTTTCAGAATGGGAGAATTAACCGCCTTCCCTTGGAGCGAAAAAAAGCCCTTCTTCGATAAAGATACAATACCCGAAAAGCTATTTACCCTTAAAGATAGAATTAGAATTGTCCCTGGAGGAAGTTCAGCACGAAATGGTTGTTATATAGCTACCGGAGTTGCAATTATGCCTCCTGCCTTTATAAATATTGGTGCCTATGTAGATAGTGGAACACTTATTGATTCCCATTCTTTGGTTGGTTCCTGTGCACAAATTGGGAAAAATGTACATCTGTCTGCTGGAGCTATAATTGGAGGCGTATTAGAACCTGTAGGTTTACGTCCTGTAATTATAGAAGACGATGTTTTTGTAGGAGGAAACACAGGTATCTATGAAGGTATAATTGTTCAAAGTAAAGCAGTGATAGCTTCTGGAACTGTGATAACTGCTTCCACTCCTATTTATGATAGTGTACAAGGAAGATATTTAAATTATGATAGCGGTAATAGTTTTACTATTCCTTATGGAGCTGTTGTTGTGCCTGGTTCCAGACGGTTAAAAAGTAACCCAGAATTTCAAGTTGCCTGCCCAATTATTATTAAATATAGGGACGAAAAAACTGATAAAGCTGTAGAATTGGAACAAACCTTAAGAGAGTTATTAGAATAGGGGAGCCACCAATGCCTCCTTATTTTACAAATTAAAGAACCCTAAGCTTCTATGCTTTAGGCAGCTAGATAAAAGCAATATTAGGATAAAATAATGAATTACATCTTTACTAACGGATTTGTGCTAAACAGCCAGACCCAAAACTTTGAAGAAAAATCCGTTCTCATTCATAATGACCGAATCGCCTTAATAGGAAATCTGCAAGAATGCAAAATGCAGGCAAAATCATCTTATGAAATAATCAACCTCAAAAACAGATTATTACTGCCTGCTTTTTTAGATGCGCATACTCATTTTGTAGAATATGCCAAAGGACGCATACTGGTAAATTTAAACGGTTGCCATACTATAGATGAAATACGCAATTACCTTATATCCTATAGAGATAATCTTAGCTGGAAGCTAAAATGGATTTTGGGAGGTGGTTGGGATCGAAACTGCTTAAATAATCCTGACGAACTATCCCTTAAGCTTTTGGATACAATCTTTCCGGATATTCCTGTTGCTTTAATGAGTAAGGATTATCATAGTAAACTATGCAATTCCTTAGCTTTAAAAATAGCGGGAATTTGTAAAGATACAGCAAATCCTAAAGGAGGTTTAATTGAGCATAATAGTATTGGTGAACTTACAGGAGTTCTTTATGAATCAGCCAATGAACTAATAGATCCCTATATTGTCTATCCGGAATCTGAAGTTATTATTCAAGCTATCTCAGAAACGGTGGATTCTATATACCCTTTGGGTTTGGTTGGTTTTAACAGTATGGAAAGCATTTTCAGCAGAGACCTAATGTTAAAAACCCAAGAAAAGAGAAAGAAATTCCGTTTTTGCTGGCATTTTTATCCAGAGGATTATGAAAAGGTTTTGCAGGAAGGTATCAAAAGCTATGAAGGAAATGAGTTTTATAAACTTGGTGGCTTAAAACTTTTTGGAGATGGTAGTTTAGGTTCTCAAACAGCTGCTATGTTTGAAAGTTATCCGCAAGGGGAAAAAGGTATTTTACGCTACACAGATGATGAATTATTTTCCTTAGTGCTTTCAGCTGCAGAGAATGGACTTTCTTCTACAATTCATTCAATTGGAAACCGCTGTGTAAAACAAGTAATTGATTGTTTCCTGCGGCTGAAAAAAACTGGTAAACATAATACCCTTTTTAACCGTATTGAACATATTCAGGCAATCCGTAATGAGGATATCCCTCTGCTAAAAAGTTCTGGACTATTTGCATCGTTACAACCTGTGCATATAGCCAATGATATTCCTCTAATCAATAAATACTGGAGTGATATTAAAGAACAAACATATTCAATTAAAAGCCTAATTTCTACAGGAATTGAATATGCCTTTGGTTCAGATGCTCCCATAGAAACTATCAATCCATTTTTAGGAATTTACTCTGCTATAGAAAGACGCCAAAATAATAATCCTAAAAATCCACAATTTAGACCAGAGCAATCAATCAATCCGTTCGAAGCAATTTGGGGATATACAATGGGAGCTGCTAAATCTACAAAAAGTGAACATAAACGCGGATCAATAGAAACAGGTAAATTGGCAGATTTAATCGTTATTGAGGACTTTAGACAATACCCTTCCACTTTTTGGTTAACTGCAAAAAGTGAATTAACGATGATAAACGGTGATATTGTTTATGTTAACGAAGGGTAGAATCTCGTTAGATAACAAAAAGGGTAAATCATAGCTTATCGTTCTTCTCGTAAATAATAATTGTGTTACTACTCATTTTGTTGCGAACAAAATAATAAGGCAGCTACCCAAAAATAAGATTATTCTGGACAAAAAGACCAATCTTTTCTAATATGACAAAAAGAAAATAAATAGGAGCATAAAAATGAACGCATTAGGTTTTAAATTCCCAATCCAAGAACGTAAAACAGCACTCTACAATTTAGAAGAAAATTGGTATCTTCCTCTACTTGCTGAAAAAAGAGGGCTGTCTCTTCAAAACATAAAACGCAGTAATTTTGGCCAATATTCAATGGCTGTAAACTATTTAACTTCTGTATTGGAAGAAGCAGCAGCCATTAATAAAGTTGCAGTTTATAACATAGACCATATGGCACAATTATATTTTTATGGACCTGATGTTGTAACCCTGTTAAATCGTGCTTTAACCGGAAATTTTACCGATATGAAAGTAGGCCAGTGTAAATACTCTTTGCTCTTGAACGATAAGGGTGGAGTTCAAGATGATATGATTTTAATGAGGGTTTCAGAAACCAGTTTCATTTTGGTTATCAATGCTGGACATGATATAACTGATACTGTAGAAATCGATAATAAGAAACAAGAATATATTGCTGATATAGATCGGATTATGGCTTGCAAAAAAGGGGGCGAAGAAGTTTTTGCTAAAGACATTTCGGATACTTTAGTGAAAATAGATATCCAGGGTCCACTTTCTTATAAATTGATTAAAGAAGTCTATGGGGCAGATGTGCTTAAAAATCGTAATAATCCTGAAAAGAACATGAGTTTTTTCACTTTCAACGAATTTGAATTAAACGGGCATCATTATTATTTATCCAGAACAGGTTATACTAATAGATGGGGCTGGGAACTTTATATTCCAGCTGCAGCAGCTGAAGAAGATGCTAAAAAGATAATTACTAAAGCTCTAGATTTTGGCGGACTTTTAGTTGGTTTAGGTGGACGAGATGAAAACAGAATTTCAGCTGGACCTTTTGGTCTACCGCTAATGGGACAAGAATATGATCCTTATCATACACCTCTAAATGCTCCCCTTTTTGAAACAGCAGTAGATATGAACAAGGATTACTTTGTAGGAAAAGATGCCTTAGCTAAAGAGATTGCAGAAGGTAATCAGAAACGACTTTATATTTTTGTTTCTGAAGGGATTGTTTCCAACAGGGGAATTTATAAAGAAGGAAAGCGTTTAGGAACTGTTACCAGCAGCATAAATTCTCCTAATGTATCTTTAGAAATGCGTTTAGCTATTGGTTCCAAGCGTAAAAATGTAAATGAAGAAAATGGAACTGCTGCCATAGGTTTAGGTTGGTTTTATGCTCCCCTTTTTGAAAAAGACATCGAAGGGAAAGAAATAGCAGAAATTGAAGGTAAGCCAATTCGTATACCAGTAGAATTTTATCGTGAAGATGAAAATCGTAACCCGATAGGAAGCCCTGTTTTAGGATTTGTTACCTTGGAAGGAATAACTCCTGCCACAGCTCATAAAGCACTAAAGAACATAGAAAACCTGTAAATCTACAAAAATGTAAACATTAGAAAACAAGAAATTAAGCTTTTGTAAAAGATAACAAAGTTCAAAGCATCAATGGCTGAATAACATTTATCCTGCCTATTATTCATTAGGCAGCAGGGATTCATTCCGTTAAAATTAATTATGTTTTAGCCAAGATAGCTCTTTTGCAAGTGTATTATTAAGAGGAAAGTTGATTGTTTGGGGTTTATCTTTTCACTTGCAGAGAATTAATGTTTATGCTCTCTGTTATTGGCAATCAGCTCATAAAGCAGGTATCCATTTAGCATATAAAGAACCTTATCAAAATCCCTGTCTCCGGGAATAATAACATCCGCATTCTTTTTTGTGGGTTCAATAAATGCTTCATGGGAGGGTTTTACAGTGCTTAAATATTGGTCTAATACATTTTCAACATCTCTTCCTCTTTCTACAATATCTCTTTGCATTCTTCTTGCTAAGCGTAAATCAGAATCGGTATCCACATAGATTTTCAGATCCGATATAGATATAAGTTCAGGATAGTAAAGAGCAAAAATACCTTCTAAAATAATAAGATCTGCAAAAGCAACACAGGTTTTCCCTTCTTTTCGGCAATGCGTAACAAAATCATAATCTGGAATATCAACTGATTTCCCTTCAAGCATAAGTTCTAGATCGGAAAGTAAAAAATCAACATCGATGGCATCAGGATGATCAAAATTAACTTTCATTCGTTGCTGAAAAGGCAGATTACTTAGGTCTCTATAATAGTTATCCTGAGCCACGATAACTGTTTTTAGATCTTTTAAACGCATACCAATTGCTTTAGCAATAGTAGTTT
Source organism: Cloacimonetes bacterium UBA5835 (assembly GCA_002432865.1). Taxonomy (GTDB): domain Bacteria; phylum Cloacimonadota; class Cloacimonadia; order Cloacimonadales; family Cloacimonadaceae; genus Cloacimonas. Next base: position 22,112 of record DJGX01000001.1, read on the forward strand.
TACCAGAACAGGTTCCCCCTCCAATTAAAATTAAACGAACATTATTGAGTGGTAACATCTTTTTTGATCCAGGTATTTATTCTTTCTAACAAATTCCTCTCGATTTCAGCTGCTTGAAAATTTGACCAACAAGCATTAAAGAAGTTATCAGAGTATTCATTTAGTTTATTGATTCCGCGTAAAAGCTCCAATATCTTATCAGACACTTCTGTAAAACAATCTCCCTGCAAGTAGCAATTTTCCTCAACAGGAAAATTCTGAATCGCTATCTTTGTGCAAACTAATGCTTTATGATGTGCTGCACAGGAAAGAATTCTGCCTTCAGTATCAGGTTTTTCTAAAGGTAGAATAATAAACAATGCTTGTTCCAATATGTTGTCCAAATCATCATAAGGAGCATAAGATATCCTTCCACTGCAAAATTCCTGCATTTTTTCTTCTCCACAAAGGATGATACCTATATTCTTTTCTACCAGCTTTTTCGAAATACGAGGATAAATTTCGGATACAATATTTTTAGCTACTGTAAGATTATCTTTATTTTCTGGTGAACCCCAAAATATGATATATTTCTTATCCTTTTCTGTGCTTTCAGAAAACCTTAAATCAGTTATAGGTAAAGGAACAAAGTGGCTGTTGCTCTTGTTAATTTTATAGAAATTACAAAGAAGATCTAAATCTCCAGGATTGGCATAAAGACAATTTGGCTTTTTATTAATCAAGTACTTATCCCAAATATACTGTTGAATATATTCCCAAAGATAGGAAATATTATTAAGTTCTCTATTGCTTTCCCATTTTTCTTTCAAATCGGATATATACACTTTCTCTACATCTATAATCATTTCACAATTAGGCAAAACCCTATTAGCTATCTTCAGTAAAGGTAAACAAGCCAATCCTCCGAAAAAGATGATCTCATATCTCTTGCTATCTAGAATATGAGCAAAACGTCCTGCTTGACCTTTACCCAGATGATGATAGATAATTGGTTCCAGTTTGTTTTCAGATTTTAAACTCAATGAATATAGTTTGTCATAACCGCTATGGGAAGAGATGGGCTTTTCTCTATAAATATCACTTTTTAAAAGAAGAAGGTCAGCATCAAAATTCCGGGAAACAATATCCCATAAAAAACGAGAGCGTTTTGCTCTTATTCCCTCTTCTATTGCAAAGGGAGTATCAATAAACAGTACTTTTTTTGAAATCGTAGCCATCTTATCTTATATATCTCCTATTCCTTTAATTTTGAAATAGCAAACTATGTCAAGCACCAAATGGATTGAGAACTTAATTGAGGCGCAGATATCGTTATATAAAGAAGATAGATATCCTAAAAAAAAGTACTGAGTATTTGTATAATTTGTACAAGCTGCAAAATCCTCTTTCCAAGTGTATTTTCATTTGTGTGAAAAGCTATTTTTTTTATGGTAGCATAATCTAAAGAACGGATGCAGGAAAAGTATTTTTATCTTGACAAAAAATTAGCAGTCTAATTTTGTGTTTGCTAAATAGACCATAATCACTTATATTATTAATGAACAAGAAAGATAATTAATGGAGGTTAAAATGAAACTCAGACCTGTTGAAGACAATGTGGTAGTTAAGCTTAACACCGCAGATAATGAAAAGACCATTGGCGGAATTATAATTCCCGATACCGCTAAAGAAAAACCTCAGATTGCTGAAGTGATTGCTGTTGGCAATGATGAGGATTTACAAAAAATCGTGAAGGTGGGAGACAAAGTTCTCTTTGGCAAATATGCTGGTACCGAAATTGAATTTGAGGGAGAGAAGCTTTTAATCCTTTCCAAAAGTGATCTTCTGGCTATAGTAGAGTAATAAAAATGTCTATAGTAGCAGTAAATTCTTCCACCTTTGAAGAGGAAGTTCTAAAATCCTCACTTCCAGTATTAGTGGATTTTTGGGCTCCCTGGTGTGGACCCTGTAAAGCACTTAGTCCTACTGTCGACAAGGTTGCTAATGAAACCGCAGGAAAGGTTAAAGTAGTAAAAGTGAATGTGGATGAAGCTCAGGATATTGCAGCAAAATATTCCATTATGTCCATTCCGACCCTGCTTGTCTTTGTTAATGGTGTAGTTAGCGATCAGCTTATAGGTTTGGTACAAAAAGACAAAATTATGGAAAAGCTAAATAAGTTTATGCAATAGTTTTGCCCTGAAACTATAGTTAAAGCCCGGTATGTAACAAGCATTCCGGGCTTTTTTAATTTTGGGAAAATATGGCTTTGTTAAAATGGGGAAAAGGTTGTCCTTGCTTAGTTAGTTGAGGTGGAGCTACCGGGGCGCTTTTCGGGAAATTCCCAAGAAGTACCATTGCATCTACACGGTAGGTAATTATGGAAGAACAAACCTTTTTTCGGGATAAAAGTGTGGAATAATAAAAGAGCGGAAGGCAATATATCTTCCGCTCTTTCAATTTTTGGAGAAAGTGAAGGTTATTCGAATTTCAACACGATGAATCGGGGTTGTTTATTGGTATCCAAAACATACAGGCGGATAGTTTTCCGATTTTCTTTTTCCATATTAGTTTTAGCTTTTTCCAGCTCAGTATTGAATTCTTTGGGGCTATTCACTTCTTTATCTTCAATTTGTAATATTACATATCCAACTTTCAATCCGGATTTGGCTGCTGGTGAATTTGGATCAACTTTTGTAACAACAACTCCCTTATCACTAGTAACTCCTAAACGCTTAGCTGTTTGACTATCAATAGCTTCAACGCTTATTCCAGTAGCGATTCCACCCTTTACACTATCGGAGGCAGCGGCAATATCTTCAGGGTATGCTTCTAAGGTAACGCGGATAGTCATATCTTTTTTATCGCGCACTATTTTTAAGGGTATTTGCTGTCCCACCCTGGCTGTGGCAATAGCAATGCGGAATTTGGGAACACTGGGGACTTTTTCTCCGTTTATTTCGATAATAATATCTCCGGTTTTAATCCCGGCTTTATCTGCAGGAGAGTCTTTTTCTACTTTGGCTACTAAAACTCCGGCAACTTCTTTTAAGCCGAAAGCTTCCATAATATCGGGGGTTATTTCTTGAGGTAAGATACCAATATAGGCACGGGTAACTTTTCCGCTGGCGACAAGATCTTCAACAACTCTCTTAGCCAGGTTTATAGGAATGGCAAAACCGATTCCAACATTGCCTCCATTAGTACTTGCCAGGGCAGAATTAATACCGATAACTTCACCTTTAATGTTCAATAAAGGGCCACCACTGTTTCCACTATTGATAGCTGCATCAGTTTGGATAAAATCCTGATATATAGGAGAATTATCTCCCAAATTAAGATTAGAACGGCTGGTGGCAGATATTACACCTAATGTTACAGTTCTATCCAATCCTTCGCTGAAAGGATTTCCAATAGCAATAGCCCATTCACCAATTTGTAATTTATCGGAATCTCCTAAAGGAGCAACCGTTACCTTTTCGCCTTCTTTTACTACAATTTTAATTACGGCTACATCAGTGCTGGGATCTAAACCTACGATAGAAGCATTATAGACAACCTTATCAGCCATCGTAACAGTGATTGTGCCATCCCGACCTTTTTCTACAACATGGTTATTGGTTAAAATAAAAGCTTCACGGGAGCCTGGATTATATTCGTAAATAAAACCACTACCTAAAGAAACAATAGGACGGGTTTGTTCTTGGGGGAATCGGAAGAATTGGCGAAACCAAGGATCGTCTAAAAAAGGATTAATGTAATTTTGAACTGTTACCTTGGCTTCAACTCTGATTTGGACAACTGCTTCGCGTACATTTTTTACTACTTCTACTACAGGATTGGGCCCATTAGGATCAATCATATTATCTTTGGCACTAGCACAACTCGTCATCAGTAATGCTATTAGCACCAGGACTAATTGTCTCCACATTTTCATAGTTATATCTCCTTACTTTTTAAGATAAGATTTTCTCTAAGTAATACTTGGAAAAGATAAAAAACCTGCGGGTAAACCCGTTAATAAAATTTATATATATACATTATAATCTGAAAATGGTTTACGGTCAAGTGGAATTTGCTACTTACCAAGATTGCCATATTTCCTTTCGTTAAAAAATACTCCAATCACTACCGTAAATCTTAATAATAAGCATAATTGCGAAAAAGTTAAAGTGATTTAGGATGATTGTTTAGGAAATTCGCTTTTCCCACAAAGCCATAATCCTGCTTGAGGAGCAGCATTTTTAACCTGTTTTGCCATTAATTGAGATAACTCTCTAATTTCCCATTGGGCATTTTCATCACTACGCAAACGGACAAAATGGTAAATTTCCCTTAAATTCATTTTGGCCAAGATCGTAACAAGGGAGGCGTTAGTTCTAAAATAGGGAGATAAATATGCCAGTTTTGGAGGCAGCGAACTTCCTAAGCGAATTAACTGTGTATTGAGGTCTGACCATATTTTGTCTCGATTAATTTTCTTGATACTAGGAGGGATTTTTGTAGCTAAAGCGCTTCCTCCCTTTTGTATAATTGTGCAATAACGATGACGCTTAAATTGAGCCCAGCAACTTTCGCTCATTGTTATTTCAAAACTAAAATCGATAAGCTCAAAAGCTCGCGGAACTTTGTGCCAGGGTTTCAAATTGGTAAATACTTGATTCCAGAGCTGTCGTTTTATAATTTTGGGAAGATGGGCAACTGTTTCTTTAGTTTCATTCCAGCTTAGTTCTCCCTGTTGATAAATAATAGCGGCTAAAACAGTATCATCGATATTATTGGGAGTGTGGATTATATTCAGTTTGTTTTCCATATCCAGTTCTTTCACCCAAGGAAGTTCCTGTTGCAAAAAATCGGTAAAACCTACTTTCTCTAAATTTACTATGCCACTGAAATTGTCATCTTCTGTATAGCGAATCAAAGATGGAGCAATGGCATAGACAGATTTAAAAAGTAAGTCCTTCAGTTCAGCTGCTTCTTTTAAGGGGCTTTTAGATAAGCGTCTTAGCAAATTTTCCAAACTTCGGGAATTAATAGTCATTCCCATCTGAGTTTTTGTAGAAAGAGGTAAAATGTAACGCGCATCCTCTTTGGCCAGGCATTCTCTTTGTCTGTTTTTAAGTTCTGGTTTTGTTTCTTTATACAATTCATTTAAAGCATTAAAACAATATTCATATTCCTCAAAAAGGGTGTCCATCATCTGCTTATATGGTTGCTTCAGTTTGGGACGGTTGGCAAATTCTTTGGGGACAATATAATCCTTCCCAAAAGTTACATAGCGCTGAGATTTTTCTGTGTAAGAAGCAATTCTACTGCGTTGTACTAATTCAGTTAACGCTCTGGAAATTCCTAAGATATCAATATTAAATACAGCGTGTTCGGCTACGGAACTGTGTCCCATTTCAAAGATAATATTAGTGTTAGTTTTACGGGCTTTTTCTAATTCTGTAATAGCTTCTTTACGCAGATCTTCAATACTCTTATTGCTGCGGCTGATTCTGGCATAAGCCGCAGAAATCAATTCTGGTGTAGCTACGGGGCTATTTAATTTGTCTATAAGTCCCTTATCTATATTATATCCGGCGACATTAACCTTCATTTGATGTAACCTTTATTGTAATATGGCAACAACATTGGAAGCGCCAATTCTATTGGCTCCTGCTTTAATCATTGCTAAAGCTTGTTCTTTTGTTCGAATTCCACCTGCTGCTTTAACGCCAATTTTGGGTCCAACTACTTCACGCATCAAAGCTATGTTTTCTATGGTAGCACCCTGAGAGCCGAAACCGGTAGAAGTTTTAATAAAATCTGCGCCAGCTTTCTTGGCTAACAGTGCACTTATAATTATTTGCTCTTCAGTTAGATAGCAGGTCTCTAAAATTACTTTAAGCAGAGCATTATGCTTATTACATATATTAACCACTTCTTGGGTGGAAAGCAAATTGTTCTTGTAATCACCACTCAATAAAGCGCTTAAATTCTGAACCATATCAATTTCTTCAGCTTTAGCTTCTAAAACTGCTATAGCTTCGTTTAAAATAGCTTCTGGTGAGGATGCTCCTAAGGGAAAATTGATAACGGTGCAGATTTTAACAGGTTGTTCCAGGAGTTCTTTTACTAAAGGAATAAAATATGAATTTACACAAACAGAAGCGGTTTTATATAAATTTGCTGTTTTGCACAATTCTTCCACATCTTTTCGTTTTGCCTCTGCCTTTAGAATAGTGGCATCAATTACAGAAGCTAAATTTGTATCAGGATCGCAGATGCGCTCCGGGCTTTTTAAATGGCAATTATAACAGTTCAGACATATTTTATGTCCGCCTCCACATTGTGCTAAATGATTATCTCCAAATAGATCTTTGGCAATTTGAGGAATGTCTTTCATATCTTCGCTCCAAGATTATTCTTATTAAGCTGTCCACAGGCACCAAAAATATCTGCACCTCTGCTTTTGCGTAAAGTTATTGCTTGTGGAAGGGATTGAGCTCTATACATAAAATCATTAATTTCTTTTACTGTAGGAGCTCTAAAAATAGAATCCTTTCCAGGAATATAAGGAATGAAATTAATTTTGCAGGAGAGATCTCCAACATATTTACTTAGTGCTTTTAGATCGTCGTCATCCATATTGAAACTGGGAATCAAGATATATTCAATAGTGATGCGATAAGAACTTTTCCTTAGATAATAGAGCAATGCTTGTTTTAATTCAATTAGGTTATATTGTTTATTTACAGGCATTAATTTACTGCGTTTTGAATCTATGGCAGAAGTTAAAGAAAGAGCAAGTTTAGCTTTTATACCACTATCGGCTAAAGCTATAATGCCTGGAACAACTCCGGAAGTGGAAACGGTGATTCGTCTTGGACTAAAAGAAAGGCCTTCTTGGCTTTGTAAAATTCTCAGGGCGGATAATACATTGTCTAAGTTGTCCAATGGTTCGCCCATACCCATTAGAACTAAGTTTGTAAGTTTCTTATTGTCTGAACTTTTCAGTTGCCTGGCTGCATAAATAACCTGACCTACTATCTCATAATTATATAAATTGCGAATTAGTCCCATTTTGGCTGTAGAACAAAATTGGCAATTGCGTCCACAACCAACTTGGGTAGAAATGCAGAGAGTATTTTTTTTCTCTGTAGGAATCAGCACACTCTCTATAAGTTCATTGTCTTCTAATTTTAAACGGTATTTTATTGCTTTATCGCTGGATACAAGTTTGCTATCTGTTTCCGGTAAATAGAAGGAGTAATTATTTAATAAATATGTCTTAAACTCTGCAGGCAGATTACTCATCTTATCAGGTTCATTGATGTAGGATTTATACAGCCAGAAAAGAAGTTGCTTAGTTCTATACACAGGTGAGCCGAGCTGCTCTATTTTTATTTTATTAGCCAGCTCTTCGGGCATTAAAGAATAGATATTGGTAAACATTATTCCAAAATAGGTAAGCTGATAATGGGTAATTTGGAAAATTCGTCCAAATCAATTTCTTGGATGATTCCTTCTTCACTGGCGAGCATAATTTTTTTCCCAATAACATTAAGACGAAAAACCATCATCTTTGTATTCTGATATGAAACAAAAGTTCCAATTAAAGGGAATCCCTTTACTTCTTCTACATAAAAATCCTCTTCGAAATTAAGGCAGCAGAGTAAACGGCCACAGGGTCCAGAAATTTTGGTTAAATTACCTGCTAAATTTTGGTCTTTTACCATTTTGATGGTTACCTGATTGAAGCGTTTTAAAAAACTACCGCAACAATATTGTTTTCCACACATACCAAAACCACCTAAACGACGAGCTTCATCTCTACCTGATGTTTGATGTAATTCGATGCGAGTTTTAAAAACTGTAGCTAGTTCCCGTACAAAAGTTCTGAAATCAATTCTCCCTTCAGCAGTGAAGAAAAAGGTTAGTTTATTTCCATCAAACTGATAAATTGTTTCAATAAGTTTCATTTCGAAAGGATAACGCTCCAGTATCGATAGAAATGTCCGAGATGCTTTTTCCTCTTCATAACTTAAATTTCTCATTTTATCGATATCTTCAGAACTAGCATGACGGCGAATACTGAGATTTTTGGAAGTAAGAACTTCAGGAGCAATTTCGTCTTCTTCTAAGCCCAAATGAACAACCTGAGCTATATCATCACCTCGTTCAACTTCTACGATGATTAGGTTTTCAGGTTGAATATTAAGTTCTTCACGATTTCGATAATAACCTATACGACCGGTTCTAAATTCTACTTCTATATATTGTTGCATTATAACCTCATATTATATATTTGGTGATAAAGCTCTCTTTCTGTATCTGTAAAAATTAGCTTACGCCTTTGTTTAACAATTGCCGCTGTTTCACAAAAAGCAGAAAAACGATGCTTATCTAATTCATCTGCTTGCCCCCAAGAAAAATCCGGAACAAAATCTCGAATCAAATTAGGGCCATAAAGATTACATCCGATTCCAATAACGGTTCCTGTATTGATACTGCATCCAATACCGGTTTTACTGTGGTCTCCAATCATACAACCCAAAAACTGTGTGGATGAATCTATTTTAGTTTTATGAGGATAGGAATAGAAAGCCACATTTTTGTAAGTATTTTTCAGATCACTATTATTTGTATCAGCCCCAAGATTTACCCATTCACCAATGTAGGAATGACCTAGAAAACCGTCATGTTGTTTATTGCTATATGCCTGAAAAATAGTTCCTTCCAATTCTCCACCTACTTTACAAACGGGACCGATAGAAGTTCCTCCGTAAATTTTAGCCCCAATTTTAATTACGGATTTCTTGCCTATATAAACAGGTCCACAAATAACAGCATTAGCCATAATGCGGACACTGGTATCAATGATGATGGGTCCTTCAGAAGCATCTAAAACAACCCCTGGAGAAAATTCCGCACCTTCTGCAACCCAAATATTGTAAGGATGAAGAACAGTAACTCCGGGCTCCGTTTCAAAATAATTATCTCCATCATAAAAGTGCAAATGATAATCCCTAACAAGTGATCTGGAATTATCCTGAATTAAATCAGCAAGAGAGTCATACAGTCTAATATTGCCGAGCTTTTTCTTCAGCTTTAATAAATCGGGCCAAGCTGAAGAATCATTAACTTTTATTGCAACCAGGTCATTACCTGAATATAAACAATAGCCCATAGGAAGATCTTTAATCTGAGCAATAGCTTCCACCGTTACAATTATGCGTGAATTCAAATATAGCTTTTCACCATTTACAAGAGAATTTATAATCCAAGTAGGATGATGTTCTTTATATAAGGGAACAAGTGAATCATCTATTATCACGCAAGTTGTATCTGTATCAGAAAAAATATGTTCCAGACGCTGACGGAGTTTAGTTATTCCGCAACGGAGATCACCAATACTTCTGTTTAAAGTTAATGGAAAAAAGTTAGAGCGCGAAGCATCGTCAAATATTATGGTTTGCATTATTATTCCTTTTGCTAGTGGGGCGTTTTCCTTTCCAAACAAAGATATTAAACTGTCCTAAGACCATCGTTAAAACCAAGAAAAAATTCTGGATAACTAACCAGATAGGATAAAATCTAAGCATTTCCTTGGTAAATCCAAAACGGGAACGAGAATAACTTATAGTGATGTTTTCTACGATAATCCGGTAAAGAAAAATAATCAGAGCAATCTTGATATTAAAAAACAACATTATCAATCCACCCCAATACATAAAAGCCATAGAAAGTAGGATAAAAAAGAACTCCGGATTGAACTTCAGCTGATATTTCATATTAGAAGCCCAACGACTTCGTTGATTTATTAGTTGTTTCCAGGAAGTAACAGGATGAGTATATACAAAACTGGAAGGTAGAAAATTGAAAATTATTTTGTGCCCCTTATTGCGCATTAATTGTAAGAGATTCACATCATCACCGGAAAGCAAATGTTTTATTTTAGTAAAGCCACCTACATCATCAAAAGCTGTTCTTCTATAGGCAAGATTTTGCCCAATACAAGCCCATTTTTTACCAATTGTGTAACCACCAGCCAAAACCATATAAGTTAAAGCAAAATCAAGATGTTCATATTTCTGCACAAGTGATGCCTTTTTCCAATCTGGAATATAAGTTCTGGAATATCCTGCCACCATAGAAACATCATCCGTAAACATAGAAACCATAGAAGAAATCCAGGTTTCAGGGACAAGGCAATCAGCATCCGTAGTAAGAATAATTTCTCCTTGCGTTGCATATACTGCATCTTCCATAGCTTTCTTTTTAGGTGAAATAACATTCTCCCTGCCCAGAACTTTCAAGTAATGTAGATTTAAACCGGCATCAATATATTTTTTGGCTACTTGCTCTGTATCATCTTCAGAATCATCATCTGCTAAAATAACTTCAAATAGTTCTTTAGGGTAATCCTGATTAAGCAAACACAGTAACAACTCCTGTAAATTTTTGGCTTCATTGCGAGCTGCGATAACGACACTAACAGTTCTTTTTTTATAATTGAAGGTGGGTTTATAAGTTCTATAGCCATTCCAAAAACGGATACAAAACACGAAGTAGGTTATGCATCCTGTTAATATTAAAGCACTAAGGATATAAAAAATAACGCTGCTCATCTATTAGTCCAATTTACTTTTCGTTCCCCAACGGGTTGGATAAAAATTATAGCTTAAAGTATCAGACCTAGCAGAGGGAATATTGTCCTCTATAAAATACTCCTCGATACCAGTATCTGAAAGAAAACCGGTTTTAGGATTTATTGTCCGTTTCACAATTCTATCGGGAACAACAAAACTATAGCGTGGATCATCATTTCGAGGGGTACGCCCTTTATTATCAATTCGTATTGCCTTAGTCATAATTTGTCCCCAAATAGGAGCACAACTTGCACTTGCAGAAATTGCTGCATTATTGTCAAAACCATTCCAAATTCCTAAAGTGTATTTTTTGTTAAAACCAATAAACCAGGCGTCACGATGGTCACTGGAAGTACCTGTTTTTCCAGCTGCCTGCCAATAATAATTATTTCTGGCAGCAGCTCCCGTTCCAGAAGTGACAACTGATTGAAGCATAGAAGTCATTAAAAATGCTACTTCGGGGCTGGTAACCTGATATTTAGAAGTAGCACTACGTTCTAATACTTTTCCATTCATATCTTCCACTCTGGTTATAAATATTGGTTTAGTTCGATATCCTCCATTGGGAAAAGTCGTAAAAGCAGAAATTAGGTTTAATGGAGTAACTTCATATGCACCCAAAGCTGCAGAATAATCTGCTGCTTTAGTATTTATTCCGAAACGGAGAAAAGCATCATTAACAACATCAAGTCCAATGTCCATAACAGCTTTCACTGCCCAAACATTATAGGAATAAGTTATAGCAGTTCGCATTCTGGTTGGTCCATAATATTGACGGCTAAAATTTTGTGGAGTCCATTCCTTACCATCTCCTCCGGTAAGAGTAATTGGAGAATCTATTATAACAGTGGCAGGTGTATAACCTTTTTCCAATGCAGCAGTATAATAGGTTGGTTTAATAGAGCTTCCCGGTTGACGCTTAGCTTGAGTAATACGATTATATTTGCTATGCGTAAAATTTCTACCTCCAATCATCGCTAAAACATGTCCTGTATTATTATCCATCAACAATAATCCTCCTTGTAGATAACGAGTATTAATATCCACACTGTTTTTAGAAACATTGCTGTAACGCATAGCAGGAGGATAGGATTGTTCGATTTTAGAAAGATAGCGGTTTAAAACAGAATCTGCATAAACAGAGAGTTCTGCATCCAAGGGAGTGTAAATTCGTAATCCACCTTCAAAAAGTTTTTCGGTGCCATATTTACGTTCAAGATACAAACGGATATGTTCAATATAATAATCGGTTGAATATTGTTGCATAGAACTACGATCACTAGAGATTTTGGAAGCAACTGCTTCGTTATATTCCTCCTGAGTGATCTTCTTGGCTTTTAACATCTTACCCAATATCATATTGCGTCTTTCAATCAAACGCTCCGGATGTTTTACAGGACTATAATAATTAGGACGTTGTATCATACCTATTAAAGCTGCTGATTCAGCTAAGTTAAGGTCTCGAGCATGCTTTCCGAAATAATATAGGGAAGCAGTTTCCACTCCGTGAACCTGACCTCCCCAGAAGATTTTATTGAAGTAGATCTCTAGTATTTCGTCCTTGGTGAATTCTCGTTCTATTCTTAAAGCTAAAATAATCTCCTTCATCTTACGCGAAACACGTTTATCCAAAGTAAGAAACATATTTCGTGCCATCTGTTGAGTTATAGTGCTTGCCCCCTGAGAAAAATCCATTCTGGCAATATCTATCACTAAGGCACGAAAATTGCCTATGAGATCAATTCCGAAATGATGGTAAAAATGCTTATCTTCAGTAATTATTAGCGCATCTATAAGATAGGGAGGAAGTTCTTTTAAAGAAACAAGTTTGCGTTTTTCAAAAGCAAATAGATAGACCATTCTACCATTACGGTCATAAACCTCAGATCCTGAACGCAAAGTGTAATTTCGCAATTCACTGGTTGGAGGTAAGCTATCACGGTAAAACCATAGAGCACCTACAAATATACCTGTGAATATGCAAAATGCAAACCACAAGTATTTAAGAATTTTATGTGCTTTTTCTTGAGTATGGGCATTCATTCTTTTATAATTTCAGAGCCTTCGTTTTTTCTATCTATATATAAAGTTAGGTAGGCAATTATGCTACCACTAACCAAAGCAATTGAGAGTAGGATTGGTGTCAACACAAAAACTCTGCTACTATGGATCAGGATGGCATAAACTATTGTTAACTGCATAAGATTGTGAGCAATAGCTCCACATATACTGATTCCGTATATTCCTAAACCTAAATGTAGCCAGCGAACAAAAACCATAACGATTATGGCTGCCATGCCTGCAGTTAAAGAAATAAGAATAGATGGACTAAGTAAAGTAAGGGTTGCAATTCCGCTTATAATTGTTTTGCTTATATTTACTACGAAGGCTTCCAGGATTTTGTTATGATAGATTAGATAGAGAATCACAATATTTGAAAAACCAACGCGAATAAAAGGTAAAGGTAACATTCGCATAATCAGATCTTCCACAATATGAATAGTGGCTGCAATTGCAGTAAAAAAAGCCAACTGGATAAGGGTAGATTTATTGTCTATATTCATTTAAGATATTGTTGTACGAAGCTATCGGTGGAGTTATAAAGCTGTTTCACACTACCACTAAATATAACCTTGCCTTCATTTAAAAACAAAATTTGGTTGCCGATAGCATCGATATTTTTTAATTCATGGGTGATAGTTATTAAAGTAGCGGACGCGGTTTCCACAATGCGGGTTATATAATACATAATTTCTCGAGAAGTGATAGGATCAAGTCCAGAAACAGGTTCATCGAAAATAATATAATCAGGATCGTAAACTAATGCTCTGGCAATACTGATCCGTTTACGCATTCCTCCACTTAACTGAGCTGGATATAAACTAATAGTATCTTCTAAACCAACTATCTGCAAACAATGTAATACCTTATCTCTAACATAAGCGATATTTTTTTCTCCGCGTTCATATAGAGGTAGAGCTACATTTTGTAGCACAGTGAAAGAATCCAACAATGCAGAATTTTGGAAAACCATGGCAAAGCGTTTTTTTGTGGCTTTTTGTTGTTCTTCATCTGCTCTGTGAATATCTATACCATCAATAATAACATTTCCGGAAGCAGGATAATAGATTCCCAGTAGGGTTTTTATTAGAACTGTTTTACCACTGCCGCTGCGTCCTAAAATAACTAAATTGTTACTATCTTCCAGTTTGAAATTGATGTTGGATAGTATTTCTCTCTCGTTAAGAGAAACATATAACTTATTAACTTCGATCATACTTACGCAGATATAACAAAAAGCCGATAATTAATCCGGAAGCATTGGCTAAAAAATCGTAGATTGATACATCGCGACCTGGAATATATCTCTGATGGTATTCATCTATACCTGCAAGTACAATAAGTCCAAGATAGATAAGGACAATCTTCTTTATATCCCAATTTTTAAAACGCAGCCAATAACCAATAAGACATCCAAGTACAGCATAAACGCCTAAATGTTGCAATTTATCAAAACCGACAATGTTTACAGAAGGCAAGTCTTGAGAGGGTATAGATGATAGTATCCAGATAATTATCAACCAGAAAAGAGTGGGGTATATAGTTCGGAAAAACTTCATTTTTTTATATTACACAGTTCCCAAGTGGAAGAAATCCCTTTCTTTTTAAAAGTGGCTTTCACTGCAAACTGACGGTTATAAACCCATAAATTCAATTTGTTATTTTCTTGTAGCATATTGAATGTAACCATATCAATATAGGGCATCTTCTTATTGGTCATATTCTGGAAAGATATCTCATAGCGAACTGCAGGATATTTACCAAGAGGAGTATCAACTATTTCAGTTGAATAGCGAGTTATATTTGCCTGCCAGGAAACACCATTAGCATCTATAGGATAAGTTCCTGTATCTACTTGTCCGGAAATAACTTTTGCCAGAAAGGAATAAATATCCTGGCTATTTTTAGTTATAGAATACTGAAGGGTACTTTTGTCCGAATTACGATACATAACAGCCTGTGCAGTATTATGATTGTAAGTAGTGGTAACTTCATCTTGAACATTTTTCTGGTGAATAATTCGGGTGTAGGTTAAGGGCTGATAAGAACCATTATGTTTAACGCGATAAACATTGTTAATTTGAGGAAAAATAGATGATTCCCTCACAGATTTTGCCCTAATCTCAACATAGTTATCAGCTTTATTTTGTTGAATACTGATTTGGGCAATTTTAATCCCAACAGCTTTCATATAATAATCTGTGGTTATGGCCGCTAAAAATCCATTAACAAGCATTAATAGTGTTAGGATATATTTCAGGTCAATTCTCCGGTTTTGATTTTAACTTGAATCTGTTTTATGCTCTTCTCATCAGCATCTAAAATAGTAAATTCAATTCTCTCATCGTAAAATACAGTATCACCAATATTGGGAACATGATTATAGTATGCCAATAGAAATTCAGCAAGATTATCATAGTCCTCCAGAGAAATATCAGTAGAGAAATTCTCATTGAATTGACGGATGCTAAAGTTTCCGCTCAAAATGTAAGTGTTTTCATCTATTTTAATCAATTCGGGAATCTCTTCCTTATCATACTCATCTCTAATTTCACCAACTATTTCTTCCAGAATGTCTTCCAAAGAAATTATCCCGCTTGTACCTCCATATTCATCAACTACAATGGCTACCTGCAATTTTCTCTGTTTGAATTGATTTAACAGGGTTTGCACTTTCATATTTTCTGTAACGAACCAAACTGGACGCATCAATTGCTTTATGGTTTTCTTTTCCGG
Source organism: Cloacimonetes bacterium UBA5835 (assembly GCA_002432865.1). GTDB lineage: Bacteria > Cloacimonadota > Cloacimonadia > Cloacimonadales > Cloacimonadaceae > Cloacimonas. Next base: position 37,522 of record DJGX01000001.1, read on the forward strand.
ATAGAGAATCAAGTCTTTTACATATATTATCCCAACAATTTCATCTATACTACCTCTATAAACAGGGATTCGAGAATAACCGCTTTCTATGATTATCTTTTTTAGGTCTTCTATACTTTGGTTTTCTTCAATAGCGGTAATTTTAACACGGGGGACATATATTTCCTTAATTTCTGCTTCTCTGAATCTGAATAAGCCAACAAGCATTTTCTTTTCGTGTTCTTCTAAACTGTGACTGCTGCTTTCAGATTGAATAAGATTGTGAAATTCTTCATCAGTAAATTTAGTTCCTACATAGCGGTCTACATTTTGGTGAGAAGATATCAACTCACTCATTTTTACTAGCACCCAAACGATAGGATAGAAAAGATAGCGGAACATAAGCAATGGTAAAGAAAGTATACCACTTAAAGTATCAGCTTTGGATAGAGCAATCAATTTCGGGGAAATTTCTCCAAAAAACAAAATCAGGATGGTCGTGAGAATAATTTGAATAGTAACCACGGACGATTCTGTATAGCTATATTTCCTGCCAATTTGTAAAGCCAGTAGTGTCCCAAAAGAGGATATAGCCAAATTAACAAAAGTATTGCCTAAAAGCAAGGTAATTAGCAATTCTCTTGGTTTTTTTAGTAACTTAAGGATTCTTTTTGCGCTTTTGCTTTTACTGTTTTCCAAGCGTTTAAGATAAACCCTGGAAAGCGAAAATAAAGCTGTTTCGCTACCGGAAAAAAAAGCTGATAACGCAAAAAGGACGATAATTATAAATGCCTTACCGTCATCCACTTCTAATTTTCACCTTGTGTAAGTTTAAAATAATATTCTTCTTTAGCTCTCATTTTTTCTGCGTCAGCACTGCGAATATGATCATAACCAATTAAATGCAATAAGCCATGAATCAAAACCGTGCGGTAATTATCTTCGATAATATTAGAATCCCTTTGATAAAAAAGCTGATTTATGTCAATAATAATATCGCAAAAGCGTATCGGCTTATCGGGGAAACCATCTTCTGTAAAAGTAAGATCACTCTCGCAAAAAGGTAATTCTGCAGTTACAAAACTTAAAATATCGGTAGTTTCTGCTAAACCACGATAACGTTTGTTATAGCGTTTCATTGTGTTACTATCTACTATCTTAACACAGATTTGATAACAGTGATCAGGATCTTCTTTAGAACAAATAAGTTCTGCGATTTTTTCCTGTTCCGATTCGGGAATAATAACAGCACCTAAAACTTCTAAACTATTCATCTTTAGGAGGTTCCGGATAATCAAGACGTTTACGGTAGATACTTGTTAAAACTGGAATAAAACACTGTTTTACGGTTTGCAGATCTTTCATAGAAATAGGTGCCTCATCAAATTGACCTTCCTTCAATAGATAGTGTATTGTATCATCAATAATTTTAGCAACTTCTGCTTCATTTTCAATATTTTTGGCTTTAGTAGTAGATTCTACAATGTCAGCAAGCATTACTAAAGCTGCTTCTTTGGTTTGAGGACGAGGTCCAGGATAACGATAGGTATCTTTAGACAATTCTTTTTTCTCTTTACTAGCTTTCTCATAAAAATAGCGAATAACAGAATTGCCATGATGCTGCATAATAATATCTATCACCGGTTGCGGGATTTTGTACTTTTTCGCCAAAGCTATCCCGTCTGTTACATGATTACGAATTAATTGAGTGCTTTCTTCTGGTTCCATTTGCGAATGAATATCTGCCGAATCCTCGTTGTTTTCCGTAAAAATATCTGGATTCGTAATTTTACCTATATCATGATAATAACTGCCTACTCTGGCTAATAGTGGATTAGCTCCAATAGCTTCAGCAGAATGTTCTGCCAAGCTTCCAACTACCAAAGAATGATGATATGTTCCAACTGCTTCAGTTGCTAATCTTTTTAGAAGGGGATGATTAAAATCTAGGAGCTCCAATAGTGTCTGTTTTGTTGCCCGATTCCATTTATGTTCATAATATGGAACAATTAACAAAATTCCACTAACGCTAAGAGTTGAGGATATAAAGCTATAACCTGTTGAACGCAGTATTGTTAGCAAAGTATCTCTTTTATAAATCCCGATACTGATAATTACCACTATTTGGGATAAAAGCAAATATAACCAGATCATCAAATATTCGTGCCAGGCATTCTGACGGCGTAAAATTAATAAACATATTACCGAGGATAAGATCATAATGACTGGAGTAAATGTTTCCCAATTCAGAAAAGGACTGATAACCAGTATATTGCAGATGCTATACAATAACCCAAATTCAAAATTAACCAGAATGGCTCCTGCGATAACAATCATAGAAAAGGGAATTATTAAATTGTTTGCAGAAAGAGCATAATTACTAAGCACAGTAAAAACCACTAAGAGGATAAACCCCAAGTTTACAGGTATAAAATCTGCCACTGGTATCTTTTCTTCTTTGCTTTGAACACCAAAATAGTGATTTGTAAGAAAAATATTTAAAAAGACAAACATCAGCAAACCCAAAGTAAGAAACATTTCTTGAAGGGGAGATTTTCGTATTTTTTGACGCCGATATGCTTCCTGTAACGATTCCAGCTTACGAACTTCGTCTTGAGTTAATCTGGAGTTTTTGCGAACTATAACCTCATTCCGTAAAACCATACCTTTACTTTGGTAAATTGTTCCCAGAGAATCTTGATTCAGTTCATTTAGTTTTTCTTCATCTACTTGGAGGTTAGGTTTCAGGAATTGCTCAGAAAATTCCAAAACGAAGGTTTTAGCTTCCGGAAAATTCGTTACCAGATCTTCTTTAACCTGTTCTATAGAGAGAAATTCTCTTATATTTACTGTTTTCAGCTTTCCATTTTGGTCAATTAATACACTATCTTCTTTCAATGTCTCATAGATGCCTTGTTTGTAAATAGCTCTAAGTTTATTACGCAGAGATTCATATATTTTATCACGAAGCATAGGATGTGTAGCAAAACTGAGCCCTTCAGAAGAAAAAATATATCCATTTCGTTTCAGCTCTGTGGCAATAGCATTTGGATCTAAAGTTGGTTGTAAAGAACATAAAACAGCGTAAATATTATCTAATGCCTTGATAGCCTCAAACATCGGGTCATCAGATATTTCATAAGGTTTATTAACCTGAGATAAAACTTGTTCCCTTTCATCGGCTAATTCGCTGGTAGATTTTAAAATAGGATAATCAAAGGGAGCAATTATCTCCACATCTGCTACCTGACCTTCCTTCAGATTATATTCAGGGTAGTTTACTCTGCCAACGGCAACTATCTGGTAAATACCAACAATTACTATAGCCGTTACTATGCAAAGAAGAATGTATTTCGAATTCATATTTTTATCTTTTTTATAGAGCTTGTTCTTTGTCAAGTGTCATTTAACATAAGTTCAACATCCTCTCTATTCAGAATACACCCGTAATTAATCAATAACCTTGCATTCGGCAAAATACTCAGCTATCTTTTTCACTTCTTCCGGGATATTAATATGTCTGGGGCACTTGGAAACACAAGCTCCACAAGCAATACACTTATCTGCTTTGCTTTCGTCTGGAATGAAAAGTTCATATTCTTTTTGATGCCTGTCTTTTTCATTAAACATAATTGAATCGTTATATATACCAAAAATATCTGGGATTGCTACTTTTTGAGGGCAGGGAAGACAGTATCTGCATTCAGAACACATAACAGGTATTCGTTTCAGAAATTCTCGCCTAACTTCTTTATATATTTTTAGTGTCTTAGCATCTAAAACATTTGCTTTACAAATATTCGCATAATGCACATTTTCTTTTACCTGTTCTAAAGAACTCATTCCACTTAGTAGAACCTGACAGCCCTCCAAATTCCAAACCCATCTTAAAGCAAATTTTACAGGGCTTAAACGGATATTATGTTTTTTCCAAACAGCTGCTACATTTTCTGGAAGATGTCCTGCAAGTTTTCCTCCTCTAAGAGGTTCCATAGCAACAATTCCAGTTCCATTTTGTCCTGCCAATTTATAGCCATTCATTCCAGCTTGGTAATTTGTATCCAGATAGTTTAGTAAAAATTGGCAAAAATCCCATTGATAAGCAAGCAGGATTTTTTTGAATGCAGGATAGCTATCGTGAAAGGAGAAACCGAGATGTCTTACTTTTCCTTCCATTTTTGCTTTATCTAGAAAATCAATAACCCCCAATCTTTTCATTTCCATCCAGGACTTTTGATTTAATGAATGTAGCAAATAGTAATCTATATAGCTGGTTTGTAAATGTTCCATCTGTTTTTCCAGAAAGTTATCCATATCAGCTCTATTTTTAACTAACCAACAGGGTAGTTTTGTGGCTATAAACACTTTATTGCGTTCAATCTGGCTAAGAAATTTGCCCAATAAGGGTTCACTTTCTCCATTATGATAAGACCAAGCGGTATCATAATAATTTACACCATTTTCATAAGCATAATGTAACATAGCCAATGCTTGTTCTTCGTCTATTTTTCCTTCTTTATTTTTCGGCAAGCGCATGCAGCCAAAACCAAGAGTGGATAGTTTATCATCCAAATAAGGCATTTTACGGTATTTCATTTGTTTTCCTCATTGTGAAAGTGATTATAAATTTTGGTAGCAGTTTTAATTCCTATTCCTTTAATGCTTGAAAGGGTTTCTATATCTGCTTTGGCTATATTATCTATGCTACCAAGTTCTTTTAGTAGCAGGAATTTATTTGTTTCTGCAATACCAGGAATAGCTTCCAAAGCACTTTCCAGAGTTCTTTGAGTTCTTCTTTTTCTGTGAAAAGTTATAGCAAAACGATGTGCTTCATCACGAATAGTAATTAATAATCGTAGTGCTGAAGAAGATCGTGGAAGAACTATAGATTGTTCATTTCCAGAGAGATAGACCTCTTCAGCTCTTTTCGCTAAAGCGATTAAGCTGATATCATTTTTACCGGAAGAGTTAAGAATTTGTTCACTGGCAGAAAGCTGACCTTTTCCTCCATCAACGATAATCAGATCAGGTTTCATTTGTTCATCTTTTTCAGTTTCTGTTAAAAAACGAGCCATCGTTTCTTGCATTGCTGCAAAATCATTTTGGGTGTCTATACTCCGAATAATGAAGTGACGGTAGTATTTTTTCTTGCTTTTACCGTTTTCAAAGAAAACCGCGGATGAAACAGTATCACTTCCTTGAATAGTAGATATATCCATACAGACAATTTTACGGGGCAGCTTGGGAAGTTTTAAGACTTCTTTCAATTCCTGAATCGGGAAAATAGTACGGTTGGCTTTACGCAAATGTGCCAATTTACTTTCTTCTACAATGTTAAAAGCATTGCGTTTAGCCATAGCAATAAGTTTGGTTTTTTCGCCTCTTTGAGGAACCTGCAATTTGTTTCCCAGCCAAGAATTAAGTTTATCAATATCTTTGGGAGCAAAAGGAAGAAGAACTTCATCGGGCATTTCTTCTTTATCTGCATAGTAAAGCTGTAAAAAACTTGCCAGGATGCTGTCTGATTCTTCATAATCCAGATTTGCAAGGGGATAATTTTCCTGATGGATGATTGCTCCATTCTGCATCTTAAAAACTACACAAACAGCTCTTTTTTCTTCCCTGTAAAAACCAATAATATCTGTATTTCCACCTTCAACATTAAAAACAGATTGGCGCTTTTGAATACTTTGAATTGCCACGATTCGATCCCGTAATTTTGCCGCTTCTTCAAAATCTAAAGAATCCGACGCATTTTGCATTTCAGCGCGCAATTCATCAATCAATTCTGTATAGCGTCCACTGAAAAAACGAAGTAAGCGATTTACAATAACCGCATAATCTTTTTGGTTAATGCATCCTACACAAGGAGCAGGACACTTTCCCAGCTGATAATTCATACATGGTTGTTTGTATTTTGTTTTAGGGATATTTCGATTACAGTTTCTTAAAGGAAATATCCATTCCAGATCGCGTAAAGTTGAGCGTAGATAACGGACTTCAGTATATGGTCCAAAATATTTGGCATCATCTTTCAATAATTCACGAGTAATAAAAATGCGTGGGAAAGGTTCATTAACTGTTATTTTTACAAAGGGATAGCGTTTATCGTCCTTCAGCATTATATTGTATTTGGGACGGTGATGCTTGATAAGAGTTGCTTCTAAAATAAAGGCATCTGATTCACTGTTAGTGATGATATATTCAAGATCAGCAATGTTTTTCACCAGATGCTCAGTTTTTACATCCTTGCCGCTTGAAGCAAAATAACTTCTTACCCGGTGTTTTAGATTAAGAGCTTTGCCTATATAGATTATAGTACCGTTTTTATCTTTCCAAAGATAAACTCCAGGTTGATCTGGTAGCAAAGAAAGTTTAGATTCTATTTCCTTAGAAAGCGCTTGCATAGTGCTTTTCCTGCCTGAGTGATATAATCAATTTTTATTAAAATAGCGGATAAATAAAACAACCCAAAGGCGACTACGGAAAAAACGGCATCTCTGATTAATAATTCAATTCTACCCTGAACCGGAAGTATATTGCGTCCTATTACCAATAAAAAGAATATAATAAGGCAAATCAGTAAAGTTTTAGCTATGTTTCTGATGATTCCAGAAAAAGTTATACCTGGCATTTTCTTTCTAATCAGATAGAGCAAAATAAAATAATTCACACCCGCAGTAATAGATGTGGAAAGAGCTAAACCGCGATGAGCCATAAATTGCATAAGGATGAAGTTTAAAGTTATATTTAAAGCAACCATAGCTGCAGCAATTTTTACTGGGGTTTTAGTATCTTTATGGGCATAAAAAATTGGCGTAATTGTTTGATTCAAACCAAAAAAGACTAAACCCAGAGAATAAAAAATAAGTGCTTGGGAGGTCATCCAAACAGCTCTTTCATTGAAAGCACCACTCTGAAAAAGAATTCTTACAAAATCTTCGCCTAATGCTAATATAATAGTTGTAACAGGTAACATAATATAAGCAAGATTTAAACCTGTAAAACGAATACTCTCCGATAGCTCATCATATTTCCCATTAGTTACGCAGCGAGAATAAAAAGGTAAAACTGCTGTTCCAGTAGAAATCCCAAATATACCTAACGGCAATTGCATTAAACGGTTACCAAAACTTAATGCTGTAATTGATCCGATGGGTAAAAAAGAAGCCATAAGTGAATCGGCTATCAGATTTATTTCCCGAATACCTATTCCTATCATACTGGGAATTATGCGTTTCCAAAGCTGAGCAAGAGCTGTAGAACCAAATCTGAAACAAAATGCCCAACGATATCCTATTTTTTTTAAGTAAGGAAAATTGACGATTGTTTGTAAAAAACCTCCTACTATCACTCCCCAGCCAGCCCAGATAATTAACTCCTCTCCACTCACTTTTAGAACATAATAAGGAATAATGATAGTAGATATCATTCCAACATTAAGTAAAGCGGATGAAAGACCTGTCATAAAGAAATAGTTATGAGAATTGAGAATGGCAATGAAAGTAGAGGATAAACCAATGAAAAACAAATAGGGGAAAATTATCCGGGTTAGCTTTATAGCCAGAACAGTAGTTTCAGGAGCCAGTCCAGGATAAAGACATTTTACAATTAAAGAGGCAAAAGCTATCCCTAAGATAGTTAGAATTACAAGGATAAGAGTTAAAATACTAAGCAAGTTTAAAGCAAAATCTATCTGTTTATCTTTTCCATCTTCAATTAAAATCTCATTATAGATAGGTACGAAAGCTGTAGAAAGAGCTCCCTCTCCAAAAAGTCGTCGAAGCAAATTAGGTATATTATAACCAACATTAAAAGCATCATTTAAATAGGTAGTACCAAAGAAAAAAGCCATCACTTGATCACGAATCAGACCTAAAATACGGCTGAAAAAAACACCAATAGACATCACACTGATGTTTTTTGCTAATGTCCGATTCGAGTGTTGAGATTCCATTTAAGAGTTTAAGAGGTGTTTACAGTTCAAGTACAGATTGGTCATAACCAGGTTGAGATTTACATTACCCTCAATTTTACGGTTGAGATCTTCAAGAAACAGTAAAAAATCGTATAGACGATCATCTATACCAGATTTATTTTCTACCATTGCTTTCAGATCATCTATTTTATCAATATTGGTTATTTCCGCTTCAAAATTAGCATTAAGAGCTCCTAAATCACTGGCAATAATGCGGATATATTTCAGTAAATCAATTACCTGATCTTTCTTTTGTTGATCCTTATATGCTTTTGCTAATCCTAAATAGCCCAAATCATCTTTGGTTGCTGCTAAGGCAAAAATCTCAAAAGCCCAATTGCGCGATAATGAAACACTGTCTGAAGCAACCCGAATAGCAGTTTTTAAATTGCCTGCACTTATTCGAGAAGCAGTTCTAGCAATTGGAGCACTTATTTCAAATTCTGTAGTAAGAATTTCTTCAATAACACTGCGTGTGAGGGGTCTAAAATATATAGGTTGAGTTCGAGAAAGAATTGTAGGAAGAAGTTTTTGAATTCGTTCAGTAATAAGAATTATAATAGTCCGTTCTGGAGGTTCTTCCAATGTCTTTAGAAATGCGTTAGCCGTAGCTATAGTCATCATATCTGCATCTTCCACAATTACAATTCTATATCTTGCTTCGTGAATGGATAGTTCAAAATGTTTGCTAAGCATTGTAATGCTTTCTTTGCGAATTTCAATAGTATCCTTGAAGAAAAAATCAGCCCAGGGAGTGTTTACCTTATTCTCAATGTACTTTTGAAACATTTTTAAGGCATCAGAGTTTTTAATCTCACCTTCAGGACTGAGGTTCAAATTTGGAGTAGGGAAAATATACACAAAATCTGGATGCTCCAGCTGCAGGAATTTATGGCAGGAATCACAATGCCCACAGGGTTTTAATTCATTTGTTGCCATACAATTTACAGCCATACCAAAATATAGTGCTGTTGTAAATTTGCCCACACCATCACTTCCATAAAAAAGATAAGCCTGGGATATTCGCTCATTTTCTATAGCTTTACGCAAAAGCTTGAGAGCGTCTTCTTGTCCTTTTATTTTGTTTATCATTTACACAATACTAATTTTACTGCGACCCGCTTCGTCACTAACACTGTAGGTATATACCTTTTTAATATAAGGACTGGTGAATTCACTGGCAAGCATATCGTAAATAATCACATCATGATATTGACCGGATACAAACATAAATTCTCTTTGCACACCAACCTTTTTAAAGCCAATTTTTTCATAACACCTGATAGCTCGTTTGTTGTAAGCAAGAACAGAAAGATATACATTATGCATATTCAACATATTAAATGCAAAATCGAGCAAAAGATTCGTAGCTTCAGAACCTATTCCTTGATTCCAAAAGGTCTTTTCCCCAATAAAAATTCCTAAAGAGGCATTCCGATGAACATCAGAAACTTGATGTATACCGCAATTTCCAATCACCTTATTAGTATCTTTTTCTACAATTGCAAAAATGCAGTTATTCTTCATCAATTCACGCAATAACTCACTTTCTTTTTCGATATCTATAACCTGATGAGAGAGGGTTACAAATTGTCCTATTTCCATATCATTCAGCCATTCAGTATATTTTTCCACATCATCCATAGATACAGGAGAAAGATAACATTTCTCCCCTACAAGTTTACGAAAATACTTCATTTTATTCTCCCTGTGTTTATACATATTATGGTATTTATAAACTTCTTATGGTATTGATTTCTTAACCTTAGCAAAGTGTCAAGAAGTTTCCGAAATTCTCGTTTCACACCAAAATAAAGATATGATTGTTCCATATTTTGGACAAGGACAATGTCTCGCTAAGATATGCCATAATTATTAACCTACCCTTAATATATGTCCAGCAGAACTAGTTGCTACTCAACATCATCTAATAGCATACAATAAATATTGTTCACAAGCAACAACTCATACTCCTATAAATGATATCATTATGATGATCTGTGCATTTCTTGCTTGATTATCTACAATAGAGCTACACTGAAGCTATTCGGGATTTTGCCAATTAACAGCACCACAACTCCACGACAGCTAACTAAGCAATACATAACTGGCTAAAACAGTAGAATGCTGATTTAGTAAAAAGGCAATAAAAATGGTGATTATTTTCCCAGAGAGGCTTATAAATCTGTTTTAATAAAAAATATCACCATAAGTTGTCGTAATAACAAAACTCTCTTGAGGGTGATCCATCATAGGTTTTTTGCATTTATAAAACGGTATAACTGCTACTATAGTTGTATTGTCCAAAGACTTAAAGCAATATCTCTATATTTTTATGGAACCCAATTAATGGCATTAACCATAAAAATTTATAGAGCATAAGGAGGAATATTGTAAACATTTTCTTTCCCTCAACTCTATATTCTGTGTCAATTTCTTTTAGGCGATTCACTCTTTTTTTATTACAGAGACAAAATCATCTAGATTTATTAGGTAAAACAACTCATTAGTAAGCGACATATCATACCTAGTTCTTTTCTCTCTTATAGTTTGTATTACTTTCTCTTATTCCAATCGAATTATTTTGAGCAGTAAATATATGATATATTACACAGTACTTGACAGAAGGCAAGGATCATTTTTTTTGGATTTTTTACAATGAAAAATGGAAGCGAAAGTGGCGGAATTGGCAGACGCGCTGGACTTAGGATCCAGTGAGTTATACTCATAGGGGTTCAAGTCCCCTCTTTCGCACCAATTTTTTTAATATGATAAACAGGAGTTTCCAGTGCAAGTAGAATTTAATCAAATTAATGTTGTAATCAAAGAAATTAACATTACAATACCTTCAGACGAAGTTACAAAAGCTTATGAAAAATATCTTGTTAAAATAGCCAAGGAGATAGAAGTTCCTGGTTTTCGTAAAGGTAAAGCTCCTCTATATATGGTCGAGCGGGTGAATACTGAAAAAATAAAAGAGAATTTTTGTTATGATTATGTTATTGATGTATTTGACAAGGTTGCTGAAGAAAACCACATAGAATATTTACTTTATCCTGATATAAAAGATCTGCAATGGGAAAAAGGCAACGATATGACGGTTAAGATACAAATTGAACATGAACCCCAGCTTGAGCTTAAACAAATAGAGGGTTTAACCGTTCCTTATAAACCAGCAATACTGGAAGAAAGTGTAGAAAAATTTATCGCTGATTTAATTGCTCAAAACACAATAATAAAAGATGTTGAAATAGCTGAAGAAAATGATGAAGTAGAAGTGGAACTAATTGTTCAGAATAACAGTGATACTTATACTGTTTCTGCTATTTTTTATGCTTGTTCAGAAGATAATGATTATTCAATACCTGCGCTAATTGGGCATAAAATTGGAGATACTCTTTCCGTTATCTTAACTGGTAAAAAAATTCAAACCAATGCACTGAATGCTGATTTTAATCTTGTTGATGATACTGAATATTCTTGCGAACTATGTATTAATCGGATTAGCAGAAAAGAAATTCCTGCTCTTGATGATGAATTTGCCAAAGATATGGAATACGATTCATTGGAAGAAATGCGGGCAAAAATAGCTGAAGAGATGAAGTTGAGAATTGAGCATATTAATATAGACATAGAAAATAACAGTATAATTAATAAATTATTTACAGATAACCCTTTCCCTTTACCTATGAAAACTGTTGAATATCTCGCATTTCAACAAATCAGTGATGTTAGTGATGATAACCTAAGGAAGCTTTTACTAAATCGTTATTATTATATGATTATGAACCAAATGGTACAATTATATATAGGTAATGCTCTTATGAAAGAAAAACCTATTGAATTGACCGATGAGATGGTTGAGGAATATATAAATCATCAAGCTATTATCCAAGATGTAACGGTTGAGGCATATAAAGAACATAGTAAAATAGATTTTTCCTCGCAGGACACCCAGAACAGTATAAAAGAGTACTTTATTCTTAGGCAAATTGCCAAAACCTGCGAGTTTGTGATAGAAAAAGAACCTCCGGAAACAGAAAATACAGAATCCGGAACAGAAAAAATAGAGGAGGAATAATGAGCTTTGTCCCTATCGTAATAGAACAAGTTGGCCGTTCTGAACGTGCTTATGACATTTATTCCCGTTTGCTAAAAGATAGGATCGTTTTTGTTGGGGGAGTTATTGAAGACAATTTGGCAAATACTGTAGTGGCTCAGTTACTCCATCTGGAAGGAGAAGATCCTGAACGCGATATTTATATGTATATAAATAGTCCCGGTGGTGTTATTTCAGCTGGTCTGGCCATTTATGATACTATGCAATATATTAAACCTCGGGTAAGTACTATTTGTATAGGTCAAGCTGCAAGTATGGCTGCTGTTTTACTTGCTGCTGGTGCTCCTGGGAAAAGAACTGCCCTGCCAAATAGTAGAATTATGATTCATCAACCAATGGGTGGAGCTCAGGGTCAAGCAACTGATATTGAAATTCAAGCTAAAGAAATCCTATATTTACGTGGACGGATGAATGAAATTTTACACAAGCATAGCGGCCAAACTATAGATAAAATTAGAGAAGATACAGAACGCAATTATTTTATGAGTGCTGAAGAGGCACAAGAATACGGTATCATTGACGAAGTGATATCGATGCGAAAATAGCTTGACTAAATTTTAGCAATCTTATTATCAGGTATAGGTGATATCAATATATCACCTATGAATTTTTAAAATATTAAAAGGAGGAATCCTTGGAGAAATACAGAACATTAACCTGCTCATTCTGTGGAAGAGCGGAACATGAAGTAAAAAATTTAATAAGAGGAATTGCAGGTAATATCTGTGACGAATGTATTGTTATGTGTCACACTATTATAGATTCCAGTAAAGAGGAAATTTCTCAGGAAGAATTTGATGCTCCTGTTCCCAGTAGAATAAAAGCTTATCTTGATCAATATGTTATCGGACAAGATAATGCCAAAGAGATTATATCAGTGGCAGTATATAATCATTACAAACGCATATTCAAACAGAAATATAAAGATGATATAGATCTGGAAAAAAGCAATATCTTGATGATAGGTCCTACCGGAAGTGGGAAAACTCTTATTGCTCAAACTTTGGCAAGATTTTTACAGGTTCCTTTTGCTATTTCTGATGCCACAACTTTAACTGAAGCAGGGTATGTGGGTGAAGATGTAGAAAATATACTTGTCCGCTTATTACAAAATGCAAATTATGATATTGCTAAAGCGGAACGAGGAATTGTATATATAGATGAAATTGATAAAATAAGCCGTAAATCCGAAACGCCTTCCATCACAAGAGATGTTAGTGGTGAAGGAGTTCAACAGGCATTATTGAAGATCTTGGAAGGAACCAAAGTGAATGTCCCTCCAAAAGGTGGACGCAAACATCCTCAACAGGATTTTATTGAAATGGACACAAAAAACATCCTGTTCATTGCTGGTGGAGCTTTTTTCGGTTTGGAGAAAATTATCAAGGAAAGAATGGATAAAAAATCAGTCGGCTTTGATGTAGAGCTCGGTAAAAGACAGGATGAAGCTACTATTTTTGATTATACTACCCCCCAAGACCTTTTAAAGTATGGTTTAATTCCTGAACTGATTGGCAGAATGCCTGTTATTTGTACTTTACATGAACTAAGCGAAGAAGCTTTAGTAGATATTTTAGTGAAACCCAAAAATGCAATCTGTAAACAATATCAAAAGTTCTTTGAAATGGATGGAGTCCAGCTGGAATTTACGGAACCAGCTTTAAAAGAAATTGCCAGAACCGCTATCAAACAAAAAACAGGAGCTCGCGGTTTGCGTTCAATAATGGAAAAATTTATGCTAAAAATTATGTTTAGTATTCCGGATAGGACTGATATTGAAAAGTGTATAATTACTCCTGAGGTAATAACTAATTCTCAGGAACCTCGATATGAATATATCAAGCCACTTAATTCGCGCAATAAAGTTGCGAACGAAAAATAACAGGAGAACCGATAATGACTTCTGAGGTTACTATTCCGCGCCGTGAAAAATTACTTTCCACTTTAAAGGAAAAAGAAGCACTAATTATCTTTGCAGCAGAGGAAGCAAAACTGGAAAAATTCAAGCAGGATAACAACTTCCTGTATTTAACTGGTTTAGACATTCCGGAAGCAATCTATTTTGCTTTCAGAGGACAGAATGGAGCTATAGAGATGCTGTTTATTCAGCGTGGAGATCCAGAAAAAGAAATTTGGACAGGAGCAAAAATGACAGCTGAAGAAGCAAGCCAAAAATGTGGTCTTAGCCTTCAGAAAATACACTATCTGGATGAGTTCTTAAGTATTCTCTCTTTCTACTGTCCAGTAATTGATAAAATTTGGGCTAATATCGGAGAGCAATATTTAGATAAACCACCTACAATGCAACTTTTCCGTTTATCTCCAATCCGCGAACGCTATCCTAATATTATTATTGAATCCATTGAAACCATAATTACTCCCTTGCGAAAAATAAAGAGCGACTGGGAAATAAAACAGTTACAACGAGCAATCGATATAACTGGTAAAGCTATAATTGATGTTCTGGAGAAGGCAGAAGCCTTGATGATGGAATATGAACTGGAAGCAATAATGTTCTATCGAATGCAAAGTATGGGAATTAAACACTGGGGTTTTGCTCCAATTATTGGAACTGGAATTAATGCTGCAACTTTGCATTATGAAAAAAATGAATGCCAGATAGAGAACGGAGATGTAATTCTGATGGATGTGGGAGCTTCCTATTTAAACTACAGTGCAGATATCACTCGTTGCTTTCCTATAAATGGGTCTTTTACTGATCGTCAAAAAGAAGTCTATGAAGTAGTTTTGGATGTTCAAAAAAGGGTTATTGAAATGATCAAACCGGGCATTGAACTTTTAGAACTAAATCAGGTAGCTCGCGATCTTTTAGCGAAGGGAGCAATTGAGCTTGGCTTAATAGATAGAGAAGAAGATATTTATAAATATTATATGCATAGCATTAGTCACTTCTTAGGTATGGATACTCATGATGTAGGTAGCCGAAATGCTATTTTAGAAACAGGAAATGTGATCACTGTTGAACCGGGAATCTACATTCCGGAAGAAAAACTTGGTATCCGTATCGAAGATGATGTTTTAGTAACAGATACTGGTTATTGTGTTCTTTCTCAACATATCCCCAAGGAAATTTCTGAAATAGAAGAAATCCGTATTAAGGCAATGACGAAATGATGTCTAAAGCAATTTATCCAGGTACTTTTGATCCGATTACTCTGGGTCATATGAATATTTTGGAAAAGGCCTGCAGTATTTTTGACGAAGTTATTCTTGCTGTGGCTGATTACACTGGTAAGGATAATCTTTTTAGTTTACAGGAACGCTACCAACTCTGTAAAAAATCTACAGAACATATCCCTAATGTATCAGTTAGCACTTTTCAAGGATTGTTTGTAGATTACGCTAAAAGCCAAAACTGTAATTTAATGATTAGAGGAATGAGAGCAGTATCCGATTTTGAATATGAACTATCTTTAGCGTTAACCAATAAAAAACTCAATCCTGAAATAGAGACCCTGTTTTTGGTGCCTTCTTTAAGGTATATGTATCTTTCTTCATCAATCATCCGTCAGCTGGCTGCTTTACAAGGTCCGTTGGAAGATTATGTTCCTACCTGTGTTGCTGAAGCTATGAGGGAAAAACACTTTAGTTAATATTATGGCTAAACAAGTCGATGCTGAAAAATTGAACAAGGTACAAACCGAGAGAGCTTTACCTGCTGATATAAATGCAGAAGCAGCTCTTCTTTCAGCTATGTTAATAGATAGCGATGTTGTTAGTAAAGGTATCGAAAAGATCAAAGAGGAATACTTTTACCGCAATGCGCATAAAATGATCTTTCGCACAATGGAAGAGCTTTTCAATGAAGGCATCGAAATAGATCAATTAACTTTAATCAACCGCTTGGAAAGGAATAACTTTCTGGAAAAAGTTGGTGGTATTCCCTATATTAATGAAATTGCCGATTTTGTAGTTTCTGCTGCCAATTTTGATTATCACCTCAATATTGTTACTGAGCAAGCATTACTTAGACATTTGATTGTTGCCTCCAAGGGAATTATTGAAAATTGCTACACAGCTGCCAAACCGGTTAAAACTATTGTCGATGAAGCTGAACAGGCTATTTTCGCTATAGCTGAATTACCCAGTCATCAAGGTTTTGTGAGTTTTGATCAAGTTAGCCAGGAAGTTATTACTAATATAGATAAAATAGCCTCTACCAAAACATCTGTTACAGGTTTAAGTAGTGGTTTTGGAGATTTAGACCGTTTTACTGGAGGTTTTAGACCTGGTCAGTTTATTATTATTGCGGCTCGTCCTGCTATGGGAAAAACTTCTTTGGCTTTAAATATTGCAGCTCATATAGCTGTGAATTTAAACAAAAAAGTTGCTATTTTTTCTATGGAAATGGCAGCCGATGAAGTAGTTATGCGAATGTTTAGTTCCGCCTCGGAAGTTAAAATGGATGGTATGTTACGAGGTTACGGAATGAACGAAGAAAAACTTATCCGCATTATGCAGGCATCTGAAGTGCTCTCTTCAAAACAAATATTCATTGATGATTCTGGAACAAACTCACCATTAGATATCAGAGCAAAAACAAGAAGATTGTCAGCAGAAATTGGTGGTCTCGATCTTATTGTAATAGATTACTTGCAATTAATGTCTTTAGTAAGGGAAAAAGATAACCGACAACAGGAAATCTCAGAAATTTCACGCGCTCTGAAAATTCTGGCTAAAGATATGAAAATTCCAGTAATAGCTCTTTCACAATTAAACCGCGCAGCTGAAACCCGTGATAATAAAAGGCCTAAATTAGCAGACCTGAGAGAATCGGGAGCTATTGAACAAGATGCTGATATTGTAATGTTTATTTATCGGGATGAATATTATTTTGCAGAAACAACTACCAAACCGGGAATAGCGGAAATTAATATAGCAAAAAATAGACACGGACCTACTGGAAGTGTAGAATTAGGATTTGATCAGGAATTTACTCTTTTCCGGCCTCTTGAAGCAAAATATGATCAGTAATATCTTTGCCGGCATAGGTGAATACACAATCTTTGTCGGAACGTGCCTATCTAAAATAACTTCTCTTTTTAAGCGTTATCAGGAATTCTTGATTCAATTCAAACGAATTGGTTTCGATTCGCTATTTCTGATTTTCTTAACAGCTGCTTTTACAGGACTCGTAACTGCTTTACAGGCAGTATATCAATCCAAAGGTTATGTTCCAGTAAATCTACTTAGTGTGTTGATTGGTAAATCCACAATGATTGAATTAGCGCCAGTATTAACTGCTTTAGTTTTAACCGGGAAAGTTGGTGCTTCCATTGCAGCTGAAATTGGCACGATGAGAGTAAGCGAACAAATTGATGCTTTGGAAAGTATGAATATTGATCCTTACGAATTTCTCTATATGCCAAGAATTGTTGCAGGCATCTTAGCCTTTCCTCTTGTTACTGTTTTTGCTAATGCTGTAGGTATAGTTTGTGCCTGGTATTTTTCCTGGTTACATTATGGACTTCATTATTACACTTTTTTCAATAATATGCGCAGTTATTTTGTAACTTCCGATCTTTGGGGTGGCATAGCCAAATCGATTGTTTTCGGATTTATTATCACTAGTTTTTCTTGTTATCATGGAGACCGTTGTTTTGGGGGAGCAGAAGGAGTTGGGAAAGCAACAACATTAACTGTTGTTTATTCTTCCGTTTTTATTCTGGTGATGGATTTTATTGTTGCCTGGGTTCTGTTTGGAGCATATTAAAATGAAAAGTTGGAAACTTAGTTTACTGTTAGCTCTTTTGCTCTTATTTTCATGTGGGCAGGAAAAAAATAAGCAGGGAAACACACATTACAAACATAAACTCGTAGTCTACACTACCGATGAATTTCGTAAATCGGGTTTTGAACATTCTATAGTTCCTGATTTTCAAAACAAGCATAAATGCCAGCTGGAATTTGTGCTTTTTCGTAATACTGCAGAGCTTTGCAAAGCAATTAAAGATAAAGCAAACTATGGCAAATACGATCTTGCTATTGGTATTGATAATAGCTTTGCAGTTTCAGAAACGCTGGCTGTTAATTTTGTGCCTCCAGAATCTTTTGATTCAGAATTGCTAATTCGGGAAACTATCTTTGATCCCGCGTTAAGATTAATACCTTATGCTTATAGTAATCTTTCCCTGATATATAATACTACCCAGATAAAAAATCCTCCTCAATCATTTGGAGAATTGCAGGACGCCAAATATCTTGCTCAAATTGCTATCTGCGATCCTATCAGTTCAGGTTTGGGACGCTCAACCCTTTTTTGGAGTGTAGCACTTTTTGGATCTGAGGGCTATGAATATTTATGGAAGAGCTTACGCAAGAATATATACAAAACTTATGCTACTCATACAGAAGCTTTAGAAGCACTTAAAAGAGGGGAATGTTCATTAATGATTGGATACAATACCACTCCTGCCTTTTTACAGGAACTTGATCCCTTAAACAAAGATTTCCAGGTTTCTATGCTAAAAGAGGGTAGTTATCAATATATAGAATCAATTGGTATTCATCGTGGAACTTCAAAATCCGCTCTATGCAATAAGTTTGTTGATTATTTTCTGGCTTCCGAAGAACAAAAAATGGTAATTTATAAGCTGGGAATGTTCCCTGCCAATAGAAAGACTCTTCTGCCCATGCATTTTTCAGCTATACCCTTTATAAGCTATAGTGTCAACGATCGCATATCCAATAATTTGATTCAAGAACAAATTTTGTCATGGCTGGATTTTTGGCAAAGGTTATTTGGTTACCAAATAGCTTTGCAAGAAGGGCAAATATCCTGGAAATTAGAAAGTTATACACCTTCTAATATAAACAAAGAGTCATAAACGCAATAATTAATTAGCGGGGACTTAAGATTTCTTTATATAAGCATAGTGCACTCTCTACATAAATTTAGGTAGGTATTGCCAATGGGAGTTATATATAAAGATATCGTTTATTTTGCTGAGGATGAGCATCCCTAAATTTCTCGAGGTAAAAATGTTTCATATTGTTTTATTTGAACCTGAAATACCACAAAATACAGGAAATATAGGCCGTCTTTGTGTAGGTACAGAATCTACTCTACATTTAATTCAACCAATGCGTTTTATCTTAACGGATAAAGCACTAAAAAGAGCAGGATTGGATTATTGGCCAAACCTAAATCTGCAAATTCATAACAGCATTGAAGAAATCTATGCTATGTTTCCTCAGGAACGAATCTTCTTAGCAAGCACCAAAGTAAAAAAATGTTATTGGGATATTAAATACCAAAAAGACGATGTTTTTGTATTTGGACCTGAATCCAGAGGTTTACCTATAGAGCTTTTAAATAAATATCCCGAACAAGGAATCCGCATACCTATGAGTAACAAAATTCGCAGTATAAATCTTGCTAATTCAGTAGCTATTATTATGTATGAAGCAGTAAGGCAAATTAACTGTTTTTTTTAAACACCTTCTTCCAGAGGGATATTCAATTCTTCTGTTCCGGGAACAACAAATCTGCCATTTCTAATAATATCGTATCTTTCCCCATCTTTAGTTACAGCAGTTATAGATTCCAGCATTTCATAGGGCAGGGTTATATCAATATGTTTATGAGTATATGCATTTAGCGAATCTTCTTTACGAGTAATAGATTTTTCGTTATCTACAGCAATCATCTCTTTAGAGTTTACAAAACTGGGATGGGGGCTATCTTCTTCATAACTGAAACAGGTGTCACCTATGGCAAAATGAGGCCCCATTTTTTCTATTATCAATATGGGCAGTAAAGGTAGGATATCATATTTCTTAGCCATCTGATAAGCCAAAGTGTTTGTTCCAATAGCAAATTCTCCAATCGGAAGAGTCTTATGAGGCAGCAACAAATTTTCGTATATATACTTCTTGCCTTCTTCCGGATCATCAAAATTCGTACAGGAATAACCTTTAATCCAGCCATCTTCAAATTGAATTTTCAAATTATAAAAGCGCAAAGAACCAAGATAAATATCATCTATATGTAGTGTTCCATTAGTGCCTGTTAATAGGGGAGAAGTAAAAACCTCACCAACAGGGATATTAACATCGGCTACACAATTTTCAAAGTTGGTTTCTTTATCAGGATTTTGCAGAGGATGCAATTTAACATTGATATCGGTATCATTTCCCGGTTTGCCTTTCACATTTACATAATCAGCTTTATCCAACACATCAATTATATTCTGTTGAATTTTGGCATAGTGCATACTATCCAGAAGGTTAATTTTTAATGTATCAGCAAAAATTTCTGGGAAGTGTTCTCCAATTTCAGGTGAAGGGAAAGCGATAATGCAAAAACTGCCTTGATCTCTTCTATAATACTGATAATAAATTTGAGCGGATTTAGACATAAATTCTCTGGAAAGTTCCTGTTGCTCATCAGTTAAAGCTAAAGCAGTGTTTTTTGCCACAGGTGAAAAAGGTGTCTCTCCAAAAAGTTCTACATAAACAGGTCCTGCATCACCGCTAACCAAGTCTTTCAGGTCTTCAACTACTTCAGCATAGACATTTATTTTCATATCTGTATAATCCCTATCTATAATAAGCGCATTATCAAAACGGTGATCGTAAGTAAACTGTTTGTTTTCATAAATCTTATAAGGGACATTAAATTGTCCTTTTATCCCTATTTTATCCAGTTCGTTATAAATCAAACACCCCAATCTTTCCATTCCGCAAGGAACAATAATACTTGCTGTTTGCTTAATCCGATAATTTTTGTTGGAGCGGGTAAAACCATCAATCCAGCACTGAACAATATAACAGGCAATATCATTTAGTTCTTTTTCCGGATAGGCATTGATAAATTGAGCCATTTTGATGTTAACTTCAGAAATAAACATTCCATAACGATATAGATAACGCAAATCTTTTAGATTAGTATTCATTATTATATCGTAGTTTATGTTCGCTTCCTGAATGTAACTCTGATAAAATGTCCGATAGAGTTTTAATTTATGGTTTTCTGTCACGATTTTCTGGTATTCATTTTTCCAATCCGTATAGTTTAAATTTCCTTGCCTCGCTTTATCGTATAAACTAAAAAACAAGCGCAATTTCTCTTCTAATTGCAAGTAATTTCTATTTGCTTGTAGATAGATCATATTAGCGAAATGAAAATACAGAGCGGACAAAAATTTGCCCATATCTTCATTATATAGAGCAACTGCATAATCCGGGTTCCCAAGACAGTTTTCATAGTTTGCTAAAGATGCATAATATTCATTATGCAATGCAGATAGCTGTTCAAAGGGAGTTGTTTCTAACTTAGGATCATTTTCAAGGATAGAACCATACTTCTCACTTAAGAGGCAAAGCTCTTTCACTTCTACAAAGAATTCTTCATAAGGCATATTAGGCATTATATTGGTAGATTTAAGTTTTTGGATCAATGTCTGATATGGGGTTTTACAGGCAAGGATTGTACTTTGGACATCTTGAAAATTTGCTTTCATAATGGTTTCCTGTTATATTATATTTCGGGATAGAAAATATACCCCTGATGGAAATTCATAAATTTTGAAAGGGAAGATTTGTGTCAAGCATTAATCCACAACTTCCGCTATTAAATTTTGGTAAAAAATGCAGAATAGATACTCTATATTTTTTGAAGCACTCGAGAGCGGTGACACAATTCAAATTTGTCACCCCCTCTAATGTTCTGGAGCGATATATATCTTGACACGATAATCTATATTAAAATTAAGTTCTGAAATGAAATTTATCTGCTAAGTATACAGATTATGTTAGGTTCTATAAAACCTGAGGAGAGAAAATGAGAAAACCGCTTTTATTGATTATGCTACTACTGATTTTTTCAACTATTTATGCAGAGCCAGTTTGGACAAATGATGTTGCCATAAGAGAAGTGAATTATATTGACTGGCAAAGAAACGCGGTTAAAAATGCCAATAATGAGGTCTTTCTCACTTGGTCTCAATCCGAAGATGGCATTAATAACCTTTATGTGCAAAAAACAGATTTTTCTGGAAGTCCGCAATGGCAAGAGCCATTAGTCATTAAAGCTGGGTGTGTCCAATTCAACCAAGTAAAACAACTTGTTACTTCCGATGGAAATATTATCATAACTTGGCTGGAAGAAGATAATTCAGTTTCTTCTCTATTTGTACAGAAATATACTCCAGCAGGTGATTTATTGTGGGGTCCGCAAGGTATTAATCTATCTTCTCTCCGCGTCATAGATAGTTTTGAATATAGAATAGCGGTTAATAATATAGGCGGTTTTCTGCTTTTACTGAGAAATGACAGCTTATCCCAAATTAATTTGCAGAGTTATGATGCCTCTTGCCTACCCGTTTGGGATAATAGCGATCTAAATATAAATTTGGATCATCCTGAACTTGATGATTTGGTTGCAGATGGTTTAGGTGGAGCAATAATCAAATTCCGCAGATTCAGTAGTGTTAATGGAATTAATTATTTACGCCGCTTTGCCAATGATGGTGCATTAATTTGGGCGACAAGCTATACTTTAAGCAACGGAGAAATAAGATACCCACATCAGTTATTTTTAAATCCCAATGGTATTTTATATGATCTGGGTTTTGCTTATAGAAATGATTCCATCATCAATATCAGAACTTATAATGCTTTAGCAGAGCAGATAAATCAACCTCTGGCAACTTATCAACTTGTTCTTGCTGGAGAGACTAATATTGAGAATTGTAATTTGAAAGCAGTTACTACCAATGGTGGAGATCTGCAAATCGGATTATTGCGTAATACGATAAATAACGATTGCGAGATCTTTACTTACAGGTTCAATCAAAATTTGCAGCCGCGTTATCCGGTCAATGGACTTGTACTTTCCAACGCCCTTTACGCTATTGACAATTTTGATCTGGCTGTAAACAATGATGAAGTGGCTTTTATCTGGGCTGAATATAACGAAGCAACAGGTAGCATTCTGAAAATGGAAAGAACCAATATTCAAGGAAGCCAGTATGGCTATATATATGGTTATAATTTAGACCAATTGAGCGGTGTTTATGATTCACCTCAGTTATTATATCAAAACAACCAAATGCTAGTTATCAGCAAAAAGACAATAGATGAATATCTGAAATTAAGCACCGATTTTTATACTATAACGACAAAAGAAGGCAAAGACCCTCAGCGGACTGATCTTGTTTCTCTTATTAACGGTAGTGCTACTCTTTTAGCAAATATCCCATTAGCAGATCGGGCTATGTTGTTCTATTCTGATTCCAGAGGGGGAGAATATCATTTATACTGTCAGGGTATATCTTTAACTGGACAATTGTTATTTCCTGAAAACGGAAAACTGATCAATCTTGGTCAGTTGGACTATAATTCATATAAAATCTTTAAAATAAATTCTGAACAAATAGGGTTGCTTCACTATTCCAATGCTCTCTATCTGCAGATTATATCCGAAAACGGAGATTTTTTATTAAATGGGAATGGCATTCTTATTTCATCGGCTCAATTAACTCGTTATAATGCAACCTGTTATGAAGATGATATATATATCAGTTGGGTTGAGCCAAGTTCTATATATTCCAATAGTTGCATATATGGACAAAGAATTCATAACGGCACTAAAATGTGGGGTGAAACAGGTATTATGTTGAAGGACTTGATTAGCTCACCCTATGGTTATGCTTTTACAGGAAGATATCTATTATGGAAAGAGACGGTAGCTGGCAATAATACTATCCTATGTTTGAAATATGATGAAAATGGCTATCCTGATGCAGACTGGAATGCTTCCGGAGAAATAGTTATTAATAATTTGCCCACAAATCAATATTCTATTGTTGCCAGTTATATAACAGGTGAGGATCTCGTGTTGCTGATTGCAGAATATGTTATTCATCCAGTTTTCTTCCAAAAAGTAACTGCCAATCATACTTTGCCTTGGGGAGATGAAGGGATAACTTTTCCTGCAACATTTTTTCAGCTAAATTATAAATATAAAGCAGATAAACTTTATCTTCTCTACACTGCTAGAGATAGTGGCAGTAGTTCATATAATGTCTTCTTCCAGGTAATTGACAGTGGTGGCAATTTTCTGTATCCAGAAATGGGATTGCAAGTTAATACTTTAGCACCTGGTAATGATGTCTCTTGGAGTGATTCTTATGCTAATTATCCTACTCTTTGCGTTTTTGATAATAATTCTTGTTTAACTGTTTGGGGTTCCAGAATGTCGAGAACGGATGGACAAGATCTTTATTACCGCAGAATTAATGCAGATGGTAATTTTGTGGAAAGTGAGGATCAATTACTTTGCAATGCACCTTATGATCAGATATATCCATTAATATCCACTATTGGTAATCAGGCAATAATCGGTTGGCAGGATAGAAGAATGAGTCATTATACTAATTGCTATGGAATTTATGCGCAAAGAATCGATGCTTACGGTTCTTCTCTGCCACCTGAGATTACTCCGGAAGTTGTTCTATTCAAATCTTGCTATCCCAATCCTTTTTCTAAAAGCACTAATATCGTTTGGGAACAAAAGAACCATTCTCGAGTTAGTATAAATATATACAACCTCAAAGGGCAGCTTGTTAAATCTCTAACACCAAGTTCCATGGCTTTAGGGGAGCATAATATAGTTTGGAATTCTGATGATGAAAAAGGAAAGACAGTTGGCAACGGTATCTATTTTATTCGTCTGCAATATGAGGATAAAGTTATAACCCGTAAAGTAATGCACCTGAAGTAATTCCCTATCCGAATTGATAGCCATATAATGAAATAGGCCTCAACATCAGACGAAAATGGCATTTTGCCTTGGATTTGTCTGATTGCTATTGCGATCCTTGATTTTAGGTAGTAACAACCTGATCTTTATTGGATTCCGCAAATATGCATAAATAGCAACAAGTTAGTGTGATTTTGTTCCTCGCCTTGCTGTTCCTTGGAAATTCGAAACCGAGCCTCAGCTAAAAAAAAGAACGAACAGAGTAGAAATTATGTCTTTGCTCTTTCAACCTCGTTGCCATAGCATACAGAATCGTTTTATAGAAAACCATAAAACAAGAAATCTAATTGTTCAACTGCTAAACTATGAAAATAGCAGAAAGAATGATAGATAAAGTGATTTGGTAATCCCTTCTGCTTATTTAAAAAACCATATTCTTCCTTAATGAGTTACTGTGGAGTTACAATGGAGCCTCCTGGGTTTTTGCCGAGTAGCACCACGGTATCTCTACCACAGTTCATTAAGCAAGCATTAATTTAGTTTCTACAATAAAGAAGCAATTTCAGCTCAATTGGTAATAATGCCAATTCCCAGTCTATTCGGATAGTCCCTAAGTTGCCAAATTCTCATTCAGCAAATGCTATTTAAGCATATATGTTTCAGAGGTTTTTTAGCATTCCATTTTGCAGATGCACATTCAATTAGTACTTACCTTGATATCTATATTTGTGTAAATTCATATTGGCTACTTACTATAATTTCATAACTGAATGGCCAAATGATGAATTTCTTGGTCATGATGTTTCGTTTTGAATCCAAACCGAGCCTCAGCTTTAAAAGGATTGAGAAACGGAAAAAATGTATGATTGCTCTCAAAACCTGGTTGATGCAGAACTAAAATAGTTCAGATAGGAAATAGAACATAGTGGTAATTATTATCTATGGTCTCGTAAAATAATAGGGTAAAAGAACAAAATAAAGGGAAAATAGTATTTTCCCTTATTGCACAAGTGGCTATAATATTATAGATATTAGTGTGATTAGCCGTTCATTATGAGGTTTTTGATATTTTGGTATAAGCAATATGCAATGCTTTACCTCCAAAAAATCCAGCTGCAGCTTGGACAATATTTACCGGTAAATCTGCAAATGCAACAGCAAGACCAAGATTGGGGAAAAGCCAGCAACCGAAAAAATAACCCGCAACCATAATGACAACTGCGATGGCAGGATATAAATTCCGTTGCCATCTTATGCCTGGTTTTGCAAGTCCTGCTACTAAACCTTCTAAACCTTTAATAACAAGAGTTATGGGAGCAAAAACAGGAAAACCGATAAGATCGGCAAGAGCAGAACCAATTCCACCTGCGATTAATCCTGCTTTCCAGCCGCCAAAAAGACCGCTGAAAATAATAACAACATCCCCTAAATTAAAATATCCTCCACCCGGGACAGGAATACGCACAAGCAGCGTAGCAACCATTACCATAACGGTAAGGCCGACAATGAGATACCATTTCATTTTGACTCCTTTATTTTATCTTCAAGTTCAATCTTATTCACCGGAATTGAATTCGGAACTGTATAGCAATGCCAGATTCGTTCATCAATCATTTCTCCTTTCAGAGTTGCCTCATTGATCACATAAGTGATGAGTGCCAAAAGAACAATAAGATGTTTTTGAAATTTGCTTTTTAAAGTAGCATTCTTTTGCTGCTCCCCTGGAATTGAATCCACAAAAAGACACAGCTCGGAATAAGATGAAAAAGCAATTCTATAAAGCAGCTTACCTAAGATAATATACTTCAGTTTATCTATACCGATAGGAAAATCTAAAAAAGAATCTATCCGCAGCCAGTTAATTAAAACCTGCATAAACAATAGACTACTAAGCAAAAGAGTAGTCCTGGTTAATCCATAGTGAATCCAGTGAGCTCTGCTTTTCCCAATTTGAAAAACGGCAAAAATAAGATATACGCCAAAAAGGAGCAAAATAAAAGGTAGGAGATGATAGATCTTCTTGATAAGCCCCTTAGCAGAAAAAGTCCAGGCACTAAACAATATAACTATTAATAACATAGCCAATTGAATGGTTAAACTCTCCAAGTAAACAATGCAAAATAACACGAAGAACAAAACCAGCGCTAAGGCAACCAGGATTAATCTATATAGTGGCTTCATAAATTATACTCTGTTTTGGATTTATAACTTTAAAATTGACGATGTTAACATCTTCAGAGAGAGAAAATGAAGAATGCGCACAGTAAATAAGACAAAAGGGAAAGTCATTTTCCTTTAGATATCGGTGGATTTCTTGTATATAACGGTTTTCATCTACAATGCAATAAACCGGTCTGGGATCTTGGGAAAAGGTTTCAAAGAGATTATTCAATAAATATTGAACACAGTCCAATTCACTTCTTAAGTCCAATTCAGGTTTGTAAAAAGCGGAATGGGATTTAATTGCATAACCTTGCAAATGAAAAAGCTGCTGTAAATAGATACGGTAAATTAGATCTTTTTTACTCTCCAATACAGGTAGGAGACAGTGTTTTAAAAAAGAGCTTTTGCCACTGCCGTTTTCACCTTGCAAATGGTATATCTTTCCTGGTTCGAAGGTCAATTTTTTTTCAATCAGCAAGCTAAAATCCTGCCAACAGAAAATAGGTCCCTGAGGAATCTCAATCATTATTTTCTTCCAGAATTATATCTTTACCACAGCTGTTAATCAGGTTTTTAATGGCTTCTCGACGTTTGGTATCCAGGGATTGCATTAAATTCTTAAAGTGAATTTTTGGGGCAGGTGAATAAAGAACTAAAAGCACCATCAGAATTACTTTCTGTCCTCCTGAAAGTTCATTCACCTTATAGAATCTGTTTATGGCTTTCCCCGTTAGTTCTTCAAACTGATTAATCAGTTGATTAGCAGTAGAATCATCTATATTGTATATTAGCAATTCATCTCGTAATTCATCACAAGAAATAAGTGGAACATCTGCATCTGCTATTAAATAGTCCTTATGAATCATCAAAACTCCAAAATGCAACTGGCGGAGAGTCAGGGATTCGAACCCTGGGTACCTTTAATAGGTACAACGGTTTTCGAGACCGTCCCGTTCAACCACTCCGGCAACTCTCCGTTTATTTTTATATTCTTTTTTTGCGAAAAAAATCTGTAAGCAAGCTGGAACATTCGCTTTCCAAAATACCGCTTACAACTATAGGGTGATGGTTGAAGTTTTTATCCTTCAAAACATTATATATTGAACCAACCACTCCCGCTTTAGGGTCCTTTGCACCATAGACAACAGTGCCAATTTTACTTAAAATAATCATACCGGCACACATCAAACAGGGTTCTAAAGTTACATATAATGTATAATCATATAAGAACCCGGGTTCTGAAACCAGAATTTTGTCAATAAGGAGTTTTTCACAATGCGCTAAAGGATTGGCTAACTGTCTACTCCGATTATGTTCACGCAGAATAATGTTTCCGTTTTTAACAAGTACTGCACCAACAGGAATTTCATCTTCATTCGCAGCTACTTTTGCTTCTGCGATTGCTTCTTTCATAAAAGTATAATGGCTTCTATCGGAAAAGCAAATCATGGTTTGGTATAAATAACTACTCTTGCTTTTTTAACTTGCTTATCCAGCCAATCCTCAAACCAGCCATCAGGCAAATTTTGGGCATAAATTGTTTTGATGCGTTCTGGGTTTGGTTTGGTTTTTCCTGGTCGGTAAGAAATTACTTTAGGCACTATGATAATATCTTTTTGAGTTATTTGAGGAAGAGGAGCTTTTTCCAGATATGCTTTAATTGCCTGATAATATATATTAGTAATTGGTTTGCCCTCCCAAAGGGAATCTATATTAATATTATCCAATTTTACCATTTCGTAGGTTGCAGGAAAACTGTTATCGGCAATCCATTGTTGAACAAGCTTTCTATTTTGGGCTATTCTATGTTCCTTGCAAAGTTCTTCTATAATTTCTTCACGCACTTCATCCAAACTTCTATAATCCTGAGTTTGTTTTTCCACAACTTCAAATATATACCATCCAGATTGTTCTGCAGAATATAGAGGTCCCAAAATATCTCGTGCTTGGGCATATTTTAAAGATTTTATTAGCTTACCCTTAAGATCATTTGCAGGAACAATTAACGAATCAGGGCTCATAGCAGGTGTTACAATATATTCTATATCAAATTCATTGGCTGCTTGTTCCAGTCCTATATCCAAAGCAAGTTTCACAATTTGCTTGGCTTGTGTTTCGGGAGCTAGTAAAGTAACTGATCTTGGTAATGATTGCACATAAATTGTATTAAAAAGCGTTAGATTTTTTGTGCTTTGTATTTTTTGATAGATCATATAACCCTTTTCATAGGGGACAGGCTCACTGCATTTTCCATTTTCCAAGCCATCCAGAGCATTAAAGACAGTTAAAGGTAATTCTTCTGTTTTTTGATAACCGTTATCAATAAAACTAACAACCACATTTTTGCTATCTACAGAATTTAATACATCCTTAGCTTCTTTTCCACTGGAAAGCTCGTTGCGGATATTTTCTGCTACATTTTTTGCTTCGGAAAGGTCTATGCTATCGGGAATAACAGGAATCGAACAATAACCTAATCGGTAAAATTGCCATAAACTATATTTCTCCAAATTAGCTTGATAATAGGCACTAATTTCTGCATCACTAATAGAAATATCCATTTTGGAAGGATCAAAAATATATAATTCTAAATCAGCATTACTGGCTATGATTTCTGAAACCTGTTTACGGATTTTGGGAGTTAGCATTTCCTTTTCTATTAAAACACTTTGCAGCTTCATATTGGGAATTAGATATTCCTGATAATGCTTTCGGAGGGGCATTAAATTTTCTGGTTTATCCGTCATTAAAGACTGCATATATATTTTTTTGTCGAACTTACCATTAACTCTGAATCTGGGGGAGTTAATTATATGCTCCGGAATGGAGTTGGAAAGCGTATCCAGCACTTCTGTAATGCTCGCAGAAATGTTATACTTTTTATAATAATCCTTCAAAATAATGGCGCGGGTAATGTTCTGCCAGGTTTCATTATGTATTTTTTGCTTTTCCTCTTTGGTAGGAGTGCGTCCAGTTTGATATCCAAAAATGGAATAGTGACCGCGATATGAACTATAAAAATCTTCTAAAGAAATTTCAGTGCCGTTTACGCTTCCAGCAATATTAGTACTATTTTGAGCACAAGAAATCAGGAATATTGTTCCCAAAAAAGTGATAATTGTTAAAATAAGAATTCTGTTCATTTTTCCCCTAATAGTTTATTCTGGATTTTTTGTAAGTACTGCCAGGCTTCAACAGGTGAAAGATCATTCAGATCAATTTCCTTTATATCGTTTAAAACAGGGTCATTTTCACTAGCTTTATCAACTAAAATTTCAAATATATCAATTTGAGGTACATCCCTAACTAATTTTTTACGAATAGTAGCTGTTAAGCCCTGAGGACTTATTTCGTGTTCTTCCAGGTTTTTCAATATTTCTTTTGCACGCTTAATAACTCTATCGGGAATTCCCGCTAAACGAGCAACTTGAATTCCATAGCTTTGATCTGCGCCTCCTCTTTCAATTTTGCGCAGAAAAATCATTTCGTCATTCCATTGCTTTACTGCCACATTGTAGTTTTTAATATCCGGATAGAGGTTTTCCAGTTCCGTAAGCTCATGATAGTGAGTGGCAAAAAGAGTTAGTGAATGTTTGTATTTTTGTATATGTTCAATGATTGCCCAAGCCAAAGAAAGCCCGTCAAAAGTTGAAGTACCCCTACCTATTTCGTCTAATAAAATCAGAGATTTTGGGGTAGCAGAATTAAGAATATTGGCGGTTTCTATCATTTCTACCAAAAAAGTACTCTGTCCCTGAGCTAAATTATCGGAAGCTCCAACTCTGGTAAAAACACGGTCAAAAATAGGAAGTGTCATTTCGGTCGCAGGAACAAAACTTCCCATTTGGGCTAAAATAACTAAAAGGCCGACTTGCCTTAAATATGTAGATTTTCCTGCCATATTGGGTCCAGTAATTATGGCTATGCTGGTTTCAGGATAATTTAGGTCTGTATCATTGGGAATAAATTTATCACTTTCCATCAGCTTTTCAATAACTGGATGCCTGCCTTCAACTATGTGTAATTCTCTACTTTCGGTAAAAACTGGTCGCGCATATTGATTCTGCCAAGCTAAATATGCTAATGAAGAAAGAACATCCAGTTCAGCAATAACTTCACCTAACTGTTGAAATCGGGGCAAAGATTCTGCTAAATTTTGGCGCAGCTCTTTAAACAGTTCATATTCCAAGTTCTTTATTTTTTCTTCGGAGGAAAGCACTTTTGCCTCAAATTCCTTAAGACGCGGAGAAATAAAACGTTCACTATTAGTTAAGGTCTGTTTGGGAATATAATAATCTGGAACTTTATTCTTATTGGCAGAACTTACTTCAATATAATAACCGAAAACACGGTTGTAACCAACTTTTAAATTATTGATACCGGTTTTACGACGTTCATCTTCTTCCAAACGAGCTATCCAACTTTTGCCATCATAAATCAGATCCATAAGTTCATCTAATTCAGGATTATAACCTTTGGCAAAAATACCTCCTTCGGTTATTGGAATAGGTGGATTATCGTTAATAGATTTTTCAAGGAGAGCGATAATATCCTCAAAACTACCCATATTTTGTGTCCAAACAGTAAATTGGGGATGCATAAAAGAGCTTAGTTTGTTTTGCAAAATCTTGGCTGAATATAGATATGACTTCAAGGAAATTAGCTCTCTTGGATTTATTCTTAAAGAACCTAATCGGGTAACCAATCGGGTGATATCTCCAATCTCCTTCAAAATTGAACGCAATTCTTTTAAGTGACTGCTTTTTTCTATACAGGATTGAATTATATCTTGGCGGAAAGTAATTTCTTCTATGCTTAATAAAGGATGCAGGAGCCAATGTTGTAAAAGCCGCGACCCCATAGGAGTAATAGTTTGGTCTAATACAGAAATTAAACTCCCATATTTTGTCCCATAACGGATAGAACGAACTAATTCCAGATTCCTACGACTGATTTCATCCAATTGCATATATTGCGAAAGAGAATAGTACCGTAAAGAAGTGATATGATTAAGCGGAGAAGAATATAAAGATTGAACATAAGCTAAGGCAGCACCAGCTGCTGTAGCTCCCAATGTTTTATTATGTGCTCCATAAGGTTCTAAAGTGTTTACTCCGAAATGTTTTTTCAAAGTTGTAATTGCTTCCTGGGGTTGAAACTGCCAGCTATCAAACACTGTTATAGTCGGTAATTTATCCATTGGTAATTTTTTAATTAGTTCTTCTTTTCCTGTGCTATCTACTATCAATTCTGCAGCATTAAATCTTTGTAATTCACTAACTAATTCTTCGCTATCCAATTCTGTAAAAAGAAAATCGCCTGTAGAAATATCTAAATGTGCTAATCCTATTTTACGCTTAAAATCAGTAAAATATAAGGAAGCCAAAAAAACATTGGCATTACCTTCCAAGAGAGATTGATCTAAAACCGCACCAGGAGTAATTATTTCAGTAACTTCGCGTTTTACCAGTCCAATTGCTTTTTTAGGGTCTTCGGTTTGTTCACAAATAACAACTTTTAAACCTGCTTTAATTAGTTTATCTAAATAGGTTTCCAAAGAATGATAGGGAAAACCGGCTAAGGGAACAGGATTATCATCGTTTTTATTACGCGTAGTAAGAGTGATATTCAAAATTTTGGAAGCGGTGGAAGCATCCTCAAAAAAAGTTTCGTAAAAATCACCCATCCGAAAAAGAACCAGTTTATCTGGATGCTTTTCTTTAACAGCAAAATACTGTTTTAGCATCGGAGTTAGCTTGTTTTCTTCTACTTTGTCCACTGTTCTAATATGCTACAAGAAAAGTAGTTATATTGTTTGTAGCCAGAAGGTTCTTGGCCTCTTCTGCTGTTATTCTATCTGGAAAAGAACCGCAAATAACTACCCAGCTTTTTTTCCCTCCGCTAATATCTTCATAATAAGTGGCAGGGATATTTAGCAGACGGATATTTACTACTAAACGGTTAGCATTGCTTTCTATGGAAAATCTTCCTGCCTGTAGCCAGAAACCTTCTTTGGGTTTGCTTTTAAGCTTAATTGAAAGATCCTGTTTGCTTACTGGTTGAGTTGCCACTATTGGAGCTGCAGGTTTTGGTTCAATTTTCTGAACTGTTTTTAAGCTATCTGCTACTGTTTCTTCCGCGATCGCAATCTGCAATTTAGGATAGGGATAGAGAAAACTGAGATCTATATTGCGATTTCTACTTTTTAACTCTAATAGACGATCCTCAATTTGATAGGCAATTTGAGAATATCTATTTAATTCGTAACCTCTTCGGTAAGCATTAACGGCATCAGATAATTTATCGGAAAGCTCGTAAGCATAACCAAGACGGTAATAGAAATACTGTTCATCCATCTCAGGAAGCTTAGCATTTTGCAATTTGATAAGTGTAGTAAGGGCACTATATGCTTTCTTTTGAGCACGGTAGCATTCTGCAATTAAATAATAGGCAGATTCACAAAATTCTCCAGTCGGGTCTAAACGTAGGTAATTTTCACAATTGTTTATAGCGGTTGTGAAATCATCCTGCCACCAAGAACATAAACCAAGCCAGTAGAAACGTTCAATTAAATCTGTGGAATTTATCCGTCTTAAATACACAGTGGCTTCCTCAATTTTCCTTTCCAGAATATATATTTTACCTAATTCCAGAAGGGATTTTTGAGCATAAGGACTTTTGGGAAATCTTTCGATTAGCCATTGATGAGCAGATATGGTATCCTCGGTTTTAGTTTTTAGCATTGCATTATAATATCCCAGGCAAGCACGTTCTTCATCATTAACAGGTTTCAGATTACTTATAGCTTCAGATAGCTCATCCAGCTTTCCATTGCTATACAAATTATTCAGTTCCTGAAATTCCTTTCTAACAGCGGAGTAAACAACTGTGCATAAACTAATCAAGATAAAGGAAAAAAGGATTCGCTTAATAACTGAATAGCGAGTTGGAATCATTAATTGCTCATTGAATTTAGAAGTTCTTCGTTGGTATCGGTTGCCTGCATCTTCTTGCGTAAGGTTTCAATCCCTTGAATGGGAGAGATCGTTTTCAGATATTTACGCAACACATACATTCGGTTTAGTTCATTTTGAGATAGAAGTAATTCTTCGCGTCGGGTTCCGCTTTTTACTAAATCTATTGCAGGATACAATCTCATATCACTGATGGAGCGGTCTAAAACAAGTTCCATATTTCCAGTTCCCTTAAATTCTTCAAAAATTACCTGGTCCATTTTGCTGCCTGTATCAATCAAAGCAGTAGCAATTATAGTTAAACTACCCGCCTCTTCAGTGTTACGAGCAGAGCCAAAGAATTTTTTGGGTTTAATTAAGCCATTGGCATCAATACCACCGCTTAAAACTTTTCCGCTGGAAGGAGTTATATTATTATAAGCTCTTGCCAATCGCGTTATACTATCCAAAACGATTACTACATCCTGATTGAGCTCCACCATCCGTTTGGCTTTTTCTAAAACCATTTCGCTTACGGCAGAATGATTTTTTGGTGATTCATCAAAAGTAGAACTGATAACTTCTCTGTTACCAGGTTTTAGGATTTTTTTCATTTCAGTTACTTCTTCGGGGCGCTCATCTACAAGTAAAACAATAAGATAAACTTCAGGATGATTGCTCAAAATAGCATTTGCTGTATCTTGTAACAAAGTTGTTTTTCCAGTTCTGGGAGCTGCAACAATTAACCCACGCTGCCCTTTTCCAATTGGAGTGAATAAATTAATTATGCGAGTGCTAAAGTTATTTGGATCAAATTCTAAGTTTAAGCGTTCAGTAGGATAATATGGGGTCAATTCATCAAAGGACCGTAAATTCAACATCGAATTTGGTTCCAGATAATTAACCGCTTCCACCCTAAGCAGGGCATAATATTTTTCTCCTTCTTTAGGACTGCGAACAGGTCCACTAATCATGTTACCTGTTTTAAGCCCAAATCGTCTTATCTGAGTTAATGATACATAAACATCATCGCGACCAGCATTATAATTGTTGTCAGGAAAGCGAAGAAATCCAAATCCATCTTCCATAATTTCCAGACACCCAGTAACGAAGGCAAGACCTTCTTGAGCTGCCTGAAATTCAAGTAGTTTAAAGATTAGTTCGGTTCCTTTATATTGTGTATAGCCAGGCAAACCGATTTTTTTTGCCAAGCGGGATAGTTGAAGTTGACTCAAGCTAAATAGATCCTCTTCAAACAGCATTAGTTATCTCCTTTATCAGCCATTAATTATAGCTTATTTTTTTTTATAACCGGTAATTGCTAATCGACAGGCACCGGCATATCCAATATCTTTAATCCGTTCCATCAATTCTTTTCCTTCTGCAATTATTGCCTCTGTGTTTTCCATTGTCTGCAAGCGTTTTATAATATCTTGACAATTGCGTATCAATGCAGGACAATTTTTACTGGGATCATCCACAGGTACATAGAAATCTGCGATCTCCACTTTTTTCAGGGGTAGTTTTTTTACTATATCTTGCAGTTCTTGGCGGGTAAAAGTTTTTTGATGGTATGTTCCCAAAAGGCGATCAACAGAAGCAACCCAATGATGCATCATAATATGAGTTTCCTGAGCAGGTGTTTGGTCTCCATCAGAATACATTTCTGTGATCAGCATCAAGCCCTCTGGTTTTAAAACTCTTAGCATTTCGTTTAAAACCGCTTCTCGGTTTTTTATATGGTGAAGGGCATCAGAAATACAAACAGTATCAAAATAACCATCTTCGAATTGCATATCTTCCAGGTTCATTCGGTATATTTCTATATTATTCTCAGGGAATATTTTTTGTGCGTAATCCACACAACGTTGCGAGGTATCTACTCCAATTATTTGTGTAAAAGATTTTAGGTGTTGTTTCAAGGTATTGATAAAATCTCCCTTTCCGGTTGCGGCATCTAAAATATTACCACCATCCACCTTAGACAGTATTTTGATGATTTCATTCATAAAAGAACTCCTCGCTTGTTATTTATTTGGGATTAGTGTTCTTTGGTATAATCTTCTCAGATTGAGCAGTTCAGATAACTGCAAATTATCTCATATTTTCAATTTCTATTATTTTAAAAAGCCAGTTTTCCGTCAAGTATTATCTTTAACAGGAATGTTCAGATTGGGTAGATGCTGAATTAGATTTCTATAATGTTTACGAATAGTAGGCATAAATCTGGGCTCTTTATAGTTTGCTAAAGTTTCCATTGCTTGATGGCGTCCAAAATTATAAAATTCTCGTGCTTTATGAAAAGCGAAAGGACGACCATTAGGCATACCTGCTTCAATTACGATATCTGGACTGAACATTGCTATATCTCGAATTGCCAGATATGCTTGATTTTGCAAAACAGCATTGAAAATTACTTCAGTTCTGCTTAAACGCTTGGTTTTAGTTTCTTCTTCACTTTCCAGATTTATGAAACTGGCACTTCTGGATGCTTCAGGTAAAACATTAACAGCGATTACTTTATCTTCAGAAAGCAAAGAGGAAAAAGCCATAGGTAAGGGATGTTCAATTCCTCCATCAACAAAAATGTATTGATTTAGTTTATAAGGAGCAAATAATACAGGTAACGAAGAAGAAGCTCTCATTGCATCTGCATAAAGTCCTTTATTGAAAAGAACTGTGCTCTTACTTGTTAAATCATAAGCACAAGCAATAAAGGGGATTTCACTTTCTTCTATGCTTTTACCCTCAGTCCAGGTTAGAAATAAATTTAATAAACTCCGGCCATCAAAAATACCTTTGATGGTTTTATCTAACTTGAAGGGAGAAAATAATTTGGCATTATTAAAACTGCCTGCAAGTTCATATATCTTAGCGGAACTTAGTCCGGAAGAATATAATCCACCAATTATACTTCCCATACTGCTTCCGATAATTCCGGTTATTTCAAATTCCTCTTCTAAAATACTTAAAACCCCGATGTGAGCTAAGCCCAGTGCAGAACCACCCCCTAAAATGAGAGTTGCTTTTTCTTTCATAGTATATTCCCTTATTTTTATAACCACTTCAAATAAGATTGCTGAAAGGTCAAGTTTTATTTGTATAGTAGTAAATTGTGTAGGTAAATAATCGCTAGCATCTTCGAACTTTGCTTGCTAAAAAGAATTACAGTCTAATAGAATAAACATAAATGATGGTAAAAAATCTCTTACAGATCATAAGATATGAAATGAATAGAGTTAGTTATGTTTCTGAATTCATAAAAACAGCTAAGCCAGACTATATCCAATGGGAATTATGCTTATTTATCCATCAATAGCACATTCCTCTGTTGTAACAATAAAAACCTCGACAAAAATTCATATCTTCAAAAATAGGTTTTAAGGAATTTTGTAGCCAAGATAAGATATTTGTCACCCTCTATATATATGGAGAAGGAAATTGAATTTAATTCTTCTTCGTAGAATTCTGATGCTGTAATAGGCTATAAGTAAAATAATTATCGTCGCTATTAGTCCTTTGTGTCTGTAAGTTTTTAAGAAAAAGCATCGTTAATTAAAGTACAAATGAATGCTAACTTAAATTGGGAGTATATTTATGATCAAAGTAGACAACCTGAGCAAAGTCTTTATAAAAAAAGACGGAACGAATTTTTACGCCGTAAATAAGATAAATTTTGAAGCAGGAGATGGAGAAATAGTTTGTCTTTTAGGTGTAAATGGAGCTGGAAAAACAACCACAATGAGGGTTCTTTCCACTATTTTTCAGCCCTCAGAAGGCTCTGCAGAAATTCAGGGATGGGATATTAGAAAGCATCCAGATAAGGTGAGAGAGAATATTGGTTTTCTATCTGGAGATACAGGACTATATAATCGTTTAAGTTGCAGAGAGTTCATCACTTATTTTGGACATCTTTACAGCATTGAAGATCAACTTATAGAGCAACGAATAAAAGTGATGGCTGATCTACTTGATATGAATGAATTTCTGGACAAAAAGATAGAGTTTCTATCTTCAGGTATGAAGCAGAAGGTTTCAATAGTGCGTTCCATTATTCACGATCCGCCTGTAATGATTTTTGATGAACCGACTGCCGGTTTAGATATTTTAACTGCCAGAAATATTGTTTCGTTTATTCGGGATTGTAAGCAACGAGGGAAATGTGTTTTATTTTCCACTCACATTATGCGAGAGGCAGAACGTTTAGCAGATAGAATTGTTATGATTCATAAAGGGAAAATCTTAGCGGATGGCACTTTGGAAGAACTGCGTAACATTTCTTCTCAGATAGATTTGGATGATATCTTCGTGTATTACATTAATCAACATACAGACGAACAGGAGCTGAGAGCCAATGAATTTTAAACATACTTTAGTAATCTTCCGAAAAGAGTTAATGGAAGTTTTGCGGGATAAAAGGACTATTTTTACTACTTTCATTCTTCCCATTATATTATATCCACTTATAATTGTTGGTTTTAATTCAGTTATGATGCGTCAGACTAAAGTGTTAGAAGAAAGGGGAGCTACCATTGCTGTCCAGGATAGTGTAGATAATGAAATTTCGCATCGCTTGATTCAGGGTTTAGTCCGCATCAAGAATTACACTTTTCTCCCTTATAACGAAAGCACAAAACAGCATTATGCAGAAAAAGATATTCAATGTATAGTTACTATTCGAGATTCTTTAGGCAGCGAGGGAACCCAGTTTTTTAAAATATATATAACATACGATAAATCTAAAGATCAAAGTAGAATAGTATATGAAAAGCTTTCTAAACAGCTTTCCAAAGTAGAAAAAGAGCTGCAACAGGAGCGTTTACAGATTTCTGGATTAAGCCCGGATTTTTTGAATTTAGTAGATATTAGAGAACGAGATACTTCCAGCGCTCAGAAGAAAATGGGGATGTTTTTGGGGATGTTTTTACCCTATATAGTTATTATGATGTTATTTGCAGGTGCTTCAATTGTCGCAGCGGATTTGGTTGCTGGCGAAAAAGAAAGGAAAACCTTGGAGACTTTACTTGTTTCTTCTGTTGGAAGGACAGAGATTGTTATGGGTAAATATCTCACTATCATAACTTTGGCTATGCTTAATATGATTGTAAATCTTTTCAGCATCAGTTTTTCCTTACAGTTTATGCTGGCAAATCAGAGTAAAGAAATGTCAGGTGTAACTTTGCCCATTAATGCAATGTTGATTTTACTTATTGCAATGATTCCTTTAGCAACTCTATTTGCTGCTTTGCTTGTTTCCATTTCTACTTTCAGCCGTAATATCAAAGAAGCAAGAAGTTACGAACAACCATTATTAATGATAGCAATGCTGATGGGGATGGTCAGTTTTATTCCTACTATAGAAATTTCCAATCTGCTGGCTATAGTTCCTGTTGTTAATATAGCTTTACTATTCAAAGCGGTTTTGATTAATGAATATACTCTGTCGCATATCTTAATTACCATAATAAGCACTTTAGTTTTAGATCTAATTGCCATTCTGATCACTGTAAAGCTGTTTAAAACAGAATCAGTTCTTTTCCGTACTGAAGAAGAAAGTGGAGGTATAAAAGTTCTGAAAAAGAAACCCAAATATGCCTTAACTCCATACAACGGTATAGTTTATTTTACAATAGCTTTAATTTTATTATACTATTTAGGTGGATATTGGCAAACTAAAGACCTGTATAATGGACTAATCCAAACTGAGCTCATTATTATTGCTCTTCCCGTTTTTATAGTTTTGAAGCTATTAAAGCTGAAACCGAAAGAAATCTTAAGATTTAAAACTCCCAAACCAGCTGGTCTTATCCTTGTTCCTTTTATAGCTATATCTGCTTCGATAATTGTATCTATCATGTCACAGCTAATAAATACGATTTTTCCTTATCCGGAAAAATACACAGAGGCACTTACTCAGCTTTTTAATATGAATGAAGCTCCCTGGAAAGTCTTTTT
The DNA here is from genome assembly GCA_002432865.1 of Cloacimonetes bacterium UBA5835. Classification (GTDB taxonomy): domain Bacteria; phylum Cloacimonadota; class Cloacimonadia; order Cloacimonadales; family Cloacimonadaceae; genus Cloacimonas. The sequence continues at coordinate 77,397 of DJGX01000001.1, forward strand.
GGCAATAGCTTTGTTGCCTGGAATTTGTGAAGAACTTTTATTCCGAGGATTTTTAATTCGTTTTTTTGAAAAATACGGTTTACAATGGGCAGTAATTATCAGTGCAATTCTATTTGCTGCTTTCCATCTTGATCCTTTTCGTTTTGTTCCGGTTTTACTTTTGGGTTTTTTATTAGGATATTTGGCTTTGCGTTCGGGTTCAGTTTATACCAGTATGTTATCGCATATAATAAATAATGGATTAGCTTTTATACTGGTTACATATAGCAATTCTAGTTGGGTTAAATTCTTAGTATCGGAGGGGGATAATATACACTATTGGTTATTTATACCGGCTTTAGTTGTTTTTGTTATCTCTCTTTATGCTTTTCATAAAGTTACTGCCCAAGGAGAAGAAGTATGTGTGGAATAGTTGGTTATATTGGCTATCGTAATGCTTTACCTATTGTTGTAGAAGCAATTAAGCGGTTAGAATACAGAGGTTATGATAGTTCTGGTTGTGCTCTTATTCATAAAGATGAATTGCAAGTATATAAAAGGCAAGGGAAAATTATCGAATTGGAACGCTGTTTGCCAGAACCAAATAAATGTAGTGGAAATATTGCTATAGCACATACTCGTTGGGCAACCCATGGAGAACCAAATGAAGTTAATGCTCATCCTCATTTGGATTGTAAAGGGGAAATTGCCATTGTCCATAATGGCATAATAGAGAACTATAAAATATTAAAAGATAGATTATTGGAACTGGGGCATACTTTTATAAGCGAAACAGATACAGAAGTTATTGTTCATCTAATAGAACAGTATTTAGTTAGCGAACCAACTCTTGAAGATGCTGTTTGTGAGGCAATGAAAAGAGTAGAAGGCACTTATGGATTGGTTGTCATATCTATAAAAGAACCGGATAAATTAATTGCAGTGCGTAAAGGTAGTCCGCTCATTATTGGGATTGGTGAAAATGAACATTTTATTACCAGCGATGTGAATGCTATCATAATTCATACAAAACGAGTTATCTATTTACAAGATGGTGAATTATGTATTGTAAAAAAAGATAATTTTGAGATTACTACTTTGGATAAACGCAGCGTAAAACCAGAAATTTCAGTAGTGGATTGGGATATTTCTGCTATAGAAAAAGGCGAATACAAACACTTTATGTTGAAAGAGATTTTCGAACAACCCATCACTATAGAAAATGCTTTTCGAGGTAGGATAAATCAACAACTTGGAACTGCACGCTTAGGGGGATTGCATATTCCTAGCTTTGAATTGAAAAAAGTTAAACAAGTTCATTTAGTTGCCTGTGGAACTTCTTTTTATGCAGGATTAATCGGTAAATACATAATTGAAGATCTTGCCCGTATTCCTGTTTTTGCAGAATATGCTTCTGAATATCGTTATCGGAATCCAATTATTCCAGAAGATACTTTAGTATTTGTAATTAGCCAATCAGGGGAAACTGCAGATACTTTAGCAGCATTAAGAGAAGCTAAAGCTAAAGGAGCCAGAGTTTTAGGCATAACAAATGTTGTTGGTAGTACCATTGCCAGAGAAAGCGATGGGGGCACTTATATCCATGCCGGAAGTGAAATTGGAGTAGCCAGTACCAAGGCATTTACTTCTCAAGTTACTATTATGACCTTGCTAGCAATCCTTTTAGGAAGATTGAATCATCTATCTCCAATCCAAGGGATGGAATATATTAAGGAGTTGGAAAATATCCCAGCCAAGGTAGAAAAAATCCTTGCTCAAAACGAATATATCAGAAATATTGCAGCTACTATTAAGGATTGTACTAATGCACTTTATTTGGGTAGAGGAATAAATTATCCCGTTGCTTTGGAAGGAGCTTTAAAATTAAAAGAAATCTCCTATATCCATTCTGAAGGATATCCAGCTGCTGAAATGAAACATGGTCCTATAGCTTTAATAGATGAAAATATGCCTGTGATCGCAATTGCTACAAAAGATCCGCTCTATGATAAAATATACTCTAATTTACAAGAAGTTCGAGCCCGCAAAGGACGCTTGATAACTATCGCTACCGAAGGAGATACAGAGCTTGCTAAAATATCGGAAAATGTTATCTATATACCCGATACTTTAACTAATCTACAACCACTTTTAACCGTTATTCCTCTGCAATTGCTTGCCTACAATGTAGCAGACCTGAAAAATTTGGATGTGGATCAACCGAGAAATCTGGCAAAAAGTGTTACGGTAGAATAAAATCTGAAGATATATTACCGGACAGAAATATCCTATATCCCTGGTATGATATTATCTCTACTTTTCAGTATTTTCGATGCTAGATACAGAATCAATTTATTTAGGACGCCTCAAGTCCACCTTTTTTAGGACACTTCAACAACCCATACTCCTCTCCTCCTCCTCTCCTCTTCAACCCATAGTTAAGGATGAGTGAAGATTGGGTGGATGAGGAGTTACTTCTGGTTAACTTGCAAGAGAAAGTAAGGTTTAGCTTAAGATAATCTTTATATGTTAAGAATGTTGCCCAATAAAACATCATTAGCTTGGAGTTAAATTATAAAATCCAGGTCACTTTTTCTTAACAAGAATTTACAATACGCTGTACCAATTGCCATAAATGCTATATTTTACTTCATAAACCTCAACTTGAAAATTGTGAAATCAGTTAATGATGATTATAGTTTTGGAAGTAAGGATACATTAAAACAAGCATCCGCCCAATTGAAATTAAAAAGGAGCGGTGGTTATAGTATTTCTTTATTAATGGCATTCACAACACAAAAAACCCGGTTCTCTAAAAAACCGGGTTTATAGTTTGTAAAAGTTAGTTTTCTTATTCTTTTTCTTCAGGTTCTTCTTCGGTTGCAGTTTCTTCAGTTTCTTCCATTTTGGGCATAATAGTAATATCCACAGAGCACTTGGCAATTTCGGGATAGAAATCATCGATATATTCACGGATAGTATTATCGATGTCGGTATGTTTATCTAAAATTTCCTGGCTGAAGAAAGCTCTGATTCTTACCGAATTGAGAGTGTTGTTAACATTAACTTCTGGCATTTCGCCATAGACATTATTCAAAAATTCAGGCAGGGATTTGGCAAGTTTGGCAGTGCCGCTAATTTTTTTGTATGCCTTGAAACCAAAATGAGCAGCAGCTACGGTTCCACCTAATAAAAGGAGCTTTTTAAAAATCTTTTTCATTATTGACACCTCTTCTTCTTATTTTATCTGTAAATGGATTTGATTCTTCCCCAAGAACGGTTCTGGATGAAAGTCGGCTGCAGTATATTATAGTCCGCAGGGGTAATAGGACCAAGGGCAAACTGGCTGAATCCATAAACAACAATTCCTGTTAAAGAAGCATATTGAGCATTGGTTGACATTTTGCTGTTTCGCTGAGAATTAAATAAATTGCAAAGAACAAAACAGGTTCCGCTGCCATCGGTAACCATTAAGCTGTTTTTGGAGCTTTTATTTGCCATAGTAGATACATTTAAAAAACGAATATATACACTCTCGTATGCTTCTGCCTCCTCGGGATGAGCTAATTGACCAGTAGTTAGAAGAACGGGCTGAGGAAGAGGATTATTAGTACTGAGCACTCTGTTTTGAGAGATATTCTGGAGACAGGTCATCCCGTAATATTCAGAAACAGTGCCAGTAGTTTTAACATAATCACCCCGTTGAACTTTAGCATTTCTATCCAGAATTAATATCCCTCTCCAGGGACCATTTAGTTTTTCACTAATAAAAAAACCGCCTTCTCGATAATCAGTAGCAGTAACAATTCCTTCTAAAGTAACATCTTTACCCATATATGGAGATGGAAAAGTTCCATCGCTTCCTCTTGAAGAAGTGAACTGAACTTCATATATAGAAATGGCTTCTACCTGACAAACAGCGCAAGCCAGAATACTGATTAGGATTAATATTCTCTTCATCTATACCTCTATAATTACATAATAAAGCATTCCACTATCCTGTCAAGTAAAATCGTAGGCTTAACAATGGGGAAAAGGTAAAAAAGTTAAATCAGGTTTTCATATCGTTATATCTTTCATTTCACAAGGGACTTACGCTTACCTCGTCCATAATTGTTCAAGGATTCTTATGTGATAACAGGTTCAATTTGGCAAATTCAACAGAGAAAAAAAGTAACTCAAATTCTGCTAACGATTCTTATTAACTATCATCATCGAAATAATTAGTATAAGACTAGTAATTTAAAATTACGAGTAAATTCACCGAATTTTACTGAGCCAATATAAATACCCTTAGATAAAGGTCTATTATTATTATCAACAAGCGAGAGAGGAACTTCTAATTTACCTGTATCTATAATTGGCAGTATTTCTGTTCTTAGCTTTTGTCCCTTGAGGTTGTATAGACAAAATCTCCCCGAACATTTTATAGTTGCTTCCAGATATAAGGTTATTTTATCTTTTGCTGGATTAGGGTAAAAAGACATATGAACTTGAGGTATATTTTCTGAACTATCAAAAATAGCAAGGGGAGTTCTGCGTAAAATAATTCCATCATACGCGGGTATAGATACAGAAGTGCATATTTGACCATTGTTTACAATATGATCCTGACTACCATTAAGATGATACCAAGGATGGGTTAATTCTGCAGTAAGAGTTATGCTATACGGATTACATATTACCAATCCATTTTCAAATTCTCTCATAAGTAATTCTTCCTCCATTAAGCGTAAACCTATGTCATCAAAATATACAATTCCGGGTTCATTACCAAGATTAAAGGAAAAGCGAAGTTGATCAGGATTTAAGCTTGTGTTTTGAGAGGTAACAGAGAAAATATAATCAGTCCAATCAGTATTTAATTCAATTGGAATACTATGAGGAATAACCCATTCCCAGTTGGCAAGATGTTTTTGGATAACAAAATTGATTGTTCTGGGCTGAGCAGATTTTGCTTTGAAAGTAACCAGATATCTATTACCGTATTGAAAATCCATATTGGGATTATTATATTGCATAAATTGAGCGCTGTAATCATTTCCATCCGCATAGGTGACATTACATATTGCAAATGAATTATTATTTTCAAATCCATTTTGTAAATATCCTGTAGTGGGTGATACAAATGCCAATTCCCAACCCGCTAAATTAGAATTCATTTCACCATTAATCAACAAATTCGGCTGGTCTGAAATTTGGGGATTTACAAAACCTTCTAATGGCTCGCCTAAATCACTATCATATTCATCAAACCACCATGTATCAGAATGATCAGAAGGGCCAAGATCAATTGCATAATAAGCAGAACCCATCAATGCCGTTGTAAGAGTAAAGCGAAAATGAGAAATATCAGCAAGAAACCCATTTGGTTCCATAGCCTGAATGATATTCATTACTGGCGGGACGAATGTATCTTCTATGTTATTATACATATTCATAAATGTTGACCAGTCGTAACCAAATTCAAAATTAGGATTATTATAGTCCCAGCCCTCAAACATAACTCCATTAAGATATTGTCCATATTCATAACCTCCATTTCCGATTAGAATCTTAGTGGGATTTTGAATTCTAAATTGATTTAACATTGCTTCCATTCCCAATATCCACTGACTATCAAGCCAATCCCTGTTATCAACTATCCCGTCATTATTACAATCAATATTGGCAATCTCGTAGGGGACAATAGACCAGCAATTGTCTATAAAAAAACCATCCCAAAGGGGGTTATTAAGAACATTGTTATTAATAAAATCTGCAAAATGTTCTATCCAGGTAAATCCATTTACTTCAGGACAAAAAGGAGTACAATTTAACATCCAGGTTCCTTGCCAAAAAGAAGTATGTTCTCCTGTTGCCGTCCTTAACCACCATTCATCTTGAATTGAGTTTCTTAAGGAATAGCGAAGGGGCTGATAAATTGGATTGGGAATATTTGTACTAATTTCTTGGCAGGTCATATAAGCCAGCAGTTTTACATTGGGGTTTAGTTGCCTTATACTTAGTAAAGCGGTAGGATTGATTTCACTCATTTCCATATCCAGAATTACTAAATCATATTTTGAAAGTGCGGATACTAGTTGACTGTTCTGGTCACTCATAAAAGAATCAAGGTAATAACAGGATAATTTGGGATAATTACCCATAATATAAACTGGGCATAATAGAAGTACTAAAAGCGAAATGTTCATAAAAAATTTCCACATATTTCCCTCTCTTTTTTTTACCTGTGTTCATAAAATAATTATAATCGATTATGGAGAAAAAGCAAATAGAGTAAATTGATAGGGATTCGATTATAATTAATACTCACTGTTAATAAACGAAGTAAGGAAACGAAAAAATTATTTCGTTACTGATCACTCATAACATATAATCCTCTTACTGGATATATGTCTCTATTATACATTTTCATTCTGAAACAGTCGTCTTTTTTTTTCATTTGACAGCCAGCCAAATGAGAAAAGACTTGCCCTAAAATGAGGTGAAATTTGAAAACAGCTATTATTATTAAAGGTGCTCAGGAACATAATCTAAAAAATATAGATTTAACAATTCCACGCAATACCCTTGTGGTCTTTACAGGTGTATCCGGTTCGGGAAAATCATCTTTGGCTTTCGATACACTATATGCAGAAGGCCAACGTCGTTATGTAGAATCTCTTTCTGCTTATGCAAGGCAGTTTTTAGGGCAGATGGAAAAACCTAAGGTTGATTACATTGAAGGTCTTTCTCCTGCAATTTCTATAGAACAAAAAACCACAAGTAAAAATCCACGCTCTACAGTTGGAACTGTTACTGAAATTTATGACTATTTAAGAGTCCTATTTGCTCGAATTGGAAAACAGTATTGTTACAATTGTGGTAGGCCTGTTGGGTCGCAGACTATTGATCAGATGATTGAACATCTGATGCAAAATAAAACGGGAACAAAATTGCAAATCCTTGCTCCCCTTGTACAAAATCGAAAAGGTGAACATAAAGATGAATTAGAAATGCTTCGTCAGGAAGGTTATGTGCGCGTGATTATCAATGGGCAGCTGCGCAATTTGGAAGAAGATATTATTCTGGATAAAAAAAGCAAGCACAATATAGATGTAGTAGTGGATCGCATAGTTATTAAAGAAGGCATTGAAAGTCGTCTTTCCGATTCTTTGGAATTAGCTTTAAAACTGGCAGATGGGATAATTAAAATTGATTATCCAGAAGAAAAACAAGAAGTTATTCTTTCAGCACAAAATGCTTGTCCCCATTGTCATATTGGTTTTGAAGAACTATCACCTCAGAGTTTTTCTTTCAATAGTCCCATTGGTGCTTGTACTCTTTGTGGAGGGCTGGGTTATAAACTTGAATTTGATCCAGATTTGGTAATTAGTGATCCTGGATTGAGTATTATGGAAGGTGCTGTTGCTCCCTGGGGACGTTTAGAGGCTAAACAACATAGTTGGACAATGAATACAGTAAAGAATCTTGCAAGAGCTTTTGATTTTTCCCTTTCTACTTCCTGGAAGAATCTCCCGGAAATAGTTAAACAGCTTATTCTATATGGTTCCAAAGGTAAAAAGTTCAAAAATTCCTGGCAGAATGAAAATGGCAGAGGTGAATTCTTAATGCGTTTTGAGGGTGTAATTCCTCAACTGGAAAGAAGAATGAACGAAACAACATCTGAAGAAATGCGCCGATATTATCTTCAATATATCGGTGATAAACCTTGCCCTGCTTGCAATGGAAACAAATTGAAACCGGCATCCCTTGCAGTAAAAATTGCTGGTAAAAATATCAGTGACATAACAGCAATGAGCATCAGTGAAGCATATGACTTTTTTGCTGGTCTTCATTTGAAAGGAAATGAACTGCTGATTGCTGAAGAAGTTTTGAAAGAAATAAAGAACCGTTTGAGCTTTTTAAAGAATGTCGGTTTGCATTATTTAACTTTGGATAGAAGGTCTCCCACTCTTTCTGGAGGCGAAGCTCAACGCATTCGTTTAGCTAGTCAAATTGGCAGTCAATTAGTTGGTGTGATGTATATTTTGGATGAACCCAGCATAGGTTTACACCAAAGAGATATTTCTAAACTTGTCTCTATGCTTTTGCAGCTTAGAGATTTAGGTAATACTGTAATAGTTGTTGAACACGATGAATATACAATACGCACAGCAGATCAAATTGTAGATTTTGGACCCAAAGCCGGAATTTTTGGAGGGGAAATTGTGGCTTCAGGGGATTTGGAAACAATTATGCACCATCCAAAATCCTTAACTGGAGCATATCTTTCGGGAAGTATTAAAATCCCGACTCCCGAAAAAAGAATAAAACCTGATGCAAGAAAGCTTAGCATTATCAATGCGAGGCACAATAACCTGAAAAATCTTAATGTAGACATTCCTCTGGGACTTTTTGTGTGTGTAACAGGTGTATCTGGAAGTGGAAAAAGCAGCTTAGTAAATCAGACTTTATCTCCCTATCTACATAATCATTTTTATCATACATCGCATAAAGTTGGTAAGATGGATGAAATACGCGGGATTGAATATATAGATAAAATAATTACAATAGATCAACAACCTATAGGCAGAACCCCTCGTTCCAATCCTTCTACCTATGTTAAATTATTCGATCCGATTCGCCAACTTTTTGCTCAGTTACCTGCTTCTAAAATACGAGGATATAAACCTGGCAGATTTTCCTTTAATGTAAAAGGTGGACGGTGTGAGGCCTGTGAAGGTGCAGGTGTAAAACAGATTGAGATGCACTTTATGGCTGATATTTTTGTAACCTGTGAGGTCTGTAAAGGAAAAAGGTATAATCAGGAGACACTTTCTATTCGCTATAAGGGGAAAAATATTGCTGAAGTGCTCGATATGGATGTGCAGGAAGCAATCGAGTTCTTTGATGCCATTCCTGCTATAAAAAGTAAACTGAAGACCTTACAACAGGTTGGTCTCGATTACCTTAAATTGGGTCAACCTTCTCCCACTCTGTCTGGAGGCGAAGCACAACGCATAAAACTATCTCGGGAACTTAGTAAAGTGTCTACAGGTAATACTCTTTATGTGTTAGATGAACCAACAACGGGACTTCACTTTGACGATATTAATAAACTATTGAAGGTTCTGAAAAAATTGGTGGCAATGGGGAATACAGTTATCGTGATTGAGCATAATATGGATGTGATAAAATCTTCTGACTGGATAATTGATTTAGGACCTGAAGGTGGTGATGAAGGTGGGAAGATAATATGTTGTGGAACTCCTGAAGACCTTATTAATTGTCCCAATTCTGCAACCGGTATACATTTACAATATCACATGCAAAAAGAAAAGGAACTTTCTTCAAATTCCTTATCTGAATTAGAAACAGAAATGAGACCTCGCAAAGTATCAACTAAAAGAAAAACAGATAAAAGCCAGGCATTATGAGTTATCAGCGTTTCAGTTATGCTCCGCCCACGGCAGGAAAACATTCAGTTGGTATTGCAGGTGATTTTAGTTCCTGGGAAATTATCTCTATGGAAGAAAAGGGGGGAGTACATTATCTTGCCTTAGAACTTCCACCAGGAGTTTATCAATATAAATTTGTAGTAGATGGTTCCTGGATTCTGGATGAAAATAATCCCAAAAAGGTTCCTGATGGTTTTGGAGGATATAATTCTCTGTTGGTTGTTGAACCTGTTACGGAAGTAATAACTTGGGAAGATATAATGGCTGAACTCGCGAATAAAACTCCAGAAAAGTTTTATCAATTCTTTCGTTCAAAGGAAAATAGCTATGAGTTGCGTTTCTTCTGGTATCCAGAATTGTCAGATGCAATTTATCTGCTATATAATAATCAGCAAATTCAGCTTGCACACATCGGCCAAACTCCTTTATATGAGGTATTTTATTGTTTATTCGAACATTGTGGCATTTTTACTTTTCGCCTAAAAATCCAATATCAGAATATGTTTCTGTTTTTCGGAGCTGAGGGCTTTTCTGAAGCTGAAGAAGATATAACTCCTATTGAAATAGAACTAAAAGCTATCTCCATTTTTTCCATTCCAGATTGGGTTGGCCACAGTATAATTTATCAGATATTTCCCGATCGCTTTTATAATGGAAATAAGGATAACGATCCCGATTTCAGAGAATGGTATTATGAGGATTGTAGAACTCCACCTTCCTCCAGTAAAATTCTTTCTCCCGAAAAGGAATATTATCATATGGTAGATGATTGGTATGATATCAATGGCTTGAAACAAAGTCCTTGGCAAAAAAAGGGGGTGCCGGATTTTTATTCTTTTTATGGGGGTGATATCGCAGGTGTTAAACAAAAGCTTGATTATCTACTTGATTTAGGTATAAATGTTATTTATTTCAATCCGCTGTGGCAAGCGAAATCTAATCATAAGTATGACAGCGCAGATTATCATAGTATCGATCCCCATTTTGCTACTACTCAGGAAATGATAGATTTTGTAAAGCTAGCTCACGAAAAAGGAATAAGAATCATTCTGGATGTAGCTTTTAATCATACGGGAGAGACATTTTGGGCTTTTCGTGATTGCGTTGAAAAAGGTCCAAAATCCCCTTACTGGAATTGGTATGATTGGAAAAAATGGCCTCTACCCAAACCTCTTCCTCCGGATTTTAATCCTAAAGATTATTATCAATGTTGGTGGGGTATTAAAGATATGCCGGATTTGAATTATGACCTTGCTCTACCGCATCCTGAAGAAAATGCTGTTCGCAATATAAAGGAAGCACATCCTAATGCAGCTTTGGTTGATTATCTGATGTCTACTGTTCGCTGGTGGTTAATTGATATTGGGATTGATGGTTTCCGGTTAGATGTTCCAGATGAAGTTCCTTTCTGGTTTTGGGAACTGTTTCGCAAGGAAGTAAAAAAAGCTAAACCCGATGCTTGGATAGTTGGTGAAATCTGGTATGAAGCAAGACAGTGGGTTTCGCCTCTCTATTTCGATTCCGTGATGAATTATGCATTCTTTAAAAATCCGGTAATCGAGTTCTTTATTCTTAGCTTGCTAAATAAGGAAGAATTCTGCCGAAAAATAGAATCCGGACTCGCTCTATATCCTTTCCATTCCTTAAAGGCAATGATGAATCTTTTAGGGAGCCATGATACACCCAGGATTTTTGAGATAAGTAAAGGAGATGTTAAACGCCTGAAACTAGCAATTGCTTTTCAGATGTGTTTTATTGGAGCTCCTCATATTTATTATGGAGATGAAATTGCTATGGAAGGAGGCAAAGATCCTGATAATAGAAGACCTTTTAACTGGAATTGGGAAAATAATCCGGTAGCTGGTGACTTAAGAAACTTCTATAAAGAACTAATTTCTATCCGTAAAGCTCATCCTACTCTTTGTGAAGGACATTTTGCTTTTATCCCAGCTCCAGATAAAATAATTGCTTTTCAGCGGGAATTGAAAGGTGAAAAAATTCTGGTTTTCTTGAATACCGAAGCAGAATCAATAGCTATTGATATCCCAGAATCCTCAATATTACTTTTAGGGAAGATAGCAGAGAGGAATTATATATTACCTCATTCTGCATTGATTTTATCAGAGTTGAAATAGAGTTGCTTATAGATAGTGAAAATATATTGATGCTGAAATAAAATTCGAGAAAAAGTGATGCCTAAGCTGTTCAGCAAAAGAGAACATGGGATGTATCGATAGATTGTTGGATAGAAAAGTAATTCAAATATCTTGACTTCAAACCAGCAATGGTAAAATGATAATATAGAATAAGGAGTATGAATGTGCGGAATAGCAGGTATATATAATTTTAGTAAAGAGACAGTTATTTTAACTGAAGTAACTGGAAAAAAAGGTATATTAAATACAGAACCAGCAGGTTTAAGTAACGACATAGATAATTTAGTAAAAATAGAGGGTGGTTATAGACAAAACGGAGCTAAGGCAATTCTATTAAAGAAAATGACTGAAGCAATCAAGCATCGTGGTCCTGATGATGAGGGCTATCTAATAAAGGATAAAAATGGAATCAGATCTTATTCAGGAATGGATTCAACGGAGGAAATAAAATCGTTATATCCTTTATTTAATTCAGAAATAACTACTTTAGATAACCTTTCTAAAAAAGCTGTGGGAAAGACAGTTGGAGCAGAGAACATAATCTTGGGAATGGGCTTCCGCCGATTGAGTATATTGGAATTGAAACCGATTGGTCATCAACCGATGTATGATAAGGAACTGGGCATAGCAATTTGTTATAATGGAGAAATTTATAACTATCTTGAACTGCGTGAAGAGCTAAAGAAGAAGGGCTATAAATTTTGTAGTCAGAGCGATACAGAAGTAATAATAAAAGCATATCACTTTTGGGGTGAAAATTGCGTGCAGCATTTTAACGGAATGTGGTCATTTTCTCTATGGGATGAGAAAAAGAACTTGCTATTATGTAGTCGTGATCGCTATGGGATAAAACCATTTTATTATGCGGTTCAGAATGGAGTTTTATATTGGGGGAGTGAAATTAAGCAACTTATGCTCACTCCGATAGACAAAACTCTAAACCAAGCAATGATATGGCGTAGTATGAAGATAAATTCTATGCTGGTTTATGATGATGAGACCTATTGGCAGAATATACACTGTTTAAAACCGGGACATAATTTGATAGTAACTAACAGTAAGGTTATTGTAAAACAATATTATGATTTGGATATAACAAGTTTCGAAACTTCTCAGCTATCTTTTAATGAAGCAGTTGAGCAATATCGAAATATCTTTCTAGATTCCATTGCTCTACAACTTCGCAGTGATGTAGAAATTGGAGCAACTCTTTCGGGAGGAATGGACTCTTCTGCAATCGTGTGTTCTGCAGTGCATCAAAAGAAAGAGCCGCTTAAAACATTTTCATCTTACTATGCTTTCCCTCCAGAATTGGATGAACGCAAGTGGATAGAGAAAATTATTAAAGAAACTTCCTGTGCTTCATATTTGATTAGCCCTAAAGCTAATGATGCTATAGATTTATGGGAGAAATTAACATTCTTAAATGATCTACCTTTAGCCGCAGGTTTTGTATCGCAAAATGCAGTTTTGCAAGAAGCTCATAAACAAGGGATTAAAGTTATACTCTCTGGTCAGGGATCAGATGAGCTATCTGCTGGGTACAGACATTCTCTATATCGCTATTTTGCTGATCTGATAAGAGGTGTGCATATTAGTAGACTAGGAAAAGAACTTCCGGGATATTTGAAAAAAGACAATCGGGCATTTTCCAAGCTGAGCAAAATAGTGCTTTCTACTTTTTTACCAGAATCCTCACTATATAATTTGGAGTTTTGCTATTACCGGTTTGAACCTTTCACGCGTTCTTTTACAAATGAAGCTGAAATTTCCTGTGGTGAGCAGATATTAAAAAAGATAGTAGATATAAAAGCTTCGCGGCTTTCCAATTTCTTATATAATATGGTGCATACTACTTCTCTGCAAACTCTGTTGCATTTTGAAGACAGGATGGCAATGGCGAATTCTATTGAAAGCAGAGTTCCTTTTCTGGACTATCGTTTAGTTGATTTTGTTTTTTCGCTTCCTTCTCAATATAAAGTTAAACCCCCTTATACAAAAGTAATTCATCGGGCTGCAATGAAAGAACTGATTCCGGAAGAGATTTATCAGCGCACAGATAAAGGGATTTTTTCTTCACCATTTTATCAGAGTTGGATGAAACAAGAATTAAAACCCTATATATCAGATATTTTTGCCAGTAGTACCTTTAGGCAGAGAGGATTATGGAATTTGCCCAAGATTAATCATTTTTGGCATAAATATTTAGGGGGAGATAACAGTCAGGTGGAAATGTTATATAATGTTGTTGCCCTAGAAATATGGTTTCAACAGTATGAAAATCAATCTACAGGAGGATTAAAATGAAAAACATAGTTAAAATAATAGCTTTATGCTTTGTTCTAATTTCTCTTAGTTCCTGTAAACTTTTCAAAAGTCCAACAGTTACTAAAATTCAAGATGTGAAAGTTGTTTCAATAACCCCTGATAAAAGCACAATAAAAATATCCCTTATGGTGAATAATCCCAATTGCTATAAACTGAAACTGGATAAACTGGAAGTAGAGTTACTGAATAAAGACCGTGACAAAGTTGGTTATGCTAATTTAGAGAAAGTTGTGGAAATACCCAAAAAGGCAGCTATGTGTATAAATTTTAATGTTGAGCTGGAAACGCGTCCGGTAGTGAGAATGATTAGTTCGCTTAACCAGAAAGTTCAATTTTTCATCGTAGGTAAAGGACACGGCAAAGTTAAGGGTCTTAGCAAAAAATTCTATTTTGATGAGCCTTACGAGCTGGATTTGAAAGAAGAATTAAAAAATATTATTCCCAAATTCAGTGTAGGTACCCAGAATCTGTTTAAAATCACGAAAACCAGCGTGGAGAAGATGAGCATCGGTCAAACCGAATTACATATCCATTTTATTATTTTGAATCCTTATGGCCTTACTTATAATTTAAAAGGTTTTCCTGCTGAGATTTATATTGATGATAAATTAGCTGGAACGGGAAACCTGAAAAACCAGCTGAAATTCAATGAAAATATCTTCTCACAAGATGGGATAATGGTATTTAAACTAAATAACTTGAAATCCATTTTTGGTGCTGTGAAAGGTGCGATTAAAGGTGAAATCAAATACTCTGTCAAAGGGAATGTAATTATTGATGCTTTTGGTATGCAAATAAAGCAGCCCTACTCATACCAGGATTCCTTACCTGTAAATATTGTGGAATTGATACTGAATTAAAACTGATGCTTGTTTCGCTTTGACTATCAAAATGGTAGCGATTAAAAGAAAGTTCTAGTGTAGTGTATAAAATCCTGGAAGCACGATTTTGCTTGACATTTTCCTAAAAGCGCTTATTATAAATTGTAATGATACTTAAGCCAAGGAGATAAAGATGAAAAAATATTTGTTTTTGGTATTGATTATATTACCTGTTTTCTTACTAGGGCAAGTTAGTAGTGAGGAAACAAATATTCCTGGAGATTCTATGCCAGAAGAAGAATCGGAATATCCGGAAGGAACTCAATGGGGTATGGGTGGCGCAGTTGGTACAGTAACAATTGATAATCGAACCTATTCCCAGATTCGTTTACAACCAGAACTTCAGATTGGTAAATTCGGAATTGGTCTGGATATTGATCTGATTATTGATGCTGAAGGTAATGTTCGTAAAGAGGATTGGGATGAATTGCAGGATTATGTAAATAAATTTTTATATATTAGATTTGCGCAACGGAATGATCCCTTCTATTTTAAAATTGGTAGCATTCCAAGTTATACGCTGGGTAATGGTTTAATTTTCAACAATTATTCCAATATGATACTCTATCCAAGTGTGAAAAATGTAGGGGGTTATATAGGTGTTAATACCAATATATCAGGTCTTGGTTTTGAAGCATACTCCCATAACATTCGCAAGAATGAAATTTTAGCAGGAAGAGTGCATATTCAACCTTTGGCAGCAACCAACATTCCTTTACTAGAAAAATTGCGGTTAGGAGTTAATGCTGGAATAGACCGTGATCAAAATGCTAAATATGAAGATAAAGATGGTGATCATATTCCTGATATTTACGATAAATTTCCCAAAGATAAAATGCGATATTTAGATACTGATAATGATGGCATTGCGGATGAAGATGATATAGACATAGACGGAGATGGTATTTTAGACCATCCTGATTATAACCCTTATATAGCACAAAACTTTCCTGGAATTGAAGATATCGCTCAGGGTTATAATTTGGATATTGTTATATTCCCCGATACAGCAGCCGCGTATAATAAAAAGGATGAAATTCTAATCTACAGTGCAGATTATCAGTTACCTTTAATTGAAACCGACCATTTTAACTTGGTTAATTATGGTGAACTAGCCAAAATCGACGGTTACGGGACTGGAATGATTTTTCCCGGGTTTAGCAGCAAATTCTTCATTTTTGACGCAAAAGTGGAATTCCGTAATTTTGGTGATCAATTTATTCCAGGATATTTTGATAAACAATATGATCAGCAGCGAGCTGAAGTGAAACATATAGTTTTGGAGGAAAGCGGAAGCCAGTATTGGTTCTTAACTACCAAAGAATCCAATTTGGAGAATGTTGAAGCTTCTCTTGGCTGGTTTGGCTATTTACGCGCTAATCTCTTTGATTTCATCTATCCCAAAATCGCCTATCAAGATATGTATGGGAAGAATAACTTTCTGGGAAAATCCCTATGGGGTAGTATTACTATAAATCCATATATGATTCCCAAATTGAAAGAAGCAACTATATACTATTCACAAACCAATACTAACTATATAAATTTCCGATATCTACGTAATGAAAACGCTTACATTTCAGGACGCTTAGTTTATTCATTATCCGATAATGCAAATCTAATTGGAAAATACAGCGAATTCTATACAGATATCAATTGTGACGGTAAAATTAAAGGTAATGATGAAGTAATTGAATCCTTTACTTTTGGAGTGGAGTTTCAATTTTAGACTTCAATAAGTTGAAGCTATAAAAAGATCAGCAGAACCGGAAATTTGAAGCATTTTTTCTTCAGAGGGGATGAACATTGCTTTTCCTCTTTGTAATGATAATCCGCTTTCAGTGTTCAATGAACCCCGGAAGCAAAAAACAAGCATAGGTTTATATTGGTTTGTTAAAATGTAATTACCTTCCAAGATAAGACGGTAGAGATGAAATTCTTCTGCAGGATTAGGATAGGGAACAAGTTCATTCAATTTAAGATGGGGATGTAAAAGTTTGGGAAGATAGGTTTCAAAGCGAGTTATAGCAAAAAGGATATCTCTATCTATATGCTTTGGGGTTAGCCCTCCCCGAATAACATTATCCGAATTTGCCATAATTTCAATGCCAGCACCCTGGATGTATGAATGCAAAATCCCAGGTTCCAAAAATATAGCCTGACCAGGTTGCAGGGTGAAGGTATTTAGTAAAAGAGGGCTAAGTACACCGCTATCTTGTGGATAGAATTCATTTAAATGTTTACAAATCTGGCAGGTGAACCTGAATTTTGGGCTAATATTATTCTTACAATTTTCCATAGCAGAGAGAGTTGTTTCCAATTGAGAGGGCTCGCTTGCTAATATATGGTTGAATAACTCCTGTAGATTCTTAGAGCAAGGTTTCTTCTGGAAAGAAGATAATGCCTGCCAGAGATTATCTATCCCCAGGATTTGGAAATTGCGAATGATTTCTTCATAAGGTCTAAATCCACACATAGCAATAAAAGGTGTAAGGGCACAGATTAGTTCTGGTTTTGGATTAGGGTCTTTAAAAATACGATTAGGATCAGTTATTGGTATTCTTGCCTCTTCTTCTTTTTGGAAGCCATATTGTGCAGTTTGCCTATCCGGGTGTACTTGTAATGAAAGTGGTTGGGCAGCCGCAAGGATTTTAAATAAAAAAGGTAGATTATTACCCTGATTTTTACCCAACATACTTTCCGGATATGTTTCCAATAACTTATCCATAGGGATTTCACCTTCTTCAGTTATAATAAGAGATGGTGATTGAGGATGTGCTCCGAACCATGCTTCAGCTAAGGGTTTTCCTGTCATATCCAGAGCACCAATTAGCTCTTGAATATATTTTATATCACCCCAAGAATAGTTTTTTAACGAGGGTTTAATTAGATAAGGCATAAATCATCTCCTCAAAATTGAAAATAAATGAAAGGTTGGATTGCTGCCGAACGGAATTGAAAGAGAACCCAGATAAGAAATGCTAACAACAATGATTGTAGAACTAATGGGCATTTTCGGAAGAATTTTTCCAGATTATTGTTGTAAGCTTCTGGCATCCAGTGAAATATATACCCGAGCAAAATTAAGGCAGCACATATATGGTATTGACTGATCCATTGAAAGAATATATTTCCGTGAAAATCAGTAAAAATGCGTTTCAATATTAACCAAGCGACGGAAAAATCGGGAGAACGGAAAAATATCCAACCAAAACAAACAAAATGGAAAGTTACTATCACTCCCACAAATTTCATCACTTTGGTTTGCATAATTTTTAACTTTAGAATCATTTTATCCAGCACTAAAGCGATACCATGAATTCCACCCCAAAAAACAAAATTCCAAGATGCTCCATGCCACAAACCACCTAAAAGCATTGTTATCATTAGATTTAAATACTGTCTGGGTTTGCCTTTTCTGTTTCCCCCCAAAGGAATATAAAGATAATCTCTTAGCCATGTGGAAAGAGATATATGCCAACGGCGCCAAAAATCGGTTACCGAAGTTGCCCGATAGGGAGTAATAAAGTTTACCGGCAAAGAAAAACCAAGAAGAGCTGCCAAACCAATGGCAATATCTGAATAACCGCTAAAATCACAATATATTTGTAAGGCATAGGCATAAACTCCTAAAAGATTTTCCACACCGGAAAATAGTGCTGGATTCTCAAAGATGCGGTCAACAAAGTTGATAGATAAATAATCTGCGATAACACCTTTTTTCAGTAATCCGGAAAAGATTAATACAAGAGCTTTGGCAATTGTATCCTTATCTAAACTTAACTTCTTATGAATTTGGGGAATAAAATAACTTGCCCGGACAATTGGTCCTGCAACCAGCTGTGGAAAGAAAGATACAAAAAAAGTGAAATCCACAAAACTCTTGAGCGGTTCAAGCTTACCAAAATAAATATCCAGAGTGTAACTCCAGGTTTGGAAAGTAAAAAATGATATACCTACAGGTAAAACGATATCATATAAAGGTAGCTGACCATCAAAAATCTGGTTAACAGTAGATATGACGAAATTAGTATATTTGAAATAACCCAGCGAACCTAAATTCCATACAATGCTAAGAATAAGATAAAATCGTTTTCCTGCTTTGCTTTTAGCTCTATAAATAAGTGCACCCAAGCCAAAATTGATTAGGGAGGTTATGATAAGTAAAATAATGAAACTACCGCTGGTTTTGTAATAAAAATACAAGGAAGCCAACATCAAATACCAGGTACGGACTTTTACCTTATTCACAACCAATGGATAGAAAAGAAGGACTACAATAAAGAAAAATAGAAAAAAGGTGCTATGGAAAAGCAACGGCTGTTGTGGGTCGTAAACTAAACTATTAAGGATGTTTTGAATTAAGGGAGGCATAATTTATTCTTAACCTGCTTTTTCGCTAAAACTCTTATAACTTTTTATGAATGCCTGATAGAAGAGATAACCTTGCAGCATATAACCCTTGGGAGTATAGTGAAGCATATCATTAGCTGCCATTTGTTGATTTCTCCATTTTTGAACACTATTGTTGCCACCCATCACTATGCTTAAATTCCACCATGCATAGTGATTTTCTTTGGCATAATCGATAATCACTTTTTCCACTTTATCTAAATCGCTATTATGCTTGCCCCGTTTATACGAATCAGGTGGTAAAGTAAAAAGAACCGGTGTTTCAGGATTATATTGTTTCAATTTATCCATAAAAGAAATAAGATTTTTGCTGAAAACTTCGTTTCGATAGGTGCCCTGAGCATCGTTTGTCCCCAAAGAAATAATAATTAAATCCGGATTCAATAGCCCTATTTGTTCAAATAAGGTTGATTGAGCTGTTAAATTATAAAAACTTGCTCCATTAATTCCACAAGAGTGATAAAGTAATCCCGGTTGATTATTTTCCAGAGAGATTCCAAATAAAGTGGAAGGTTCTCCCGCAAGTGTTAGTTTAATTTTGGTAACTGCTTTATCCCAGGAAACTCTGCTGTAAAAATAATTTCCAGCTTTAATAGAATACTCTTTGATGTTCTTTTCCGCTAAATCAATTTTTGGTTTCAAACCGGGCATCGCAGTAATCATACTAACTGTGTTAAAGCTATTATCGCCTTTGAAAAAATTGTTTGTAGTAATTTCCAGACACATTCCGTTGTTAGCATTCAAAGCGTAACCACTTAAACCACGCTCGGAATTTGAACGGCTGAAAGCCCCGCTGGCCGTTATTCTATAATCATCCGGTTGATTAGTCCCTGCTAAGCGTAAAGGGAAAATAAGCCCTCTACCTGAATTGCCGAAATATTTTTGTAATGAAGTTCTTGCTGTTCCAGAAAAATACCCAGATTGGATATGGGAATCACCTATTTGATAAATAGTTACTCTATCTCTTAATCCACTACGCAACTCCAGCAATTTTTCATAAAAACTTTGCAACGCTTTTTTATCACCCGATATATAATTTTTCTCTGGATTAATGAACTTGAACTGTTTCAAGTATTCGTTGCTTTCCAGAAGCAGATAGTAGCTTTGAATAAATTCTTCCAAAGTATCCATATCAGAAGGATATTCCTCTTCGGTAAAAAGTTCTGTTGTGTTATCAACTGTTATATTATCTTCTGCGCGGCTATTGTTTTGTAGCATCAAAAAAGCTAAGGCCAGAATTAAAACAGAGAGGAAAAAACGCTTTGACAATTAGTATCCTCTCAAATAGATTAGAAGCATTTCAGCAATATGATCTGCTCCTGCCCGGGTAAAATGAGTATAATCCTTTCCAGCATATGGAGGTTTATGATTTACATATCTTGGCATAGAATTAATCCCACCCATCGCTGCAAAAAGATTCCAGAATCCACAACCTGTCTCTTTAGCAACATTTGATTGAGTTGCCACTAAATAGGGAATATCAGGAGAAGTTATATACTCAGAACCCTGCTTTATACTTCTATCATGAGCACTGATGAGTAAAATTGGAACTCCCGGAAGCGCTTTTTGAATATGAGCTATGCTCTTTTTCATCCCCCGTTCGTAATAACTGTAGTCCCGAATTTGATAATTGGATACATTTACTCCATAATGTAAAATTACAAGATCATATTTTAGGTGCTTTTGAAATCCGGAAAGGATATCAGAGCGAATACGCTGAAAGAACATTCCTGAATAACCTCGAATCGGATAATTATCTATATAAGCACCCGTAGGTTCATCAAAACTAACTCCATAAATGTGCAGAGGGTCATAAGCACTGAATTCCAAACGAACTTTTTTACAAGAAACTGCTGGACTAAGGTCTAACATCTGCACTCCGGACTGATTATTTAAATAGCGAACTACAAAAGGAGAACCATCATATGAAACTTTCACAAAACTACTATCAGCCGCATGACTGTAGAATAAACGAATACGCTTAAAATTTGGTGCTCCACCAGCAGTGGTTGTGGCAGTATATTCTACCCAGGGATTATAATCTACATAAAAACGCTCACTTTCTTTATGAGGTTTTGGACTAACTACTTGTGAGGTATCCAAAACAGCTAAACTATCAAGTTGTAAGGGTTCTATAACTTTCTCTGCAATATAGTAATTACGCGGAATATAAGTGTAACCGGTTATTCCAAGAGGAATATTATTTCTACCGGTACTCATAAAAGAAATACTTTCCCAATTACGAGAAAATTTATGTTTTATAGTTTGCCTAAAACCAGATACAATGGAGGTAATACCAATCATCCCAACTCCTGAACCAGAATGGACTGATTGTAATTCTTGTCTTAGTTTCCCTGTTATCAAATCCCCTTCAATAATAGAATCGCCATAATAGGCAATTCTTATGCTTTTAGCTGAGTTATTCATCTTCTGTATAAATGGCTGTAAGGGTAATAAATTGTTGGGAATTGCAGTAGCTTCTTTAACTACTATTGTATCTGTAGGTTCTATCGTATCTTTCGGTTCTATAGATTCCAGCCAGGACAGTTTCTTAATAGGAAATATTTTATTATCCGAATCTGGAATAACCCTTGCTATTAACTCCACTAATATTACAGCTATAACTACTATAATCAGGGGTCGATAAAAAACTTTATTCATATCTACCTTTTAAAACATCTTTGTATTATTAACTGGTTGGTTGATTTCCTCGTCAACTCTCTGAGCTACAGTACTTAAGTTACTGGATAATTTTTCGGTAACCGTGTAACTCTATTGTGTGTGGAACAATAAGATATCATTCTTCCACATTATTAAAGCCAATTTTTACACATCATTCAATCGTCAAGAACTATTTGGCTTTTTGTTTTTTTACTTTATTATATATGTATACATAAGGATATATTCCTCTTTTGGAGAATGACTTTTTTGTCATTTTCTTATGAATCCAATGTTTTTTCAGTAACATCGGTACAAAAAGGTAATCTGAGGAGGATACTATGATTTTTAGAAGCAACCGTCAGAAAGATGATCACTTGACAGGTTGGCTTAAGATATGGTGTATGTTAATCTTTCTATTTTTATCAGGGTTCTTATTAGCTCAAACCAGAACTGTTAAAGTAGGTATTTCTCAAAATGAACCCAAGATGTTTATTGAACCTTCTGGTAAGCCAGCGGGTATCTTTATTGATATTTTAGAAGCAATTGCAGCTAAAGAGGATTGGAAACTTGAATATTATGAGGGTAGTTTTGATGCAATCTATTATCGTGTGGCGAAAGGGGATTTAGATCTAATGCCAGATGTGGCAATTTCTCCAACCCGAGAAAAAGATTTGGATTTTCATAAAGAACCGGTTCTATCTTCTTGGTCTCAAATTTATACTCGTAAAGGTTTAGAAATCAATTCCATACTTGATCTTGACGGTCATTCTATTGCGGTGCTGGAAAAATCCATTCAACACAATGTAATTGAATCATGGATTAAGGGTTTTGGTCTGAAAGTTAAAATCATAAAAGTTCATAATTTTGATGCAGCTTTTGCTGCTGTTGCCAACGGTATTGCAGATTGTGCTGTTTCCAATTATCTATACGGCAGAAGGCATTGTAAACAGTATGGTCTGGTAGATACAGGTGTTGTTTTTGAACCAGCAACCTTGTATTTTGCAACAACCAAAGGTAAAAACCAAGATCTTCTGGATGCCATAGATAAACACTTACTTACTATGAAGAAAGTGCCTAATTCTGCATATTATGCTGCTTTAAAAAGATGGGTTTCAAAAGATGAAGGTTTTATGTTACCTGCCTGGTTGAAATTCACTATATTGATAGTTATCCTGGCTTTAGTGTTAACAGTTATCTATGGTCTTACTTTAAAACATCAAGTAAATATTCGCACTTTGGAATTGCGAAAAAGTAATCAGGAAATGGAACAAAGAATTATTGAACGTACTGCAGAGCTGGAAAAAGCAATGCTAAAAGCCAAAGAGGCTGATATGTTAAAATCTGCGTTTCTAGCTACAATGTCTCATGAATTACGCACTCCCTTAAATTCTATTATCGGTTTTACAGGTATTTTACTGCAAGAATTACCTGGCCATATAAATGAAGAGCAAAGAAAACAGCTTACTATAGTGCAAAACAGTGCTCATCATCTTTTGGATTTGATTAATGATATTTTAGACATTTCCAAAATTGAATCTGGCCAGCTGGATTTGCATTATGAATGGTTTTTCTTGAACGACTCAATAGATAAGGTAGTTAAAATAGTTATGCCGCAAGCTGAAAAGAAGGGCCTGGAATTGAAGGTGGAAATATCGCAATCGGAATTAGAAGTATATTGTGATAAACGCAGATTAGAACAAGTGATATTGAACCTTATCAGCAATGCGATTAAATTTACCGAAACAGGATATGTGGCCATTATAGTACATAGCGAAGAAGACAAATATCAGATTCAGGTTCAAGATACTGGAATCGGAATAGCCCCAGAAGATTTGGAACAGTTATTTCTACCTTTCCATCAAATTGATACAGGTTTAACTCGTCAATATGAAGGAACAGGTTTGGGCTTGAATATTTGTTTAAAACTAATAAATATGATGGGAGGTACAATTACAGTGGATAGTATCCCAGGTAAAGGTAGCATATTTACTGTAATTATGCCTTATAAAAAGGAGTTTACAGGATGAAAGAGCTGGTTTTAATAATTGAAGATAATCCAGAAAATATGTATTTAATGCGCTATTTACTGGAAAATCATAGTTATGAAGTAGAAGGGGTAATAACTGGTCCTGAGGGAATCGAAAAGGCAGAAAGAATTGTGCCTGATCTAATTTTACTAGATATTCAACTTCCAGGAATGGATGGCTATGAAGTGGCAAGACAATTGAGACAAAACCCTGTAACTAAAACAATACCGATAATAGCTGTAACTTCTTATGCTATGATAGGAGATAGAGAACAAGCCCTTGAGGCAGGCGCTAATGCTTATATGGAAAAGCCTATAAATCCTGATACATTTGTGGCAGATATTGAGAAGATTATGGAAAATATTATCAAATAGGGAGGTAAGAATGAAAATACTAATTGTTGATGACCATATGAATAACAATTATATGTTGGAATCGCTTTTTAAGGGTTATGGATACGAGGTTATAACCGCTCTAAATGGTAAAGAAGCTCTTATTAAACTGCAAACAGAGAAAGTGGATTTGATCTTCAGCGATGTTTTGATGCCTGTTATGGATGGATTCACTCTTTGTCGGGAAATCAGAAAAGACGAAAAGCTAAAACATATTCCCTTTATTTTCTATACTGCCACCTATACCGGAACTAAAGATGAAGAATTTGCGGAGAAAATAGGTGCTAACGCTTTTTTAATAAAACCTGCTGAACCCAGAGATATTATTGATACTTTAGAAAGGGTTATAGAACAGAGCAAAGATGAATCGTTCGAAATTTCCGCTACTGCAGAATATGAACAGGAAGTGCAGAAATTATATAGTGAACGCTTGGTACGCAAATTAGAACAGAAAATGTTAGAAACTGAACAGGAAGCTCTTGCTCGTAAACAGGCAATGAAGCTGTTGCAACGAAATGAAAGATTGTTAAGAGCAACCCAAAGAGTTAGTAATTTAGGAGGATGGGAATGGGAGGTCGCCTGTAAGAAAATGTATTGGACAGATCAAGTTTACCTTATTTTTGATCTTGATTTGAATAAATATAAAGGAATTGAAGATCGAAAAATGTATGAACTTATAATGCTTTGTTACAACGAGACTGATAGAAAAAAGATCAAAAGTTCCTTTGTGAATTGTCATATTAACGCTATCCCTTATTCCATAGAAGGATGGATTACTACTGCCAAGGGTAATAAAAAATATATATGTACTGTAGGCAGTCCGATTACGGAAAAAGGAAAAGTAACCAATGTATATGGTTATTTTCAAGATTTGACAAATCGCAAATATGCAGAAATGAAAGAACATGAATTGAATGAACAGCTTTCGCAAGCCCAAAAATTGATTACTATCGGACAACTTGCAGGGGGCGTAGCTCACGATTTTAATAATATCTTAACGGTTATTATGGGGAATGCTGAAATAGCACTTTCTCAGATTTCTCCCGATAATCCTATAAAAGCGGATATTGAAGAAATTATGAAAGCAGGGAAAAGAGCTTCCAATTTAACAAAACAGCTTTTATCTTTTAGCAGAAAACAAATAGTAAAACCAGAACCCATATTACTAAACCACATTTTAGAAGATATGACTAAGATGATTAGACGACTTATTAATGAGAATATCGAAATTGAACTGAATTGTGAGGAAGACCTTGCCTTTATAAAATCTGATGTAGTACAAATGGAACAGGTTATATTGAACTTAGCCATCAATGCTGGCGAGGCAATGCCGAAAGGAGGAAAATTAACAATTAGTTTGAAAAACTACATTCCCGATTCTGCTTTTTATAAAGAGCACCCAGATATTCGTCCAAGTAAATATGTTCTATTAACTATTTCCGATACTGGAATCGGAATGGATGAAGCCACCCAGAAGAGCCTTTTTGAGCCTTTTTTTACAACAAAAAGTAATCAAAATGGCACTGGACTCGGCTTGGTGACCGTTTATAGAATTATTCAAAGTACTAGTGGATATATAAAAGTAAAATCTGCTCCCGGTAAAGGAACAACTTTCCTTATCCTCATTCCTGCAACAGAAGAAATTCCTGAAGTGATTCCCATTGAAGCACCTAAACCTAAAGTTGCAGGTCATCTGGAAACAGTTTTAGTTGTAGAAGATGATGAGGCTATTCGCTTTTTAACCAGTAAAGCAGTTACTAAATTAGGGTATAAAGTCCTTACTTCTGTAAGTGGAGATGATGCCTTGATAAAAATCCGACACCAAGAGTTAACACCGGATTTAATAATATCCAATGTTATAATGCCCGGTTTAAATGGTATCGCTTTTGCAAGCGAAATAAAGAAGTACTTACCTGGGGTACAAATCATTCTCATGTCCGGATACTCAGATAATTTTCTTTCCCAATACGGAACCATTACTCCTGATATTTACTTTTTGGCAAAACCTTTCACGCGTTCTGAACTGGAAGAAGCTATCAGAAAACAACTATCCTTAGATACCTAACAAAAAAAGGATATCTTCCGAAAGACATAAGGTTAATAAAGGATATAAGCTAAAAGAGAGATATAAGTAGTATATACTGATAACCAATAGCTATGAAATATCAATAAAGAGGTGTAAAATGAAGCAAAATACATTGCTCGTCGTCCTATTGATTTTTGCTGGTGCCTTAATGGGCAATCCTCCCGAATGGGCTTGGATGCAAAGAACTTTTTGCACCGGAAACTGTATTATTTATAACCTTAAAAGTGATTCTCAGGATAGAATTAATGTAACCGGCTATTTTGAAGGAGAACTCAGTTTGGGAGCAATAACTCTTAATTCTGCAGGGTCAAGAGATGCCTTTGTGGCTCAACTTGATGTTGAAGGTAATTGGCTTTGGGCTTGTTCAATAGGTGGAACAGGAGCTGAATATGCCCATAAAATTGCAGTGGATGCAGAAGATAATATCTATGTAGGAGGTCTTTTTTACCAGGATTTTACAGTTGGAACAACACTATTGGAAAATAATGGTAATAGTGATATCTTTTGTGTGATATTATCCTCTGCAGGAAATATACTGAATGCAATAGCTGTTGGCTCCGAGGATCAAGACACCTTAAAAGGTTTGGCTGTAACTTTAGATGGAATTTTGTTTTTAAGCGGAAATTATAGATATTCCATTACTATTGGCAGCACAAATTTAACTAATGCTTATGTGGGATTATTTATTAGCAAATGGGATAACCAGTTAAATCCTATATGGGCTCAACAAGCAAGTAGTGTATATGGTTGTCCAGAATGTGCAAATTTGGGAACGGATAATTTTGGAAACTGTTACATAACCGGTTATTTTCTCTATCAATGTGCATTTGGTTATCCTAATCAGGTAATTTTAACCAGCCAGGAAACAAGTGGTTATATCGTAAAACTGGATGTTAACGGCAATGCAATTTGGGGTGAAAGGATCAGTGATGGCGGAATGGGGATTATGGATAGCTATATTGACCCTTTTGGCAATAGTTATATTACTTGTGATATTTTTTTTATTATAACAGATAGTATGCAAAATAATCGGTTAGATGCTTTTACTTATTGCGGAAAATTGGATTTTAATCAAAACTGGGAATGGTATAATGATGATTCTGCAATGGGACATTGCATACCAACCAAAATCTGTGGAGATGAAACAGGTAATTGCTATATTACCGGTAAGTTATGGGGCAATTATACTTTTGGTGATGATACTTTAACCGGATATCATAATAATGCCAATATCTATGTAGCTATGGCAAATCCGCAAGGGCAATGGCAATGGGGATTGCAAACTTATGATGCTGGCTATTTATTCTATCTGAATATTATAGATATTACTGCTTTAGAAACAGGGGGCTGTGTGATTACTGGCTCCAATTCAACTGATAGCTTGCATTTTGGCGATTTTTTTATTCCGCCTTCTTCCAATAGATATTCTTTTATAGTAAAAGTAAATGGGGAAACCCAAGCAATTTCTGATCCCGGAATTGAATCAAGTCCGCAGATTGTATTGATATACCCCAATCCTTCCCACGATATTGTTCGGTTTCAATTAAAAAACAGTGAGGGGTTAACCAGTGAAGCATCAATTTATAATATCAAAGGGCAATTGGTGAAAAGCTTTCCCAACAGACAAAATAGTGGAGTATATGTCTTGAATTGGAATGGTTGTAATGAGACTGGCAATAAAGTTGCTTCGGGCATTTATATCTTGAGCATCAAAACTGAAAAAGGTATTATAAAGAAGATCTTTACAAGATTATAGGATGAATAAAAGCTATATTATCCATTAAAGAATACGATTACAGCGACATTGGGGATTCAAGCAATAAAGGTAAAAAAACCTTATCTATTGCAAAGAAACGAAGCTCATATACAGAGCATCTTTTATTTATACTATATATTGATTAAATATTGGGGTCTGGCTGCAAGGAAAAATGTAAAACAGCTTATATGAATTGCTTTTAGCTATTCTTGTTTTTAAATAATAGTGTTTTTTATATGCTTTCAGTTTACAGCTCTACGGTATGTAATCTCACCTATCAAGAAAAATTTCTTGACTTATTAAACTAATTGACCGGAATGGTTCAGTTATTCAGTTGTGATTTTATAAGTTGATGATAAACAATATAATATAAGGAAGGAGAATGAGCGCGTTACCGAATAAGAAAAAGTTGATATTGGAAATGGCTACTCAGCTATTTACCCGTTTCGGCTTTGCCAAGACTTCTCTGGATGAGATTGCTGCTGCAGCACAAATTGCCAAAGGGACAGTGTATTATTACTTTCCCAGTAAAGAGGATCTCTTTATTGCCTCAATAGAAGTAAAAACAAGAGAGTACTTTACTATGTTGCGTCAGCATCTTAATGCTACAGAGGGATTCGAGGAAAAGTTGACGGAATTTTTACGATTTCCCACCAAGCTTATTTATGAAAATATGCCCATCCTGATTGAGTGTTTAATAAACATTCCCCAGAGTTTTCAGAAACAGTTACATCAACATAGAGAAAGAAGTAGGGAAGTTATGATGCAGATACTTTCTGAAATAATCCAACTTGGGAAAAAAGAAGATCTAATTGATGATCGTTTCTCTGAAGATAGGCTCTGTGAAGTGATAACAGATTGGTTTGTAATTGGCGAACCAGGTTTAAAAATAGTTGATGTTCCCCGCTTGCTGGAAATGATTGAGCGGGATAATGATTTTATTATTAAGATGCTACTATATGGAATTGTGAAACGAGGATAAAATATGAAAAAGACACTAATTGTATTAGCTCTGCTTACTTTTATATTAAGCAGTGTGTATGCTATCGACTTGGAAAACAGCATCACAAAAGCTAAACAGAACAATAAGGAACTGTTGATGGCTCAGGAAGAAATCAGAAAATCTGATGAATCTTATAAACAGGTTCGTGGCTCTGCATATCCACAATTAAATTTAAAAGGTGCTTACGGATTGAGTAAGACCTATTATCCAGATTCAGCAATACCTTCCAAAATGGATATAAGTGCAGGTTTAGATGATTCACCCACAAATAATGAAGAATATTTGGCTGGAGTGATAAACAGTGTGGTGAATTCTATGATTCCAACCTCTCCTGCAGAGGCAGGTTCTTTTTCTATGCAACTGCAAATGAACCAGATTGTCTATTCTGGGGGTAAACTTGGAAGCGGGATAAAAGCTGGTAATTACTATCGTCAGCTTCAGAGAATCAATTATAAGATTATAGAACAGAATGTTGTTCTAAAAACTACAGAACTGTTTTATCAGTGTTTGTTAGCACAAAAACTATGGGAAGTTCAGGAAGATGGTTTACAAATAGCCAGAAGGCATTTGGAACGCGTTGAACTTTTTAATCAGGAAGGTCAGGTTTCAGAATTTGACCTCCTACAAGCTCGCCTAGGTGTAGCTAAATTGGAGCCCCAAGTTTTGAAAGCCAAAAATGATTATGATATAGCTGTTTCTGCTTTTCGGAAACAAATTGGTGAAGAAGATAGTGATATAGTTCCTGAAGGTGAATTTGTCCTTCCTGAAAGAATAGAAATTACTTTAGAAGATGCAACAGAGCAAGCTTTAAAACAAAGAAATGAAATTGAACTGATAGGCATAAGCACACAGATGAAGGAATTGCAATATAAGGTAGAGAAAATTAATTATTTGCCTAATGTAGCCCTCAGTGCTGATTATTCATTGTATACATCAGCGGATGAATATGCTATACAAAATGATGATTTCGGGCATAAATATGGAATCAGCTTAGGTTTTCAGATGCCTATTTTTACTGGTTTGACTAATACAGCTAAGCGAGATTATGCGCGCTACGACTATCAAAAAGCAAAACTGCAACAAAGAGATACGGAAGAACTGATCGCTTTACAAATAAAGCAGGATTATCAAAAGTATTATCACGCTTGGGAAAATCATAATGTACAAACTCAGAATATTCATCTAGCTGAACGCGGATTGCAGCTTGCCCAAGTGCGTTATGATAACCATGTTGGTATCCAGCTTGAGGTTTTTGATGCCCAATTAACACTACAAACTATTAAATTGCAATATTATCAATCGATCTATGAGATTATATCTGCTGATCGAAACTTAAAAAAATCAATTGGTATAGCCCTATAAATGGAGATAATAAAATTATGAAAAGGTATTTAGTAATTCTAACAGTCCTGATCCTGATACTCACCTTTGCCTGTTCTAAAAAAAAGGAAGAGGGAAAGAGTATGGAACAAATATATAGCGAGGAAGGAATTCCCATTCGCCAAACAGTTGTTGAACCATCTACCTTCCGTCAAAACCTTCTTTACAATGCAACTCTTAATGGAATGGAAGAAACCACTGTCCAGGCAATGGTTTCAGATGTAATTACCAGAATTAACGCCAAAGTGGGCGATAGAGTTGTTAAAGATCAGATTATAGTCTGTTTTCCACAGAATACACCATCTGCACAGTATGAACAGGCTTTAACAGCTTTTAATAGCATCAAGACAACTTATGAGCGTATGCAACGACTTTTTGCCCAAGGTGCAATTAGTCAGCAAGATCTGGATAATGTGGAAACTCAGTATAAAGTATCTAAAGCTAATTTAGAAGTTAGCGACAAGATGATAAATGTCCGTGCTCCAATTAGTGGAATTATCACTGCTATGAATGTGAATCCGAGTGAAAGAGCTTATCCAGGAAAAGATCTATTTACAGTTGCTTCTACAAATGGATACAAAGCTGTTGTGATGGTTCCGGATACCGAAATTACCAAATTTAGAAAAGGTGCTAAAGCAACCGCTACTTGGTTAGATACAACTATTTCTGGAAGAGTATCAGAAATATCTTTAGCAATGGATAGTTCCACTAAAGCATTTAGAGTGGAAGTGGCCTTTCCGGGGATGAATAAAAAAATCAACTATGGAGTTACAGCAGAGATATCTATAGAAATTCTTACCAAGCCAAATGTGATAGTTGTAGAGCGTCACCAAATACAAAGTAATAATGGGACAAAATATGTATGGTTGAATCAAGATGGTAAAGCTGTAAAAAGAGAAATTACTACAGGATTAGATAATACTCTTGCCTACGAAGTTATCAGTGGTTTGAATCCTGGCGATATTCTCATTACTGAAGGTTTAAATTTGTTAACAGAAGGCGCGAAACTGCGCGTTATTGAATAAGGATGTTGGAACTATGTTTTTAACAGATCTTTCAATTAATCGACCTGTTTTGGTCACTATGGCAATAATGGTGTTTATAGTGTTTGGAGTTCTTGCCTATTTTAATTTGCCTCTAAACCTGATGCCAGATTTAAAATTGCCTTATGTAGTTGTTCAAACCGTATATTCAGGAGCTGGTCCACGAGAAATTGAATCTCAAGTTACCGAGCCGATAGAAGAAGCAGTTGCTACAGTTAGTCAGATTGACTTTATGCAATCATACTCGATGGAGAATGTGTCTATTGTGATGGTTGCTTTTAAATTAGGTAAGAACATAGATGTTGCCAATCAGGAAGTGAAAGACAAGGTGGATGCCGTTATTCGCAGTTTACCTGATGGCACAGATAGACCTATAGTTATGAAAATGGATATTACTGCTTTTCCTATAATGGACTTGGTTCTTTCAGGCAATATGCCTCCCAAGGATTTATATGAACTTGCTGATGGAGAGCTGAAAGATCGTATATCTCAAATTCCAGGTGTAGCGAGGGTTTCATTAACTGGAGGAGCGAAAAGGCAAATTGATGTACGGCTTACTGATAAGGTTGTTTTTGAGAATAATATATCATTATCACAATTAAGTGGAATTCTTGCTGCAGCAAATCTGGATATGCCTGCAGGAAACTTTACGCATGGAACTCAGGAATATTCAGTAAGGTTAAAAGGTGAATTTCAGAATGTGAAAGAGATAGAGAATACTGATATACCCACAGCTTTTGGAGTAAAAAAACTATCCCAATTGGCACGAGTTTCGGATACTACTGAAGAAGTTCGTTCCAAAGCAATTTATTTCAATATTCAGGAGAACTTGAAAGACGACAATATTGTGCGTTTATCTATTACTAATGCTTCCGATGGAAATGTTGTTAGTGTTGCAGAAGAAATTACAAAACAAATACCAATTTTAAATAAGGGTCTTCCTGAGGGTGTGAAACTTGAAGTTATGCGTGATGATAGCGTCTTTACCAAAGACACTATTAATTCTACTTTGGTGAATATTCTTCTGGGTATAATCTTTACAGGATTGGTTCTCTTCATCTTTTTACATGATTTGCGTTCAACCCTTATTGTAGCAATATCAATGCCTTATTGCATAATTTCCACATTTGTATTTATGCAGCTTTTTGGCTATTCTTTCAATATTATGACAATGATGGGATTATCCACTTCAGTAGGAATATTAGTTTCCAGTTCAGTTGTTGTTTTAGAGAATATTTTCCGACATAAAGATATGGGTAAAACCAGAAAACAAGCAGCCCAAATAGGAACAAACGAAATTGGTACTTCAGTTTTGGCATCTACTTTAACCAATATTGTGGTATTCCTCCCCATTGCTACTATGACTTCTATGGTAGGTCGATTCTTTACGGAATTTGCCATAACTGTAACTGTAGCTACATTATTTTCTCTGTTAACAGCTTTTACTATTACTCCGATGCTTGCATCCAAAATTATACCTAAAGAGAAAAAAGTTAGTAAATGGGGACAATCATTTGATAAAATGTTCGATAAATTTAGTAATGTATATTCCAAATTTTTAAGCTATGTTTTAAGATCAAAGAAAACCAGCGTTAGTATCCTTTTGTTTACTCTTGTGGCGTTATTGATTTCAGTTGGCCTTGCTTTTGTAGTGGGGATGGAAATGATACCAAATGTAGACCAACGCAATCTTACTGTTTCAATAGAAATGCCTCAGGGAAGCAATTTAGAAGAAACAGCTAAAACAATGGATATAATTCAAAATCGGTTAGCAAAACATAAAGAAATCGTGCATATACTCACAAATCTTGGTTCCAGTGGCTCTATTGATACAGGAACCAATTTAGCCAGTGCTGATATCAAACTGGTGGATAGACAGGATCGTAAATATTCTGCAAATCAATTAGTAGATATCTTAACTAAAGAGCTTGCCGATATACCAAATGCTAAAATAAAAATAGCAGGTTCTTCTATGGGTATGGGAGTGGGTATGGGAGGTGGAGGCCGTTCTGCTGTGGAATTTATGCTTGAAGGTCAAGATATTGATCGTTTGGAACAGCTTAAAAATGAAGTTATTAAAGCGATTGAAGATATACCAGGTTTAATCAATTTAGACACTTCCAGCCGTTGGGGCAGGTCTGAGCTTACTCTCTATCCCAAAAGAGATAAACTTGCTGCAGCAGGAGCTACAGTCTATGATTTAGCATTAGCTTTACGAGCAAATGTAGAAGGTTTAGTTTCTACCGAATACAGAGAAAGCGGTAATCAATACGATTTAAAAATTTCTCTGGAAGATGATGTAGTTAACACCCCGGATAAGATTAGAAATCTGAATGTTGTTGTGATGGGCAGGAATTACCTTGTTTCCCAATTAGCAGATGTTGATTTCTCTTCAGGGATTAATAGAATAACTCATTATGACCGTTATAAAACTGTTATGGTCACCGGCGATATAGCAAGCGGATACCATCTAAGCGATATAACTTCTCAAATTAATGAACGGATACAAAAATTCAATTTTCCTAGTGGTTATCGTTTTGAATGGGGTGGAGAAGCAAAAATGATGCAAGAAACAACAGTTGATATGGTTCGCACCTTTATTCTTGCTGTAATTTTAACCTATATGTTATTATCAGCAATTCTGGAGAGTTTTGCACAACCTGTTTTAATTTTGGCAACAGTCCCTCTGGCATTAATTGGAGTAGTTCTCTCCTTACTTATTGCCGGACAAACATTTAACATCGTTTCTATGATGTCTATAATAATGTTAGTTGGCATTGTTGTTAATAACGCTATATTAATAATGGACTATGTTAATATTAAACGCAGGGATGGATATAGTGTCCACGATGCTTTAATGGAAGCAGGTAAAATGAAATTAAAGCCGATAGTTATGTCTACCTTGGCTATTATATTTGGTATGTTACCAATGGCTATAGGTATTGGTAGTACAGGAGCTGAAATGACCAGACCAATGGGAATTGTATCCATTGGAGGATTGGTAGTTTCCACTTTCCTTACTCTAATAATTATTCCGGCTTTCTATTTCATAACTACCAAAAATATCCATGCTAAAAAAGAATCCCAGTAAAAAAGGAGCGTACAATGAAAAGAATCACACGTCTCATTAGCCTCGCTTTATTAGCGATATTTATCCTCGTCGGTATCTTCGGATGCTATGGCAATATGTCACTAACCAAAAAAGTGTATAACTTTAATGGCAGTTTAGGTAACAAATATGTCCAGAGTATTGTTAACTGGGCTTTTTGGATATGTCCAGTTTATGAAGCATCTATGATTCTGGACATTTGTTTGTTTAACACCATTGAATTTTGGACAGGCAGCAATCCTTTAACTATGAACGAAAATGAAAAGATAATTAAATATGCTGAAGGTCCTAATGGTGAATATAAATTCGAAATCAGTAAAAACCAAATAATTATTTCTCAACCCAACGATGGCACTGGTAATGAAAACACAGTTCTTTCTTTTGATCCAGATAGCAATAGTTGGGTTATGAATAATGATGGTGTGTCTCAACAAATTGGCTATCTGGAAGGTGATCAGCTAAAGCTAGTTTCTCCTTCTGGAGAGGAACTATCAATTAATCTCATAAAATAAGGAAATACAGTGATAGAACGACAAAAAATAGAAAGCATACTGGATAAAGTTCGCCCTTCTATTCAAGCAGACGGAGGTGATGTCGAACTAATTAATATCCGTGACGATAATGTTATTGAAGTACGTTTGAAGGGTACCTGTAACGGATGCCCTATGGCAACCTTAACTCTGAAAGCTGGTATTGAACGTATCATTAAGGAAGAAGTTCCTGAAGTTAAAGAAGTTATCGCAGTTTAACAAAAGTAACCATCCCTGATACTTGCAACATACATAAAATGGGTGTGGATATCCACACCCATTTTTATCTGTGGGATTTATAGCTTTTCAGTATCTCCTTTTTTTAATTTAGTGTCAATTTTTTAGGACGCCTCAGTACGCCTCATAGCTTCCTATATCCTTCCCTTATAATTCCCATATCATTCCCTTATCGATCCCTTATGACAATATGGAAATGATAGTGGAAAGTCTTTAGCAGTATATCACTTTTAAGTAGTAGATTACATATAAAAAAGAAGGTTATTGAACTGCATTGATTGCATTAATACTATCTTGGCAGAATGAAATCAGAAACAAAAAAATTGACAAGGCAGCGCATTTTAAAAATAAGGTAATAAAAGAAATTATAAAAAACAACGGAGTTCAATTATGAAAAATATTCTGGTGCTTGGTGCAGCCGGTCAAATTGGATCAGAACTTGTTCCTTACTTAAGAAAGATTTATGGTGCAAATTCTGTAGTAGCAGCGTATCGGAGTACTCCCTTAACCTTAGAAATCCAGGAAGGTGGTCCTTGTGAAAATTTGGATGCTATGGATTCTAAGAAGTTATTCGAAGTAGTAAAAAAACATAAGATAGATTCTATTATCAATCTTGTTGCCGTTCTTTCAGCTAAAGGTGAAAATAATCCTCTTATGGCCTGGAACATTAATATGGGAAGCTTGATAAACTCTTTGGAAGTGATGAGAGAAGTGAAGGGTGCAATTTTTACTCCTTCCTCAATTGGAGCTTTCGGTCCTTCCACTCCTTTGGATAATACTCCTCAAGATACAATTATGAGGCCTACTACCATTTATGGTATTTCAAAAGTAGCTGCAGAACTGTGGGGAGATTATTATTATTTAAAATATGGAGTTGATGCACGCGGAGTTCGTTATCCAGGTATTATTTCGAATGTAACTTTACCTGGTGGTGGAACTACAGATTATGCTGTAGAAATATATTATGAAGCTATTAAAAATAAACGCTATACTTGCTATCTTAAACCCGGTACATATTTAGATATGATGTATATGCCGGATGCCTTAAGAGCTTGTGTAGAATTAATGGAAGCCGATCCTAATAAATTGGTTCATCGTAATAGCTTTAATGTAACAGCTATGAGCTTTGAGCCAGAAATGATTGCTGCAGAAATTAGAAAACACATTCCAGAATTTGAAATTGATTATAAGATAGATCCTGTAAAGCAATCAATTGCAGATAGTTGGCCAAATTATATGGACCAATCAGCTGCCCAACAAGAATGGGGTTGGAAACCTGAATATGATCTTTCCACAATGACTGTGGATATGTTAAATGTCCTCTCCAAAAAGCTTAAGTAATGGTTAAAATAGGAGTTGTGGGAGTTGGCCATTTAGGTCAATATCATACCCAAAAATATCAGAACATTGATAACGCAGAATTAGTTGGTGTTTATGACACTAACTTCCCAAGAGCCCAAGAAATTGCTGGTAAATTAAAAGTCCATTGTTTTTCCAGTTATAAAGA
Source organism: Cloacimonetes bacterium UBA5835 (assembly GCA_002432865.1). Taxonomy (GTDB): domain Bacteria; phylum Cloacimonadota; class Cloacimonadia; order Cloacimonadales; family Cloacimonadaceae; genus Cloacimonas. The sequence goes on from DJGX01000001.1 coordinate 114,328, forward strand.
AATGCTCGCTGTTTGCGATGCAGTTGATATAGTGGCTACTACAACAGCGCATTATGAATTAGGGAAAAAAGCATTACTTTCTGGAAAGCATATTTTTGTGGAAAAACCGATAACCAGTGAATTAGCGCAGGCACAGGAATTATTAGAAATTGCTGCAGCTAAAAATCTGTTGATCCAAGTGGGTCATATTGAGCGTTTTAATCCGGTTATTTTAAAGACGGAAAACGAGATCTCCGATCCATTGTTTATTGAGTCACAACGAATATCATCTTTTCAACCTCGGGGAACAGATGTTTCTGTAGTGCTCGATTTAATGATTCACGATATCGATTTGGTATTAAGTTTTGTTCAGAGTCCTGTATCTGAGATCAGAGCAAGTGGAGTGGGTATTTTTACTCCTACGATTGATATAGCCACTGCTCGCATTGAATTTGTTAATGGAGCCATAGCAAATGTTACCTCTTCTCGGGTATCGATGAAACAGGAACGCACCTTAAGATTTTTCCAGAGAGATGCTTATGTGAAAATGGACTTTTTATCCAAACAGGTTAGAATAATCAAAAAAAGCGATAATGTAGATAAATTATTACCTCTAATCTTGAGTGGAGTTGTTGATATCAATCCGGAACAGTTGTTAGATATACAAAATTACGATGTTGGTGATACTGAAAAAGATGCTCTAACTTTGGAACTGGAATCTTTTGTTGATTGTGTTTACAATAACAAAAAGCCGATAGTTGATGGCTTAGCGGGAACTAGAGCTTTGGAAATAGCTATTAAAATAACAAATCAGATACAAGCTCAAAATGCCAAATTGAGAGCTTGAATAATAGGTAGAAAAATGCAAGATGTATTTATAAAAGATATCGATAAATATATAGATAAACAAGTTCGGTTAAAAGGATGGGTTCGCAATATCCGTCATAGCGGGAAACTACTTTTTATAATTCTTCGAGATGGAACTGGCGAACTTCAAACTGTTGCTTTCCAACCTGATTTAGGTGATGAGAAATTTGAGTTAGCAAAACGGCTTACTTTAGAGTCGTCGGTAATAATTTGCGGCATTCCCAAACCCCATCCTAAAAAAGAGAATGTATATGAATTAGCCGTAAGTGATGTAATGCCGATTCAAATAGCGGATGAATATCCAATTAGTAAAAAAGAACATGGTCCTGATTTTCTGCTTTCCAATCGTCATCTATGGATAAGATCACAGAAGCAATGGGCTGCCCTTAGAATTCGTCATTCTGTTTATTACGGTATTTGTAACTACCTGAATGAGCAAAATTTTATTCGTTTTGATTCGCCAATTCTTACTCCCAACGCTTGTGAAGGAACAACCACTCTTTTTGAACTTGAATATTTTGATGAAGGAAAGGCATATCTTTCCCAATCGGGTCAGCTTTATCTGGAAACAGGAATTATGAGTTTGGGCAGAGTTTATGATTTTGGTCCTGTCTTTAGAGCAGAACGCTCTAAAACTCGTAAACATTTAACTGAATTTTGGATGATGGATGCGGAAGCAGCTTATGTTGAACATGAGGAAAATATGCAAATTCAGGAAGAGCTAATTCGCTATGTTATTCGGTATGTGCTCTCTAATTGTAAATTGGAATTGGAGATTTTAGAAAGAAATGTGGAAGCTTTAAAAGCAGCTGATGCACCCTTTAAAAGAATAACACACTATGAGGCAGTTGAATTCTTACGCCAAAAAGGTAGCGATATAACCCATAATAAAGATTTGGGTGCTCAAGATGAAGTTCTGCTTACAGAGGATTCAACAGTTCCTGTTTTTGTGGAACGCTGGCCACAAGAGATCAAAGCATTTTATATGAAACGCGATCCTGAAAATCCAAACCTCGTTTTGGGAGATGATTTAATTGCTCCCGAAGGTTTTGGAGAATTGATTGGAGGCAGTCAGCGCGAAGATGATTATGATTTATTATATTCGCGTATGGTAGCTGAAAAAATGCCCATTGAGGATTATCAGTGGTATCTGGATTTGCGAAAATATGGTTCTGTACCCCATAGCGGTTTCGGAATTGGACTGGAAAGATTAGTTGCTTGGATAAGTGGTGTTCCTCATATCAGAGAGACAATTCCCTTCCCGAGAATGATTTACAGAATATATCCTTAAAAAGTCTTAGCTGGTAGTTGGAAGTTTAACAGCCGGAAAAGATCAACACAAATGTACTAGCGGAATTTGAATTCTAAAGCTTATTGCAGGTGTTTAGTCCATAATCCTAAATGATTTTGAATAAAAAAAATAACAAGGATAGAAAAATGATTACGAATTACTTTTCTGAAACAACGAAAACGATGAAATCATCGCTGATCAGAGAACTGGTTGCGGAAACCAAAAATGTTCCCGGCTTAATTTCTTTTGCAGGTGGCTTTCCTTCTCCGGCAACTTTTCCTAAAGACATTTTAAGTGAACTTTACAAGGAAATAGTTGCTCAGCAAGGAAGAGATGTTCTTCAATATGGTAATAGTGAAGGTGATGACATTTTGAAGGATGAACTTTTAAAATGGGAAAATTATCCCAATTTGAACAGAAATAATATGATCATCACTGTAGGAGCTACAAATGCGATATATTATATGACCCGCTGTTTGATAGATCCAGGTGATGTAATTCTTTGTGAAGCCCCTACTTTTTTAGGAACAATTGTCGCTTTTGAAGCTATTGGAGCAGAAGTTCAAAGTATCCCAATGGATAATGAAGGAATAGATTTAAACAGGATGGCAGAAAAAGTTAAGCAACTAAGAGATGCCAATAAGAATATCAAATTCCTTTACACTATCCCTGATTTTCAAAATCCCGCTGGAATCACAATGAGCATTCAGCGTCGGCGTGATTTGCTAAATTTCTGTGAAGCAGAAGAGATTCTAATTATGGAAGATAATCCCTATTCGCGTTTACGCTTTAGTGGAGAAGAACTTCCTACCCTATTTCGTATTGCACATACAGAAATGAATAATTCTTGGCTGGTAACCGAAATCGTTTCATTTTCTAAAATCCTAGGACCTGGAATCAGGGTAGCTTATGTAAAAAGTCACCCAGAGTTGATTAATAAAATGGTCTCCTGGCAACAGAAAGTTACTATCAGTCCAGATTGTGTAACTGAACGGGTCGTAGCAAAATTCATCGCTGATGGCTATATGGAACCACACATTAAATCTCTGTGCGAATTCTATAAACCCTATTTGGATAAAATGCTTACTTGCTTGGAAACAGAAATGCCAAGTTATGTTCAATGGACAAAACCCAAGGGTGGAATTTTCTTGTGGTTGTGGTTGCCTGAAGATGTAAATGCCGATACTCTTTTCTATAAAGCTAAAGATCACTTGGTAACCTTCATTCCAGGAAGCAAATTCTATCCCGAAGGTCAAGAAAAATTTAACTGTATGCGGCTCAACTATACCTATTCCACTTTTGAACAAATCGAAAAGGGAATTAAACATTTAGGTGAGCTAGTAAAATCAATTTATGTTTGACATCGGTACAGTTCTTGCTTATATTATTAAGTGATATCTTCTTTTAAGAAGGGGAAATAAAAATGAAAAAGCTGATATTGATTACAACCCTGAGCATTTTTCTGCTGCCTTTGATGGCACAGATAGAATTTCCGCGTCCCAATTTGAATCCTTATTCAAGTAATGGGGGAAATTCGCTTCTCAATTTAGAGAAACTATCAATGAGTCATTCAATGGGCTTTGAAGCAGGAACCAGCTCTACCGGATATGGCTATTATTTATCCCGCTATACAAATCACCTGAAATATAACTTTAATCCCAAGCTGGAGCTCGATTTAGACCTTAACTTTGTAAATGTCGGTGGTTTCAATACTAGTAGCAAATTTGAATTTAATAATGACAATAGTAGTAGAGTTATACCGGAATTTTCATTAAGTTATAAACCACGAGATAATGTCCAAATTCAATTCCAGATGCTTTATGGGCCATATTTAAATCCCTATAAAGATAGCTGGTATAGAAGTTGGTAAGGAGATTCAACTGTTAACATTCGTAATAATAATTATAGCTGTCCTTGGTGCTGCCTTGGGCAGCTTTTTCAATGTGCTAATTTACCGCATTCCTAAAAAGCAATCCATTATATTCCCTGGTTCACATTGTGAATCATGTAAGAAAGCTATTCCCATCTATCAAAACATACCCATTATCAGTTATATTTTGCTGAGAGGAAAATGTTCAAGGTGTGGAGCTAAAATTCATTGGCATCACTTATTGGTAGAGATTATTACCCCTTTGTTGTTTTTGGGTTTATTCTTTCGCTATGGCTTGCACGATTTCCGATTTTATAAGTATATATTATTGGCTTCTTTTCTGATTCCGATCTTTTTCATTGATGCAATAAATCAGATTATTCCTCATGTGCTATCCATTCCATTGCTTATATCAGGTATTATTTTAGCAATAATCCCTGGAAATGATGTTGGCATTGTTAATGCTTTACTAACTGGAGTAATTGTCTTCAGTTTATTGCTATTACTGGCTTGGGCGTATCAAAAATTACGCGGAGTGGAAGGTTTGGGAGGAGGAGATATTTGGTTGTTAACTGGTTTAGCAATATATTTTGGCTTGACCGGTATCCCTTATATCTTTTTACTATCTGCATTGATGGGGATTATCTATTTCCTCATATTTGTGAAGGATAAGAGTAAACCATTTGCCTATGGAACCTTTATTGCTGTTGCTGCAATTATCTGGTCAGTGATTGGAGAAGATACAATTTTTAACCTATTGAGTTTTTTATAGGGGCTAGCCGCATACAGATACTCATATTCAAATTTGAAAGATAGTGCGTAAAAAGTTTGCGATTACCGCTATGTAAGAGAAGAGTCATCATTGCCAAAAAAGCTGTAATGCTTATTACAAATTTATTTGACAGTGATGACTCATAATTTGAGCGACTTATTGCTTATTTGATTTGCATCGCAGTGTTTTTTCTTCTTGGGAGTTTATATTCTCAAACATATTTATTCATATCGTAAAGCATCTATCAGATTCAGGTTTGCCGCTTTAGATGCTGGATACCATCCAAAGAAGATACCTATAGCCATCGAAAAACCTACTGATATTAACACGGAAAAAGGAGTTACAGCGATGCTCCAATCCATAGCATTTCCAACTATTGCTGAAGCTCCAAAACCAAGAAGTATTCCAATAAAACCACCTAAAATACTAATAGCAACTGCTTCAATAATAAATTGTAATAAAACATCTCTTTTTCCTGCGCCTACAGCCATCCTGATCCCAATTTCTTTTATACGCTCTGTAACTGAAACCAGCATTATATTCATAATTCCAATTCCACCAACAAGTAATGATATACCTGCTATGCTTGCTAAAAGTATAGTCATTGTATCTGATACTTTACTGGCAGTTTCAGCAATATCAGTTTGACTCCTAACTAAGAATTCTTCGCTGGTTGTTCCGCGATGTCTGTTTTGTAGTAATTCTAGAATATCTTGTTGCACTTCGGGAATTCTATCTTTGGAAACAGCCGACACAACAATCATCATATTTCTCCATCTACGACCCAATAATCGAGCATAGACAGTTGTATAAGGTGCCCAAACACTATCATCCTGATCTCCACCCATCACATTTTGTCCTTTGGATTCCATCACTCCTTTCACTGTGAAAGGGATATTGCGAATACGAATAATCTGTCCAACTGGGTCTATATCTCCAAAGAGATTATCAGCAACAGTTTTCCCGATTACACACACTTTAGTTCCGTTTTCAACATCGCTATCGTAAAACAATTCACCCTTTTCAGTATTCATATTGCGGATGTAGAAATAATCTGTATCTACACCCATAATGCCTGTTCTCCAATTCTGGGATTCAAATTTCAATTGGGCAAAGCTATTATAAACAGGTGAAGCATATAAAGCACCTTCTACTTGTGATCGAATAGCAAAAACATCATCAAGTTCAAGTAATGTACCACTTCCTGCTGCTTGACGAACATTAGTAGTGCTTCGTGTAAAATTAACTGTAACCATAAGTACATTTGTGCCCATAGAAGATATTTGGTCTTCTACTATTTTTTTGGCACCTTGCCCAATGGCAAGCATAGTTATCACAGCTGCCACACCGATAATAATTCCCAGCATTGTTAAAAAAGTTCTGGTTTTATTTCTAGCAAGCGATTTGAAAGCTATGCGAATTATACCTATTATACTCATTCTTCATCTCCAGGTAATTTAGGAAGGTGGGCTAAGTCATATTCAGCATTTTGAGGATTTTTATTGGGAACATCAGATATTATGCGTCCATCACGAAAAGTAATCAATCTTTGTGCATACCGGGCAATATCATTTTCGTGGGTAACCAGAAGGATTGTCTTTCCTTCTTTATGTAATTTCTGGAAAATAGTCATAACTTCCAAACTTGTTCTTGTATCCAAATTGCCAGTTGGCTCATCGGCAAGTAAAAACATAGGATCATTCACAATAGCACGGGCAATAGCAACTCTTTGTTGTTGCCCACCTGAAAGCTGATTAGGAAAGTGTTTTGCTCTGTTAGCAATATTAACAGTAGTTAGTGCTTCAATTGCTTTTCTAATTCTCTGGTGATGAGACATTTTATTTCTATATAGCAGAGGGAGTTCAACATTTTCCAAAGCAGTTGTTCTGGGCAGTAAATAGAAATTCTGAAACACATAACCAATCATCTGATTGCGGATTTTGGTTAGTTCAGTAGGAGTGATTTCGTGGATACCTATATTATTTATATAATATTCACCGCTGGTAGGTAAATCCAGACAGCCAAGCAAATTCATAAGAGTTGTTTTGCCGCTTCCGCTTGCTCCCATAATGGCAACAAATTCTCCTTTATTTATTTCCAGAGAAACACCTCTTAATGCGTGAACCTGGATTTCTCCCATCTGATATGTTTTAACTAAGTTTTCTGTTCTAATCAGTAAATCTGACATATTAGAAAGGCCTCATTCCAGGACCACCTTGCGTTCCATTAGTGGTATCTGAATTCTTTTTACTATTCACTCCGGTTATCAATACTTCGTTACCATTAAGACCTGAAATAACTTCAATGAAACCACTTTCGGAAATTCCAGTTTTTATTCCTTTAGCTTTTGGAACATCATTTTCCAGTACCCAGACAAGTGCTAATTTTCCAGAACTTACATTATTAGCTGATCCTTTTTGAGTTCTTTTTCCGGATGTATTCTTGCTTACCTCAATTGAATCTGTATTACTGGAACTGGACATTGCAGAAGCCAGAGAAGCATAAGCATCTTTTTGGGCTTGTTTGATAAGATCATCACTCCATTTTAACCCAAATTGTTCCCAAACTTCTTTACTGGGTTTGAAGCGTGTAGCTGCTTCTGAAATTCGCATCACATTTTCTCGGGATTGAATAATAATAGTTACATTTGTAGTCATACCAGGAAGAAGTTTTTGTTCAGGATTGGCTGCATCAATAATGACGCTATAGGATACGACATTGGATTCCGTAGTTGGGTTTAAGCGAATTTGCTTCACGGTACCGGAAAAATTTTCGCTGGGATAGGCATCCACCGTAAATTCCACAGGCAAACCAACTATTATTTTTCCAATATCTGCTTCGTCCACATTAGCTGAAATTTGCATTTGATCGAGGTTATTAGCTATTTGAAATAAAGTAGGTGAACTCATACTGGCTGCTACAGTTTGTCCTGCATCTACATCACGGGAAACCACAATTCCATCAATAGGACTGGTAATATATGCATTAGCCAAGTTTTTTTGAGCTCGCTGTAAAGTTAATTGGGCATTATTATAATTCTGTTGTGCAGTTTGATAAGCATAGAGGGCTTTTTTGGCATCATATTCAGGGGTCATTTGTTTTTCCAGAAGTTCTTTTTGCAAATCATAATCCAGTTTTGCTTGATCTAAAGCAGTTTTTGCTTTTGCCAAATCAGCTTTAGCAGCTTCCAGATTAGTAGAAAGGATATCCGTATCCAGTTTTGCTAGTAATTCTCCTTTCTTTACTCTATCGTTAAAATCTTTGTATAGTTTATCGATTTTGCCACTAACTTCGGTTCCTACACTAACTAAAACATAAGGATTTAGCGATCCTGTTGCAGTTACGACTTCTTTTATATTACCAAAGGAAGGGGTAACAGTTCTAAATTCAGGTTTGTTTTTTGCCTTGCGCATACTGGATATCACAATGATAGCAATAATTATAAGCGCAATTATAATGATATACTTGAGATATTTTTTCATTAGTTGTCCTTGATTTTTATCTTATAGGTTTTACTTTACCATTTTCCTAAAACTGGTTCAGAAAGCAGATAATTTATCTCTTCCTGTTTTGCCATTATTGAATATAGATTGTTATTATAGGAGATATCGGTTTCAATATAATTGGTTCGTGTTTTATCTAGTTCCAAAAGTTCAATTAGACCTAAACGATAGCGTTCTTCTGCCTGGGTAATTTGATCTCTGGATTGAGCCAGTTGTTCACTGTAAAGTTCATTCATTCTTTTCAAATATTGCAATTCTCGTAAAGCACTATCATAGTTTCTTTGTAACTGATCCTTTTTTTCATCAATGCTTACTTGGGAAAGCTGACGACTGATTTTTGTTCTAGTTCTGCTTTCAGAATTTTCAAATAAATTCAGGAGAGGATAGCTTAGCGAAAGAGATATTCCATGATTAGTGTTGTAACGGTCAAAATCAAAATCAGCACCACTTACTGTACGGTCAAAATTATAAGCCAAATTAAGCCGGGGAAAGTCATCCAGTTTGTTTTGCTTTAATTGCAAGTTCAGTCGTTTCAATTCTTGATTTAAAATTTGAATATCGGCATTATTTTCTGTATTGAAAGCAGGAAGCTCTTTTTGGATATCCAGATCCAGCTCTGTTAAATTATAACCTTCATCTTGCATTTGTACAAGGGCAAAAAGTTCCTTTCGTGCATTAGCGATTGTATTATCCAATTGCATTAAAGCTATATTGGAATTTAATACCTCTATCTCATTCTGCTTAACTTCAAAAGGAGTGATTTTTCCCAATTGCAATAGTATTTTGCTTTGTTCCCACACCCGGGTTTGAATAAGAAGATTTTCTTCCAGAGAACTGCGTTGTTTTTGTGAACTTAGCACTTTTATATATGCGCTGAATACATTATATGCATAAGTTCTGCGAGTTTGTTCCAGCTGCATATTTGCTGTTTTCGTATCCAAAGAAGCATATAGATAATTAAAATAAGCTGCATCGTTTAAACTGATAGTTTTACTTATGGATAAACCAGCAGAACTGCTTACATCATCAGTTCCAGCGGCAGGATCAAAATCTTTATTTACTCCTCCAGTAACAGAAGCATCCGGTAATAAATTCCATTTTGATGTATTCAGCATTGATCTTGAGCTTTGATAACTTAGAGAGCTCTTTTGAACACTGAAACTATTTTCCAGTCCAAAACTTATCAGCTCTTCCAAAGTGTAACTTTGGGCAGCTAACAATAGGGGCAGCAACATTAGTATAACTGTGATAACTTTCATTTTTTTCTTTTTTCCTTGATTCCTTACAATTTCCTTATCTGTATTTTGTATCTCGTTTCTTTTAATTATACCATCTTATGCAGTATATCCTGCAACTTTTTTTATATCTACAGACAAAGATTTCTTTTTTACCTTCCAATATTTCTCTCTATACTCGTCAATAGTTTTCTTCCAGACTGTAAAAACGAAGAGGATAACTTTTTCCTTTATATCAATGCTTCCATTCTTTCATAGCCATTCACTTGGGGAAGAACACCTGCTTCAACGGCTTTTTTTACACTTATACAGGGTAAATTCTCTTGATATATTTGTTCTCTGGTTATCGTTTTCAGGTCTATTTCCGGATAGAGTTTAGCCATATTTGCCATTAGCAGGTGATACAAATTTACCCAAGAGCGCAGCTGTTTATATCTATTTGCTTTTAATCCATTGTGACGCAATAGATAAAGCCGCAGATCATTCTTGTATACCTCTGAAGGCTGTAGGGCAAATATGTTGCGAGATATATTAGCAATTCGAGCATTTTCTTCGGTTAAGCGAGGATATACTCTCTTCCTTGCGTAAATTTTCCCGGATATTCTGTCATAACAGAACACCAAATCATCAGCTTTACCGGTGTATCCTGACAGGCCATATTTGAAATTTACTTTCATTTTGTTTTCTCCTATTTCGTCCTTCTATATATATAGGGGGTGACAAAAGTGGGGAAGTGGTGACAAAAATCGTGTTTTTTTGCCATCAAATAAAAAGTTCTTTCGAACAGACATACCGGACTTACACAGCCGATATGATTCCCATATCCTTCCCATATCGGATAAGGGAATCATATGGGAGTGTTTTTGCTGGTATATTGGCTATGATTAAGTTTCCATACTAAATACTCTTAGGAGAATTGATTAACTAACCCTGGGAGAAGACAGTTCATAAAGCCCCATAACCCCAAGAAAAGAGAAACTCATTGACAGTTAAGCCATACTTTTAAAAAAGGATAACACTCGCTTAGAATGAAAAACCGTTTTTTTTTACTTAAAGAGTCTTTAGCGATAAAACCAAATACTAATATAACATAAAAGGAGACCAAAATGGCTTTCAACCTTAAAAACCGTAACTTTCTTACCCTTATGGATTTTACTCCTAAGGAAATTCAATTTCTGCTTGATCTGTCAATGGAGCTTAAAAAAGCCAAATATGCAGGAACTGAACAGCAAAAATTGAAAGGAAAAAACATTGCTCTTATCTTTGAAAAAGATAGCACACGCACTCGTTGTGCCTTTGAAGTTGCCGCTTTAGATCAAGGTGCTCATACAACATATTTAGGCCCAACTGGTTCACAATTGGGCAAAAAAGAATCAGTTGCCGATACTGCAAGGGTTTTAGGCAGAATGTATGACGGAATTGAATACCGTGGCTTCGGACAAGAAATTGTGGAAGAATTAGCCCAATATGCCGGTGTTCCAATTTGGAATGGTTTAACCGATCAGGATCATCCTACCCAGGTTTTGGCTGATTTTTTAACAGCTATGGAACATTTAAACAAGCCCTTGAATGAAATGGTTTTCGTTTACTGCGGAGATGGACGCAATAATATGGCAAATGCTTTGATGATTGGTGCTTGCAAAACTGGTATGGATTTTCGCATTGTTGCTCCTAAATCTCTATTCCCAGATCAAAATCTGGTTAATAAATGCCTGGAAGTTGCCAAAGAAACCGGTGCCAAAATCGCTTTTACTGATAATATTGACGAAGGTGTGAAAAACGCTGATATCATTTATACTGATGTGTGGGTCTCTATGGGTGAACCGGATAGCGTTTGGGAACAAAGAATTACTCTTCTTAAGCCCTATCAGGTAAACAGCGAAATGATGCTTAAAACTGGTAAAAGTACAACTATATTTATGCATTGTTTACCTTCCTTCCACGATCTGAAAACCAAAATTGGCAAAGATATTTACGACAAATTCGGCTTAACCTGTATGGAAGTTACAGATGAGGTCTTTGAGGGACCCCAATCTGTGGTCTTTGATGAAGCTGAAAACAGAATGCATACAATTAAAGCAGTTATGGTAGCCACTTTAGGATCGTAAAATAAATCTAAATATAAATATGGGAGCGGGATAACATAATACCTGCTCCCATTTTCGTAATAATACTGTTTATTTCAATTTCAAGATTTTACGGGTTTCTATTGTATTGCCCTGATTTGCTTTAATTAGATATATTCCCGAGGCAGTTTGTTTATCTTTATAGTCTGTTCCGTCCCAGGAAATTTTATTTTTGGAATCAGCAATGCCCTTGTAAAGAGTTTTAACTAGCTGACCTTTCAGATTGTAAATCTTAACTTCCAGTGGGGCACTGATGTTTTTACAGAGGATATTAAACTGCGTTGTACTAGAAAAAGGATTGGGCTGATTGGGTAAAATGGAAATTTCGGGGACCTGATTTATAACTTCATCGGAAACTGATATTGGTTGTTCAAAACAGGTCTCTACGATATAGCGCAAAACCTGACGGCTTTGGTTGAAATCCATTGAGTATAAGGGAAAACTTAAAGTTACTGTTTTACCTGCATAATAATTGTTTAGGATTCCAACTACTCCTCCATTTAAAACACCTTGTAGGGTATTATGATCATAAGCGGAAGCATAACTATAAATCGGAGTAGCTTGAGCATTCGGGTTGATAACTTCAATATGAAATAAATGACCATTGAGACCAGGTGGAACTTTAGCAGGATCAACATTTACTTCAATATAATTGGGATCAGTACTTACCGCTTTGTTGAAACGCGCACTTGTACTATAGTCTACATTGCTTATTCCTAGAACTTCATTTATGAAAGAACCAGAAGGAAAAGAGGCAGGATAACCACTATTCATTTCAAAAGCCATACTGGGATGATAAAGAGAGAACAGAACTTTTCCACCATAATAAATATAGCTTTTAAGAGCATCCTTAATGTAATAGGGATACTGCATATCGGTATAATCGTTGCCATGCCAGATAATTGCGGAATAAATACCCAGATCACACAGACGCAAGGTATCAGTTAAAGTTGCTAAATCGAAATGAGATGTGCTCCATAAACCAGCAACCAATTGATCATAAAAGCTATCAACCTGTTCATCTGTTGGTTGAAAAAGATTGCTACCGCTAAAATCCATTGTTTCATCAACAATTAAAACACCGTAATTCATATTTATAGGTCTGGTTTTTATCACAGCAGTATAAGGACTGTTATTATTATCGTTATCAAAAGCACAGAGACGATAGTAATAATAAAAATCGCCTCCTTGAACATTGGTATCCGTAAAACTTTGAACAGTGGGAGGTAAAGTGGCAATAAGTTCACCGATTTCTGAGCTGTCCAAAGAACGGTATAATTTATAACCTGCCAAATCAAGCTCCGTATTTGCTTGCCAAACAAGTTCAACTACCTGAGGCAAAGGATGATCTGTAAAACTAACTGGGACGGAAGGAATTAATCTGGGAACAGCTTGATTAAATATAGGCATACTTTCATTATCATTATCATCAACGGCAGTTAAAGCAAAGTGATAAAGCTGGCCGGTTGTCAGATTGTTAATACTTATCTCATTCTGAATTGTAGTTTGAGAATCGCTAAGAGTATCCTGAGTAATACCCCAGGAAATTTTATAATGCGAAAGAGTAGGATCGGAAACTGGATTCCAACTAAGATGAATACTGCTACCGGTGCCTTCATCCTGAACAGTAAAATTTGTAGGCGTGGAAGGCATATCAGCAAAACTGACAGCAACGGCGGTGGAAGCACGAATTACTTTGGTACAATAAAATGGATCAAGATTAGCTACAATATCATTATTACTGTGATAGACATCCGAAAAATTATACTCAAAAAAGTAAACGACCGGGAAACCATGCTGCCAGAAGGAATAACTATCACTGGCACTTAAATTCATCGATCCATAAACAGGCAATAGAGTGGTATATTGTGAAGTTAACATAGCTGCATATTCGGTGAGATCAAGATATCCATCATAAGGCATTAAAAAAACTCTCGAATCCCAGGGATTGGGACTTATATTAGCTATCATATCATGATTAATCATTAAACGGATATCCAGATTATTTTGATCTGCCATTGTAGCGTATGCCTTAGAACCCCAAAGCCCAAATTCTTCTGCCGCAAAAGTAACAAAACGGATGGAACATTTGGGCTGATAATTATTTGCCATCATTACTCTTGCCATTTCTAAAGCGGCAACTGTGCCACTGGCATTGTCATCTGCTCCGGGAGCAAAAGTCATTGGATTATCGTTAGTTATGGAATCATGATGTCCGCCTACGATAATATAAGTATCCGGATAAATAGTTCCCGGAATGGTTGCTACTACATTATATTGAGTGGTTCCACTCCAATTAAAAGGATATAATTGAGAATCGGTTATCCCAAATCGTTCAAATTGAGCCTTAATCCAATTAGCTACCTCTAACCGATTATTTGCCAAAGCATAACGAGTCATAAAATCTTGTAGGGATTGAATGAAATACGCAACACTGTCCACAGAAACATCAGCAATCATATCTACAATATCTGTCCTGGTATGTTTGAGTGAATTATTTAGAGTTGAATATTCTGCTATTTTAATGGGTTCATATAACAAAGGAATAAAAGGATAGATTATCTGCTGTCGCAGCTGGATTTCATCTAAATCTGTTTTCAGTAAGACAACCGAACCCATCTTTAATAAAACCTCTCCAACTATGTTTCGATCAAAATCGGGATGCCTATTACCAATTGTAACCAGATAAAATCTTCCGTCTTGAGGAGTTCCCAAATTAACCGCTTTGGGGTAATTACTTACATTGGTGCCTGCAATAATGTAGAACTCGTTATAGTAATATATTTCCAGATCCTGCGCTGAAAGTTCTTTAACTTTATTGCGTAAGGAATTCTCTTCTTTGGATAAGGAAAGTTCTGAAGCAGGAATTCCGATAATAAATTTAGGTAAGGCATTTAACATTCCTGCTGCTAATATAATCAGCAGTAGGCTAAACATTTTTCTCATATTCATCTCCTAAGTATTAGAATGAAATAATTGAAGCATATCATATTCCATCTTTTGGTTACTTATATATTAATCTGTATAGCGCATAAGGCAAATAAATAACACAAATTTCTATTTTGCTACTCAAAACCTTGTGACAATGTAGGTTAGCCCTATTTCAAGGATTTCTTTTTGCTTTTTTTATTTTTTTCTTCTTTACTTATTGTAGGGTTATGTTTTTTTTGGTTTCGGCTTCAATCTTGCATATAATATATAGGTAATAATAAATGATTTAATTAGCTAAGAAAAATAGGGAGAAACAATGAAAAAAATTTCATTTATGCTCATACTTGTTTTTGCTGCTGCGCTCTTAATGGCAGTAAGCGGAACTATCAAAGTCAATGATAATCCAGCCAAAGTGCAATTGCTGGAAAACAACAAGAATGGACTTTCTGTCCATTATGCTCTGGACGAAATTCAATTCAGAGACATTAATACTAAAGAAGGCATATTTACAGAGCTTATTTCTACTAATTATACTTCTACAAATACAACAGGTTTACCTGCCTTACCTTTAATGCGGCAACTTATCAGTGTTCCTTTAGGAGCTGAAGTTAGTGCTTATTTTACAACTATTAACTCTAAGACCATAAATCTTACCGAACAAGGAATTAACTATCCTCTGATGCCCCGTCAGGAATCTGTTTCCAAATCTGCTGATATAGAACAACTTCCATTTATTGTAAATCGTGATTTTTACAATTCCAATACTTGGACGGATAACCCTTCTATTAGTGTAACCGAGCTAGGAATTATGCGTGGAACAAGAATTTTTGCTGTTGATTTTGTACCTGTAAAATACAATCCCACCTTAAAACAGATAGAAGTTATTTATAATGCAGAAGTTAAAGTAACTTTCAGCGGTGCTGATTATGCTGCTACATCAGAATTACGCGATAAAACATATTCTGCTGCTTTTGAAAATGTGTTTGCTAACACTCTTCTAAACTATTATGAAGAACCACGCTCTTCATTACTTCGCTATCCGATTGGATATGTTATCATTGTTCCTGATAATTTTATTAGTCCTATGCAACCTTTTATTGACTGGAAAAAGCAAGAAGGCTATAATGTAATTGTAGCTCCCACTTCTATTACTGGAACTTCTACAACTACAATTAAAACATATATGCAGAATTTATGGAATGCTGCTACAACTGAAAATCCAGCTCCTTCATATCTTCTTATAGTAGGTGATATTGCTCAAGTTCCTACTAATAATGGAAGTACAAGTTCTCATCCAACTGATCTTCCGTATGTTCGTTTACAGGGTAATGATTATTTACCTGAAATGTATTTTGGTAGATTTTCCGCTACTACTGTTGACGAAGTTACCAATCAAGTTAATAAGACTCTTATGCATGAACAATATACTATGCCTAGCGATACCTATTTAAATGAAGTAGTTATGATTGCTGGTGTGGATAGTAATTGGTCACCAACTCATGCTAATGGCCAAATAAACTATGCTACTAATAACTATTTTAATACTGCTCATAATATTACCAGCCACACTTATCTTTATCCTGCATCTGGAAGTTCAGCATCAACAATCGTCCAGAATGTTTCCAATGGAATTGGTTATATAAATTACACTGCTCATGGAGATGTAACAAACTGGTCTAATCCAAGCTTTACAATTAGTAATGTAAATTCTTTGCAAAATACCAATAAATACTGTTTTACAGTTGGAAACTGCTGCCTAACCAATAAATTTGATACAGCCGTTTGTTTTGGAGAGGCGTGGTTAAGAGCAAACAATAAAGGTGCAGTAGTTTATATTGGAGGCACCAATTATACTTATTGGGATGAAGATTATTATTGGGGTGTAGGTTATAAGCCACCTATCGTAGGAACTGGTTCTCCTTTTGTGGCAGGTCATACAGGTGCTTATGATGCTCTCTTTCATGATCATAATGAGCCTTTTGCTGACTGGGCTGGAAATGCAGGAAGCATGGTTTTTATGGGAAATATGGCCGTAGTTCAGTCCAATAGCACTCGTGCTAACTATTATTGGGAAATCTATGCTATTATGGGTGATCCTTCTATAACTCCCTATCTTGGAATTCCTGCTCAAAATGCATATAATCCTCCTGTTCAAATGTTTTTGGGGCTTAACAGTATGGATATTCAGACAGATCCCTATAGCTATGTAGCTCTTTCAATGAATAATGAATTACACGGAGTAGGTTTAGCAGATGCTACAGGAAACCTTACTTTAAATTATGCTCCTTTTACTGAACCTGGAATGGCAAAACTGGTAATTACGCGTTCCTTGCGTAAACCCTTAATTGCCGATATTGAAGTTATTCCCAATGAAGGACCTTATGTAACAGTAGGTACATTGGAATTAAATGATGGTAATAATAATATAGCAGAAGCAGGTGATAACATCAATATCACTCTTCAATTCAATAATGTAGGTATTGAAGCAGCTACTAATCTAACTGCTACATTAACCTGTGACAGTCAATGGATTATATTAAATAATGCAACTGTTCAGCTTCCTGATATTACTTCAGGAAACAGTATTACTCAAACCAATGCTTTTAATGTTAATATTCTGCCTAATGTTCCTGATCAACATATTGCTGCTTTTACTATCACTGTTACAGATGGAACTGATACTTGGGAAACTCAGCGCAATTTAACTATTAATGCTCCCAATGTTGTTTTTGGAAATTATACTCTATTTGATGGTGATGGAGATGGAATTTATGAACCAGGTGAAACAGTAACAGTTACTCTTTCCATATCCAATACGGGTCATATGAATGTAGATAGTGGGTCTTTAGCAATAGTGATGAATAATCCTTATGCAGCTTTAGATAATTATGGATTTATCATTCCCCCGCTTACAGTTGGAAATGGAATACCAATTGTTTTCTACTTGTTTATCGATCAGAATTGTCCAGAAGGCGAAATGATCCCAATTGGATTTGCTATGAATGCAGGAATTCAGATGTTAAATCATAGCATTATTATACCTGTTGGAATAGTAGGGGAGAGTTTTGAGAGCCAATCTTTTACTTCATACCCTTGGGTAAATGACAGTGCCAATCCTTGGACTATAGTAAGTGGTTCAACAAATGTTCACTTCGGAAATTATGCTGCAAAATCTGGAGCAATTGGTGATTACGGATCTACGTCTTTACAAGTGACTATTGATATACCTGAAGATGGTGACATCTCTTTTTGGCGAAAAGTGAGTAGCGAAGCCACATACGATTGTCTAAAATTCTATATTGACAATAATGAAACCGGTTCCTGGAGTGGAGAAGTTGGCTGGTCTGGAGTTAGTTTTCCTGTTACATCTGGCAACCATACTTTCAAATGGACCTATTCCAAAGATGTATCACAAGTTGGAGGAAATGATTGTGCCTGGTTAGATGATATACTCTTCCCTGGAATAGGAGTATTAGAAACTGCCATATTCTATACCACAACCGAACAGATAGATTTTAATGCTGTGTTACCTAATACAACAGTGAGCGCAGATTTTACCTTGCGTAATTTAGGTAATATTCCAATGCAAGGAATTATCTCAACTCCTGTAGAATTCGAATTAAGCCAGAATGGCAATCCCTTATCTGATGATTATGCATATCAGATCGAAGCAGGTGAAACGCAATTCTTTACTATTAGTTATGTTGCCGGAAATACAGTTTCAACAATTCATACGAATTTGGTGATTACTACTAATGATCCTACACATTCTACAGTAGAAATTCCGGTGAATTTGACTCCTCTTGCTAATGCTGATAACAATGCTATTCCAATTGTTACTACTCTACAAAAAAACTATCCTAATCCTTTCAATCCAGAAACAACTATTCGTTATTCCCTTAGTGAGGCTGGCCCCATTAAACTTGATGTCTATAATATCAAAGGTCAATTAGTCCGCAAGCTTGTTAATGAACCTAAAGCAGCGGGAAATTATACAGTTGTCTGGAATGGAAAAGATGAACAGGGAATGAATGTTTCCAGTGGGATTTATTTTTACCGGATGCAAACCAAGAACTATTCATCTACTCAGAAGATGATGTTAATGAAATAATTATTCGATGTGGCAGGCATCCTTATTTAGGGATGCCTGCTATAAAATAAAGGGAAATCAAATGCTACATAATTCTTTATATTTTGAAATCAAACAAGGAAGTAACCAATGAAACGGATTTTATTATTCTTATGTCTAATACTCAGCTTTATAGCTATAAGTGCGGAACAAATTATCGTTAGTAATTATGCTAATGATATACATTTAACGAACAGCAATCCTAATAATATGGAGCTGGAATTTACTTTAGGCAGTTTTTTTAGAGAAGCCGTTAATATAGATGGAGAACAGTGGTTTCATCTCTTTTTAAAGAAGGAAGGGATAACCTTAGATGAAGGTTTGCCACAACTTCCTGTTTTAGCAAGAAGCCTAATTATTCCACCTACAGCTGCAATGCATCTGAATATAACAAACAGTGAATATATAGAACTGGCTATGCCCATTGCCCCTTCCAAAGGGAATATAACTCGTAATATTGATCCTGCTACAGTTCCTTATAAATTTGCTGATTTTTATCAGAGCGAGGAAAGTTATCCTGCTGAGATTGCTTATTTAACGGAACCGTTTATATTAAGAGATTACAGGGGAATTACAGTTCGTTTTCAACCCTTTGTATATTATCCTGCAACAGGTATTCTGAGGGTATATACAAAGCTGAATATTTCAGTTTATGCTCAGGGATCTGATTTAACCAATGCCTTAACAAGTCCAAAGTCCTCTTATAGTCGCTACTTTGAGAGCACCTATCAGAATATGTTTCTAAATTTCAGCACTGCTAAATATCCATCCTTAAATGAAGAAGGTAGAATTTTAGTTATTAAGCATAGTATGTTTGATACTGCAATTCAACCTTGGGTTGATTGGAAAAGACAGCTTGGCTTTACTGTAAATGTTGTAGATGTTACAGAAGCAGGTTCTTCAGCAACTGGGATTAAGAATTTCATTCAAGCACAATACGATCTGAATGACGGTTTAATGTTTGTTCAGCTCGTTGGTGATGGACCTCAAATTCCTACTCTTACTTATTCTGGAGGTGGAAGTGATCCTTCCTATGCACTCTTAGCTGGAAATGATAACTATTATGATATCTTTGTGGGTCGTTTTTCTGCTCAAACAGCAGCTGAACTGGAAACACAGGTTAACCGCAGTATCTATTATGAAAGAGATATTGCCCCGGGAGCAACTTGGTTAGAAAAAGCAATAGGAATAGCTTCTGCAGAAGGTGGTAGCGGTCAAGGAGATATGGGTGAAAGTGATATTGCTCATATGAATAATATTCGGACAGACCTTCTTAATTATGGTTACACTACTGTTGACCAAATTTACGATCCAGGAGCAACAGCAGCTCAAGTGACAACTTCTGTAAATCAGGGAAGAGGATTTATTAATTATGTTGGGCATGGTGCCGATACTTATTGGGTAACTACAAATTTCAACAACAACAATGCTAACGCTCTTACTAATGATTATATGCTACCCTTTATTGTTTCAGTTGCTTGTGTGAATGGAAACTTTGTTAGCCAAACCTGTTTTGCAGAAGCATGGATGCGTTCTGTAAATGAAACAACAAATGCTCCTGCTGGAGCTATCGCTTTTTGGGGTTCTACAATTAATCAAAGTTGGGCTCCGCCTATGCGTGGTCAGGACGAAGTAACCGATCTCTTAGTTGGCAATTTAAAATATCGGGTGGGTGGTTTACTTTTTAATGGTGCACATAAAATGATTGAAGTATATGGTAGCCAAGGTCTTGGTGATGCCAGAACCTGGACCATTTTTGGAGATGCATCATTAATGATTCGGACTAAAAATCCTCAAGTGATTACTGCTACTTACAATCCTGTCTTGTTTTTAGGAATGAGCAATTTTACGGTGCAGACCATACCTTTTGCCAGAATTACTTTAACAGGAAACGGAATTGTATACGGACAAGGTATTGCAGATGCTTCAGGTAACTGTGTGATAAACTTAGATGTTATACCAGATCAACCGATGGATTTAGCTCTCACTATTTACGCATTTGACTATCAGACTTATATTCAGACTATTCAAGTTTTACCAAGTACCGGACCTTATATAATGGTAACGGAAACCACTTTTAATGATAATGATGATAATGTCTTTACTGCTGGTGAAACCATTTTAATGGGAATGGCTCTTTCCAATATTGGTAGTGAAATTGCTTCTAATGTAAGTGTAACTCTTTCTTCCACAGATCAATATATTACTATCATCAATCCGGTACTTAATATTGGAAACATTGCCAGTGGAGATGCAAGTAGCATAGAAGATTTTCAAATTCAGCTTGCTAATAACATTCCAGATGAACATCTTGTAGAATTGACGGTTACTATTGCTACTATTGATGGCGATGTTTTTGAATATAATCGTAGTTTTATAGTTTATGCCCCGTTAATAACTTGGGGCGCATTACAAATTGACGACAGTACTGGAAATAATAATGGTAGAATAGATGCTGGAGAGAATGTAACCCTTACTTATACTGTTACTAATTCTGGTCATTGTAATGCTAGTGATATTTCAACTGATATAGTAATAGATGGCGTACCATATCTTATAGCTCCAATAATTTCTACTATAGATAATCTTGCTATCGGGATGTCAGCTCAGTTAATTTATAATATAACTTTCAGCTCTCAAATTCCGATGGGAACTCCAGTTCAGCTTACAGCAATGACAATGATCGGGGATTATGTATTTGTAAATATCTACACAGTTATAGTTGGCATTGTTATGGAGAATTTTGATTATAATTTCAGTAATTTCCCCTGGGTTTTTGAAGGAGGAAATTGGACTATTGCTGGAGGTAGTTATAATGGCACTCCGGCAGCGAAATCCCCTACAATTAATCATAATTCTAGTAGCTCAATTAGTATTAACTTTGAATGTCCTCAGGCCAGCGAAATTTCTTTCTGGAAAAAAGTTTCTTCTGAACTGAACGGTGATTATTTGAAATTTTACATCAATGGAGTTTTAAAGTACCAATGGAGCGGAACTGACGATTCATGGAGTCAAGTTACCTTCCCGGTTAATCCTGGAACAAATGTTTTCAAATGGGAATATACAAAAAATGCAAGTATAACTCAAGGTAGCGATTGTGCCTGGCTTGATGATATTATTTTCCCTTCTACAGGAGAAAACATTGGTACACCCATATTTGTTATTGATATCGAAAACATAGATTTTGGACAAGTTACAGTTAATACTACAGCCTCACATGAATTCACTATTTGCAATTGTGGTACAGCATCTATGCTTGGCACTATTTCTACAGAAGAACCTTTCTCTTTAGGGATGCCTTCAATGCCTTCTCAATATTTGGAGTACATTATTCTTCCAGGAGAAGCATTTACTTTCAATGTTAATTTCCGTCCCACTGAAAACATTGAATACAACGGCTCTTTAATTATTCATACAGACGACCCCAATGCCTTAATTAATAACATTCCCCTCTATGGAACAGGGAAACCGGTTGCCAATGAAGATCCTGTTATCAGTGTTGTAACTTCTTTACATGGTTGCTATCCGAATCCTTTCAATCCTAGCACAAGCATCAGTTTCAGTTTACATGAAAAAAGTAGAGTGGAGTTGGTAATTTATAATATCTTAGGGCAAAAAGTTAGAACCTTAGTAAATAAACCCTTAGAACCTGGTGAACATAAAGTTACCTGGAATGGAACAGATAATTCAGGTAGACCTGTTGCCAGTGGTATTTATTTTTATAGGATGAAAGCTGGAAATTACTCTGAAACAAAGAAAATGATCCTTAAGAAATAAGCTATAAACAAGTTAGAGCCGGAGGAGTATATTCCTCCGGCTTTTTGTTTTGCTTATGTCGAATTGTAATTATGTAAATAAACGGTCTATTGAAAGAAATGTAGTT
>DJGX01000023.1:0-21464 GCA_002432865.1 Cloacimonetes bacterium UBA5835
AATATAATCTTCTCAAATCCTAACATCCTTGTTTCTACAAATGAATCTGCGTGAGTTATTTTCGGTGATTTCGGTAGCTAAATACTCTTCTAACATCCTTGTTTATAAAGCTATATCCTCTTAATCCTAAAATCCTTAAATCCTTGTTTCAGAAAATCTAATCCTTACATCCTTGTTTCGAAAATATCATCAGTGCATAAGACCTTTTTCTTACATTATCAGTGTGAATCAGTTTAATACCATAAATATCTGTGCTATTCTATGCAAATCCAAAAACCAATTGACATAAACCATAACTTTATTTTTGAAGTATAAACTAAAGCAAATGTCTATAAAACAAGGAGCGAAAATGCCCTATATCTCTAATACCGATAATGATAGGCGAAAAATTCTAAAGGTAATCGGCGCTAATGAGTTTGAGGATTTAATCTCTGCTATTCCTGCCAAACTGAGAATGTGTAACCCTCTTGCTATATCCGAACCCCTATCGGAACTGGAAATAAACCGTAATATCCAAACAAAGGCAGATAAAAATAAACCTTGTAGTAAAGTAAATTCCTTTTTGGGCGGGGGTGTTTACGATCATTTTATTCCTGCTGCAGTGGATGCCATAGTTTCGCGTCCGGAATTTTTTACTGCCTACACTCCTTACCAGGCAGAAGTAAGTCAAGGTACACTTCAGTACATATTTGAATACCAAACAATGATATGTGAGCTTACTGGTATGGAGATTGCCAATGCTGGAATGTATGATGCAGCAAGTTCAATTGCGGAAGCTATTTTGATGGCTGTGCGTAAAAACCATTTAACTAAAGCAATTCTGCCAGCAACTTTACACCCGAATTATGTTAAAGTGATTAAAGCATATACTGAAGGTATCGGTATAGAGCTTTTAACTGTGCCCGAAAAAGAGGGAGTGACAGATTTATCTGCCCTGGAAGCAATGATGGATGAAACAATTGGAAGTGTAGTTCTCCAGACTCCCAATTTTTATGGCAACTTGGAAGATGCCAAAGCTATAGATACTATTGTTCATAAGAACTCCAAGTGCTTACTAATTGCCAGTGTTGATCCTGTTTCTTTAGCTGTTCTTATACCCCCTTCAGAATATAATGCTGATATAGCAGTTGGTGAAGGTCAGGCACTTGGTAATAATATGTATATGGGAGGTCCGCTTTTTGGATTCTTTGCTACCAAATTGGATATGGCGCGTTTGATGCCTGGTAGAATTGTAGGTGGAACAATAGACAAAGCAGGTGAAAAAGCTTATGTTTTAACTTTACAAGCCAGGGAACAACATATCAGACGAGCAAAAGCAACTTCCAATATATGTTCCAATGAATCACTTTGCACTTTGGCTGCCGTAGTATATTTGTGTTTATTGGGCAAAGAAGGGCTTATTGAAGTAGCTACTCAATCTGTTCAAAAAGCACATTATGCGGCAAGCGAACTTTGTAAAATACCGAGTTTGGCTCTTGCTTATCCCAAAGCAACTTTCTTTAAAGAATTTGTAATCCGCACTCCGAAAAAAGCCGCAGATATTATAAACGCTTTACTACCTGAAAATATATATGCCGGAATTGATCTTGCTCCTTACGGAAAACCGAATGAGCTGATGATAGCGATAACCGAAAAGAAGAGCAAAACAGAAATTGACAGTTTTGTTCAGGCGATGAAGGAGGTAGTAAAATGAGTAAAACAATTTTTGAACATAGCTCTCCAAGTAGAAAAGGAGTAACTTTACCCAAAAGAGAAATAGATACACCTTTGCCAACATTGATTCCTGAAACAATGCTTAGAACTAAGAAAGTGCGTCTTCCGGAAGTGAGTGAATTGGATGTTATGCGGCATTATATATCTCTTTCGCATAAAAACCACTTTATCGAAAAGGGATTATATCCATTAGGTAGCTGTACAATGAAATATAATCCCAAACTAAATGAAACCCTGGTAAGGCATTCATCTTTTACTACCTTGCATCCTTTTCAACCAGAAGAAACAATGCAAGGTTCTTTGGAACTGATGTATGAATTGCAAAATGACTTAGCCGAAATATCTGGAATGAAAGGAGTTACACTTCAACCCTCAGCAGGTGCTCAAGGTGAATTTACTGGTATTAAAATTATTGCTGCTTATCATAAAGCAAAGGGTAATAATCATAAAGATACAATCATTATTCCCGATAGCGCACATGGAACTAATCCCGCATCCTGTAGTTTGGTCGGTTATAAAACAGTGGAACTCGCTTCCAATAAAGAAGGACGCTGTGACATAGCTAAACTTCGCGAATTAGTAAATGAAAATACTGCAGGAATTATGATTACTAATCCCAGTACCTTAGGGCTTTTTGAAACGCAAATTGAAGAAATTGCTGAAATTATTCATAGCGTAGATGCCCTAATGTATATGGATGGAGCCAATTTGAATGCTCTTTTGGGAATAGTACAACCTGGAAAAATCGGTTTTGACTTGATGCATTTTAACTTGCATAAAACCTTTGCTACTCCACATGGAGGAGGTGGCCCAGGTTCAGGTCCGGTAGCTGTAAACGAAAAATTGCTACCTTTTTTGCCGGTTCCTATAGTTACGAAAGACGAATGTGGCTATCATCTTTCTTATGAAAATGAAGCTACTTCCATAGGTAAAGTGCATAGTTTTTATGGTAACTTTGCTGTCCTAATCCGTGCCTATATCTATATTAAGATGTTAGGAGCGGAAGGATTGCGAAGAGTTTCTGAGAATGCAATTTTAAATGCTAATTACCTTATGAAAATTCTGGGAGATTATTATCACATCGAACATCAGGAAAACTGTATGCACGAATTTGTGATGGATGGTACCAGGCAAAAGAAGGAATATGGAATCACTACTTTAGATATTGCTAAACGGCTTTTAGATAAAGGATTCCATTCCCCCACTATCTATTTTCCACTTATTATTCCTGAAGCAATGATGGTGGAACCAACTGAAACGGAATGCTTGGAAAGTTTGGATGCCTTTGCCAAAGCGATGATCGAAATCGCTGAAGAATGTAAAGAGAATCCTGAACTTGTTAAAGAAGCACCATTAACTACGCCTGTTAAAAGAGTGGATGATGTGCGTGCTGTAAAAGTGCTGGAACCAATCTTTCCGCTTCCCAATTAATTAAAGTCCGTTTATCAATAAGGAGAAAAAATGAAAAAACATATCCTAGTCCTAATTGTTCTGGTGGCATCGTTTGCCTTGGCTTATGCACAACCTGTAAAACTTGGTTTTGTAAATACAGACCGTCTGCTCCTGGAAAGTAATGAAGCGGCAGAAGTAGCCAGGTTGTTTGCTTTGGATAAACAAAACTGGACAAATCAAATTCGTACTTTGGATGACGAAATTAAGCAAATGGAACGCGATTTTGAAATCCGTAAGCTAACTATGAACGATGCTGCTAAGAGAGAAACTCAAAGCAGAATCGATACTAAAAAAACAGAGGCAGGTCGCTTGCTGGAAGAATATTTTGGCGATGGAGGAAAAGCGGAACAGCGTTATCGTGAACTTATTGATCCCCTAACTCTGAAAATTCATAACCTGATCAAGAAAATTGCTGAAGACGAAAAATACACTATGATCTTTGATGTTAGTATGGGTAGCTTACTTTATGCACTTCCCACTTTAGATTTAACCGAGCAAATATTGTTGGAACTGAATAAAGATACCGTAAAACCAACAGATGTATCACCAACGGATATTAACCCTCCCAAAGATCAAACTCCTCCCGAAATTAAATCCCCTGAGGGTTATGAAGAATTTAAGCCAGATAAAAAATGAAACGCTTTAGCACAAATATCTCAGAGGAAATACTCCTTCATATCTGCCAAGGGGAACTTATAGGCAAAATACCTGAAAACCTTTGTAAAGTTAGTGAACCACAAGAAGCAGATCAACAAACCATAATCTTTCTGGAACAGGAAAAGCTATTAGACATCGTTAAAGCCAGCTCTGCAGGCCTAATTATTACTACTAAAAGATATGTACCTATGTTTCCAGATAGAGCTTTGCTGATTGTGGAAAAACCCTATTTTGCCTTAATGCTACTAATTACATATCTACTTAATCAAGAAAACAAGAATATCACCTATACTATTCATCCCTCTGCTGTTGTTGCTGAAGATGTTATTTTAGATAAAGAAGTGGCCATTGGAGCTAATGTTGTTATTGGTAGTGGTAGCAAATTAGGCAAAGGAGTTATTATTGGTGAGGGTTGCTCAATTGGCAAAAATGTGTACATAGGAGAAAGAACGAAACTTTATCCTAATGTTTGCCTTTATGATGATTGCGTAATTGGTAATAACTGTATTTTACACAGTGGCGTAATTATTGGAGCTGATGGTTTTGGCTTTATGTTAATTGCTGGCGTTCAACAAAAAATTCCCCAGGTGGGAAATGTTGTTATTGGCAACGATGTTGAAATCGGAGCCAATAGTTGCATAGATAGGGCTACTTTAGGTTCTACCATAATAGGAAATAACACAAAAATAGATAATCTGGTTCAAATAGGCCATAATTGCGTTGTTGGTGAACATAGTGTTATTTGTTCCCAAGTTGGTTTAGCGGGAAGCACGATTGTAGGAGATTTTGTTTATCTGGCAGGTCAAGTTGGGGTGGCAGATCACCTTAAAATTGGCAATAGAGCAATGATTGGAGCTCAATCTGGAGTATCCAGCAATATTCCTGATGATGGGAAATATTTTGGCTATCCAGCTTTGGACGCGAATCTTACTAAACGCATTATGGCTGTTCAAAAAAATCTACCAGAAATGTATTTTGCCTACCTGAAAGCCAAGAAAAAAGAAACAAATAGCGGAGATAAATAATGGAATACAAACAAACAATAGGCGGCGAATCTTCTTATACTGGTATCGGACTTCATACTGGGGAAATTAGCACGATTAGATTTAAACCTGCAGGACCGGAAGAAGGGATTGTTTTTATCAGAACGGACTTACCAGGAAAACCTGAAATTCCTGCTGATATTGATCATGTAGTAGATATTTCCAGGGGGACAACTATTGGTATTAATGGAGCCACAGTTGCCACAATTGAACATGTTCTTTCAGCCGTTGTAGGTATGCGAATTGATAATATCCGCATTGAGATAAATGGACCAGAAGCTCCTGTAGCTGATGGTTCTGCTGTTGTTTTCTTAAATATATTAAGGCAATGTGGTATTATGCAACAGGATAGTGAACGGGAATATTTTGAGCTGGAATCACCCATT
This sequence comes from Cloacimonetes bacterium UBA5835, assembly GCA_002432865.1. Classification (GTDB taxonomy): domain Bacteria; phylum Cloacimonadota; class Cloacimonadia; order Cloacimonadales; family Cloacimonadaceae; genus Cloacimonas. The sequence goes on from DJGX01000023.1 coordinate 5,252, forward strand.
AGTTTTTCTGCTCCGGAAGATAATGTAGATATTGTTATCGTTCCTTCCAACGAACTGAAAATAACCTTTATGATTGATTATAAACATCCCTATCTGGGAACTCAATATACTTGGCTGCCTTCTTTGGATTATTATGAAAAGGATTTTGCCGGAGCTCGCACATTTTGCTTTATAAACGAGATTTTGGCATTAAAAAATATGGGACTGATCAAAGGTGGTTCTCTGGAAAATGCTTTAGTTATAGCAGAACCAGATATCAGCGAAGAAGAATTGAAGCACTTGCAAGATGTTTTTGGTTATCATCAACCGATAACTGTTTCCTCTGAAGGCATTTTGAACAGTCATCCCTTACGTTATTACAATGAATTCGTTCGCCATAAAGTTGTCGATTTAATTGGAGATATAGCTCTTTTAGGTATTCCTATTAAAGGGCATATTTTGGCTGCACGGAGTGGACATAAAACCAATGTGGAGCTGGTTAAAAAGTTGCGTCAGATCCAGAAAAAACAGCAGCTGCAAAAGATATATCAGAAAGGTAAGGCAAAAGATGTGATCTTCGATATTAATGCCATCTTGCGTATTTTACCTCATCGTTATCCTTTTTTACTTGTGGATAGAATTGTGGAATTTACCCCAGGTGAAACCTTGGTAGGCATTAAAAATGTAACTATCAACGAACCCTTCTTTCAAGGCCATTTTCCAGGGCATCCAATAATGCCAGGAGTACTCATTATTGAAGGTATGGCTCAAGCCGGGGGAATAATGTTACTTAATCAAATGGATAACCCTCAAGATTATGTTGCCTATTTTGCCAGTATCGATAATGTAAAATTCCGCAAACCAGTTTTGCCCGGTGATACACTTCGTTATGAACTGAAAGTGATTTCCCTCAAAAAATCTTTGGCAAAAATGCACGGAGAGACATTTGTAGATGGAGAAAAAGTAGCTGAAGGCGATTTTATGGCTATGATTATGGAGAGAGAAAAATGACAACTATTCATCCTACTGCTATTATTGAAGAAGGAGCTGTTATAGGTGTAAATTGCAATATTGGACCATACTGTAATATTGGTAAATATGTTGTGCTTGGGGCTAATAATCATCTGATAGCCAATGTTACAATTTCCGGACATACAACTATTGGCGACGGCAATAAAATTTATCCCTTTGCTGTTTTGGGAACTGAACCTCAGGATTTAAAATATAAAGGTGAACAAACTCGCTTACAAATAGGCAGTAATAATACGATTCGGGAATTTGTTACTATCAATTGTAGCAACCAGATAGACGAAGATACTGTTGTTGGAAATAATAACCTGATAATGGAATATGTGCATATAGCTCATAATTGCCAAATAGGTTCCCATTGTGTAATTGCCAATGTAGTTCAATTTGGTGGCCATGTTCATATCAATGATTATGCCAGTGTTGGTGGCTTAACAGCAGTTCATCAATTTGTTCATATTGGTTCTTATGCTTTTGTGGGCGGTGCCTCTGCCGTTAATAAAGATGTTGTTCCTTTTTCTCGAGGACAGGGTAATCTTTATAAATCTGTTGGTTTAAATACTATTGGAATGATGCGGAAAGGTTTCAGCACCGAGACCATAGCTAAGATAAAGGAAATATACAATCTGTTCTATCGCAGTGGATTAAATACTTCTCAGGCAATAGAAAAAGCTCTGCAAATTCCTAATCCTACTCCGGAACAACTGATCTTTATCGAGTTTGTGCAAAACGCCCAAAGAGGTATATCTAAATAAAATAAATAGCAATTATGTTTCCCTGTATAGGGTTAAGGGGTGACACAAATAAACTTGTCACCCCATATTATATAAAAGCAATGGCAGATTTTTTCTCTTATAAGATGAATGATAGACGAGGCTAAAATAATGAATGATGATAGAAAATGCGAAACGAATCCTTACTTCTTAGAATAACGATTCAGCCGTCTTTTTTCCTGTATTGTTATAATGTTTATGATTTTTTCTTGACACAAAACCCGCCTTCCAATTCTTAGCTTTATAAGTAAACGATAATATACAAGGTCCAGTAACTCAGCGGTAGAGTATCTGCCTTTTAAGCAGAGAGTCGTTGGTTCGAGTCCAACCTGGATCACCAGTTTGCGACCCCTTCGTCTATTGGTTAGGACTCAAGATTTTCATTCTTGCAAGAGGGGTTCAATTCCCCTAGGGGTCGCCATTTTTTTAGGGGTAGAATATTAATCCATTTTGTGTCCCGTTCGTCTAGTGGCCTAGGACTCGTGATTCTCAGTCACGCAACAGGGGTTCGATTCCCCTACGGGATGCCAGAAATCATGCATATTGGTTTATAAATTGCATATATAATTTAAGTAATAGAAAACAATCAGGTTTGAAGTGGAAAACGAATTTATTAGTAAAGGAAAAATGAAAATCAGCTATCAAGTTGGAATGGATGGAGCTAAACACAGCTTCACCTTACCTCGCTATGCATTGATTTTAATAGCTATAGTGCTGCTTTTTTTTATAACTTCCACAATTATAATGCTATCTACAGCAGGTGGAAATGCACAGCGGAATAAACATATCAAGCATTTAGAAGCAGAAAATAAAGAGCTTAGAGCCAAGCTCGATTTTTATGCGGCGACTGTGGATTCTATCTATAAAAGATTAGATACTTTACAAGTTATTATAAATTCAGATTCTAAGGATTATCCTTCTCTGGATTTTGAACAGCAATTAAAACCTAATTATACTTTTGATCCTGCCCTAAAGAATCGGATGGAAGAACTGGAAACAAAACTGGCCACTATTTTAGTGGTTATATCTGATCCTGTAACTAGTAATTATACCTCAACTTTAGAGGCCAGTGAATCAGATTTTATTCCCTCTATATACCCTTCTTTTGGCAGAATATCGGACGGTTGGGGTTTACGTGTGCATCCAATTAGCAACGAGATTGAATTTCATTATGGGATTGATATTGCTAATCAACCAGGCACTCCCATTTATGCAACCGCAGCTGGAACTGTTGTTACTACCGATTATGATACCAGTTATGGCAAGAGGATTATAATTGATCACGGAAGTGGTTATCAAACCTTGTATGGTCATTTGTACAGTTATATGGTTCATTCCGGAGATAATGTTATTAAAGGTCAGATTATTGGCTTGATGGGAAGTTCAGGTGTTTCCACAGGTCCACATTTGCATTATGAAGTCCGTGATAACCAAGGTAAAATAAATCCAACGGCATATCTAAACCGCATAGATGAACCCCGATATGCTATGCGCTGAAAAAGTTAGAGCTTATCTATTTACCAATTACGCACCGAAAAATATTGTTTCCGGCTATCAAAATATTGAGCCCAATGATCATATCATAGCGGTTGATAATGGATTAAAATATGTAGACGAACTGGGGCTTAGTCCTTATATTCTTATTGGAGATCAGGATTCATTAGAACCTGCATTACTGAATAAATATAGCCAGATTCCCTGTTATCTTCATCCTTCCGAGAAAAACGATACAGATACAGAACTGGCGATTAATTGGTGTATAAATCAAAAATGTTACGCTGAAATAATTATCTGTAACAGCTTGGAAGGACGGTTTGACCACTCATTAGCCATTGCCTTGAACCTTCTAAAATTGCCATATCCAACAATGGAACATATGATATTTCCAACTCCATACCGTATTGAAAGCGATAAACAGACAGTTTTTATCCTGCCGGATAATATAGAATTCAACAATTGCGAAGGGAAAACACTCTCTCTAATATCACTTTCTCATAGGGTTATATTCTATAACTCCCAAAATCTTAAATACTCACTAAATAATCTGGTAATTAAACAATTTCAATCAAGAGGAATCAGTAATTTGATTATCTCGAAGCAGGCAAGCATTAGTAAAAAAGAAGGTGTCTGCTTAGCTATTTTAAGTGAATAATAATTCGCAGCTGCATCGATAGGGGATAAGCGGTTTACAACATATCAGCAGAATGATAGATAGTTACTATTGTGTGCTAAAATGTTACTTGCTTTACTAACCTTATTCATTATTTCAATGTGGGGGATCTGCGATTCTATTGTATTACCTGGGGTTAGGGAATTAATAAAATAAGCCTGTTATCAACTTATTAGCTATGATAGAGTTCCATTTGCTTGCTTAATTAGCTACCGTGGCATTGCCGTGTCACTACTGGGCAAATTACCGAGAAGCAGCACTCCAGCTCTACCACAGATAATTAACAAAGGACTTACTCCGTTGATAACATATATACCTTCCTAGATTAAGAGGATTTATTTATAAGCCACCGAGACCACCGAAAATAACTCACGCAGATTACGCAGATATAGTTTTAGAAACAAGGATTTTAGGATTTGAGAAGATTATATTGTATAACTGACAATTAGTCGACTTTAAGTCAAAATCGGCCTTTTCTATGAGATTAATAGTGACTTTTTTCAAAGTTAGGGAAAAAGAATGAAATTATGTGGAAAATCACAAACAAAACCGATTTTAACTCAAAGGCCGACACAATGAAAGCGATGGTGGCGTAAGCCCCTCGAAACCTAATTGCCAGGTGCTTAAAGTCTATTTTCAATCAATTAGGCATTATTACTTTCTGTATGGTTTTATGCTTGCTCAGGAAGGATAATTACGAAGCAGGAAAATTAGCGCTCGGCATTTATCACACACATAAATGATATTATACATCCATAATTTGTTCTGTTTCTTGAACAGGCAATTCCTGAACCTTCCTCAGGCGTTTTTCAATTTGGCGACTCCGATGACTTGCTTTTTCAATTGTATTAGATGCTTCTTGTAGTTTCTTTTGGGTTTGATCCAGTAAAGTTCCAAATTTTCCAAATTCCTGTTTGATAGAGGCAAGGATTTTCCATACCTCAGAGCTTTTTTTCTGAATAGCCAGGGTTCGAAAACCTACTTGTAAACTATTAATAACAGCGGCTGTAGTAGTTGGACCACAAATAATAACCTGATAATCACGCATAATGGTTTCAAAAAGTCCAGTATTTCTTAAAACTTCAGCATACAGACCTTCAAAGGGTAAAAATAGCATTCCAAAATCTGTTGTTATAGGAGGATTTATATACTTATCTCTTATATCCTTGGCGCAGTTCTTAATTTTTTGCACCAAACTTTTTTGGGCATTTTCTACAGAGGCTAAATCTCCCAAATCGTATGCATCCAAAATTCTATAGTAGTCCTCAATAGGAAACTTTGCATCAATGGGCAGATACACAAAATCCTGTTCATCTGATTTTCCGGGTAAACGAATGGCAAATTCAACCTTTTCATCCCTATTTTTATTGGGCCTAAAATTCTTTTCGTACTGCTCTGGAGTAAGCATTTCCTCCAGCAAATTCTCCAGTTGAATTTCTCCTAAAACACCACGTGTTTTTACATTAGTAAGTGCTTTTTTAAGATCGCCTACTCCGTTTGCCAAATTTTGCATTTCTCCCATACTTTTATGTACCAGCTCGAGGCGTTCACTAACTTGCTTAAAACTTTCCCCCAAACGCTTTTCTAAAGTATCGTGGAGTTTTTCATCAACTGTTTGACGCATCTGTTCAAGTTTGGTCTCATTACTTTGACGGATCTGTTCCATTTTGGATTCTAAAGTTTTTCTGGAGTTTTCTGCTTCCTGTTGTTGGATATTTATCAGTTCTGTCATTTTTCTGGAAAAATTATCGGAGAGGTCGTTCAGTGCTTTTTTCAGTTCTTCCCTATTTGTGGCTGCGTCATTATTAAACTGTTGTTTTAAGGCATTAAAGGAATTATTCAATTCTTCTCGGCTGGTAGTGCTTTGTTGAATAAGCACTTCATTTTGGGCTCGGATAGATTCATTTAGTTCTTTACGGTTTTCTGCGCTGATATTTAAAAGCTCTGTGCGTAATTTGCTGATTTCTTCACGGTTATAATGTTCAAAACTATTAAAAGCATTTTGCAGTTCATTTAAATTATCTGTTCTGCTTTCTTTGCGCCGGTGAAATAACAAAATATAGAGGTTCAATAAAGATAGCAAAACAAGGGCTAAAAGAAGAAGATAGATAGAAGACATTATGCTTTATACCTCACTTTAACTTAATATTCTGAAAAGAAAATATAGCGATCCAATTAATGTTACATCACTATGGCTATCTGGATCAACTATAATCGGTTGAAAATCTTCATTGATCGGAACTAAAACAACCATTTTTCGGGCATCATCAAGTAATAATCGCTTCAAGGTTATGCCACCGTCTATGCGAATTGCACAAATTTTACCTTCCAGCTCGCGCCATTCATTACTAAGACGAATTAACACTACATCTTGATTTCTGATATCTGGTTCCATACTTCTTCCATTAACTCGGAGAGCAACAAAATCACTTAAAGAACCGTTTATCAATGAACGACTAACTGTTACAACTTCAAGTGAAGCTCCATAATTTTCTATGGGTGCACCAGCTGCGATTTCTCCACTAACCGCTATCTCAACGATATCCGAATCCATTAAATCCTTGCGGGCTTGGACAATTTCTTCCAGCCGTTCATTCATCAGCTTTTGAAAATTATCCCAGGCACCGGATTGAGATTCAGTTTCTGCTATTGTATTGAACATTTCTCCTGTTCCTGTAATCAGCCAATGAAGATTGATATTATATATCTTACCCAATTCAGAAAGAGTTTCCAGAGAGGGATTAGTGCGTCCGCTTTCTATTTGAGACACAGCTGATGGATTCATTTTTAGAACCTTGGCTAATTCAACCTGCTTAATTCCTAAAGCAGTGCGAATTTGTTTGATTCTTTGTCCAATCATATCACACTCCTTATGATGTTAGAGTTACTAAGTTGGTAGCATATCTAACATCTATATCCACAATTATTAGCATTGCTAAAGCTGTCAAGTAATTTATAGCTGATTTAATATTTATCCTCTTTTCTATCGTAGAATATAAAGTAGCACTAAAATTACCCACCGGTAGATAGCTAAATTAAAAAACAAAACACAGGGATAAAAGGCATTGAATTAAGCAATAATGAATTTTGTAGGTTCAGTATAGGACAAAAGGGTAATATTTAGGCGACTAAGCACTATGTGCAAAATTCTTCAGGTAAATAAATCAGTTATTTTCCTTATGTGCGATCCAGCAATCGAAATCTCTAGGCAGACAGCTAAACCCAGCTTTTTCATAAATTTTAATAGTTGAGGGCAAATCGGACTGCACATAAAGATAGTTTGGCGAGATTCTACTGTGATAATTTACCAGATGGTGAATCATCGCTCCGGCGAAACCTTTCCCTCTGAATTTATCCCTGGTAAAAACATCATCGATTCGGGTGTAACCGGCGAAAATACTAATGGAAGCCATAGTAGCTAATTCACCTTTATAATAGCCGCCTAAAAAATGATAGGAAGGATGCAGTAAATGACGTTCCACCACTCGTATTGTCCAATCGCCTCCATATTCAATAGCGATAGTTTCCATAATATCAATATCTAGCTTATGGACTCTTTCAATTTTCAGATCGTCGATTTCTCGTAAGCTGCTTTCGTGGTCGTGCAGGAAAAATTCACTGTTTTTCATAACCAGTTTGAAATTATGGTTCTCGATTAGCGGTGCTAAAACAGCTAATTCTTTTTGCGTAAGAGAGGGATATAAACAGGGGCGTATACCTTTGCTTTTGTAAAAGGATTCTATATCACGCAGAGAACTTTCCACTCCAATCAGATCTTGAATTATAGCATGATTGCTATCTTGAGATGCCTTGTTGCCTTCATTGAAAAAAATTAATCCATAATTCTTGGTTAACATATTGGCAAAACGCTGCGGGTAGCGAAGTTCCGTATCTTTCAACCGATTCATATTAAATGGTATCTGCATATCTAACTCCTTCTCACATAAAAAAAATTTAACTCTATTTAAAAGATATTGCTTTTTTCAGAAAGAGCAAATAAAACTTGGAGAAATGAAGAAATAATAAAGTGGGTTTTTCAGAAATATACGGCAAAAAGGCTTAGGTTCTTTCTATTAAGCGACCTTACTGTTGAAACACATATTTCCCCTTAATATCAGTTTTCATTTGCAGAGATTGCAGTTTGCTGTTATCATCAAAGTTGGCTTGCAGATATGCTCCAGTAGCACTATTGATCATAAAGTCCTTCTTTTCTGTTTGATCCTGTTGAAAATAATAATCTACATTCCCTTCGGCCACAAAAATACGGAGTTGGTCATCTAAAAAATCCATAGTAACTAAGTCTGCATCTACCTTATTTTTCTTTTCCATAAATTGTTCTTCGGCAAAATCGATATGGCAGGAATCTATTAATTCTGCTCGCATTAGGGAGCGGTCTTTTAAAAACAGATGAAATTCCATAGCTTTAGCATCCGCAAAATTGGAAAAGAACTTTGGTTCACCAGTAAAAATTGCTTTTTCTTCATTCAGGAAATAGATGAGAAAATCGCTGGTAGCATGGAATTCATTTCTCTCTACTTTTACATTAAAGGTAGCAATCAGTTTATGTTCCTGATCAAAATACTCCATTTTTTCGGCAGCTACAGAAAGGGTATCTTTTGTTCCTGAAGTTATAAATGGCTCTTCCAGTAAGATGGCATAACCCTTTTTTCTATCCCATTGGGCATATCCACATTGGATATGAGCGTTTTCTTGATAATCAAAACTGTTTACTCTGTTCCAAGTGGTCAAAATATCGTTTGCTTTATCGTAAGAGGCAAAATTGCTTTTTATCCAGCGATAGATTCCTGTTTTTGTCTTTTCAGTAGCAGTGATTCTACCACCCAAATTCATCAAATCCGGAATTCGATAATAAGCTAAAGTATCTGCTTCCAAGGTTAAACTGTCATTCTTAACAATTACATTTCCAGAGAGACGAGCTATTTTTTGAGTATCTAAAATCAGGGCATTTCTACATAAGAATTCGGTATTACCATAAAAGAAATGAACATTACCGTTCAATTCAAGTGCCTGTTCCTCTCCTGCCTTAGTCATAAACAGTTTATCGGAATGAATTAAGCGAAATTTTTCATCAGCCTGCCCTTTTGCATATAAAGAAAAAAGCATCAAAAACAGTATCAGACAAGACAAAATCCTTTTCACCAGTTTATTTCCTCTTCCTTAAAATATCCTTCTGCAGACACAGCATCCATCTCTACAAAACTAAGCTTGCTGTTAGTTCTTAAATTTCTACCATACATCACATTTCCTTTACGAGTAACAGTTACTTCTAAAGGGGCAGTTATTTCATCAACAGTTCTATCCCAAGCCATTCTAGGAGTAGATAAAGTTCCATTAGGTGAATTTAGAGAAGCATTTCCATTGGCAAAAATTAGATTACGAGCATCATCTACAATAGTTGTATCCGCTTTAATAACAGAGCTTATCTGATTGTTTTTATCAAAAGTGGTCAAGGTTACTTTATAAGCATAAAGTAAACGCCTATCATAAAACCTCTCAATCCTTTCAGCTTCTAAAATGTACTCATTGTGGTCGTTATTGAGCTGGGTTAGCTGAACTTTATAACTAATTTCATCCGGTAAATCACGTGCTAAAACACCCGTATGAGATTGTAAATCTACTTTTTGACAGGAAGAAAGCAGAATAACAACACTAACCGATGCTATCCAAATAGGACAGAATCGTTTTTTCATAGATGCCTTTATGAATAAGGACATAGTTTATCAGATCTCTTGCAGCACCGTGACCACCTTTAAATTCGGAAACCCAATCAGCAAGATGAATAATTCCAGGTTGAGCATCAGCCGGTGCTGCAGAAAATGCTACTTTTCGCATTACCGGAACATCATTCCAGTCGTCACCCATATAAGCTACATTAGTATAAGTTAAGCTTAAGTCTTTTAATAGATTATCCAAGCACTCTTTTTTGTTGGCAACATTCTGAAAAAGATATGTGATATTTAAATCGAGACAGCGTCTTTCCAATGCCTCGGAACTGCGTCCTGTTATAAAACATACTATTATATCCGTATGTTGTAAAAGTTTGAAACCCAAACCATCGTGTCCGTGAAAATTCTTGATTTCCAGATTATTAGTTCCGTAAACGAAGCGTCCGTCTGTTAAAACTCCATCACAATCAAAAACAAGCAGTTTAATTTCATTCCAGGGAACTACTCTTTTATTGGGTCTATTTAATGCTCTTTTATCGTACATATCTGTGATCCTTCAGTTTAATAACTGTAAACAGCCATCCAGGAGGGATTCCATTTTATCCAGAGAAAGCATACTAGCAGCATCGCTTTTGGCTTTTTGGGGTTCTGGATGAGTCTCTATAAAAAGCCCTTTTACTTTTCCTGTGGCAATTGCGGCTTTAGCCATTGAAAAAGCATATTCTGGATTGCCACCAGAAATATTGCTTAGCGAAGGCCTTTGCAGAGAATGAGTTACATCATAAACAACCGGATAGCCAAATTGACTCATAATAGTAAAACTGCGAAAATCTACAACTAAATTATGGTAGCCAAAAGTGGTTCCGCGCTCAGTTAATAAAATTTGCTCATTACCTGTGCTTCTTGCTTTTTCGGCAGCAAATTGCATATCTTCTGGAGCCATAAATTGCCCTTTTTTGATATTTATTATCTTTCCAGTGGCGGCAGCATTTTTTATCAAATCCGTCTGCCGGGATAGAAAAGCAGGAATCTGTAAAATATCACAAACATCAGCAGCAGAAGTAATTTCTATACATTCATGGACATCAGTTAGCACTGGAAGCTCAAAATCCTGTTTGATCTTTGCCAGGGTTTGTAGCCCTTCCTCTAAACCAGGACCACTAAAAGAATCTACAGAACTGCGATTTGCTTTTTTATAGGATGCTTTAAAAATCAGCGGTATCCCTTTTCGAGTACAAAGCTCTTTTAGTGTTTCTGCAATGGAATACATTATTCTTTCTTCTTCAATAACGCAGGGTCCCGCAATTAGAAAGAAGTTTTGGCTATTTGCAAGGTCAGTATATAGTTTACTCATCAGTATGCAATCAGCTAGGCTATGCTGTTTTCTCCATCATCTGGTAATTTTTTTTACTCTTTCCCAGGAAAAATTATCTCTGCCAAAATGACCGTAAGAGGCAGTAGGAAAATATATGGGTTTACGCAAATTTAAATAATCTATGATCCCGCTAACTGTCAAGTCAAAGTTTTTTGCGATAATCCTTTCAATTTCTGCATCGCTTTCTTTGCCACTGCCAAAAGTATCTACCATCAATGATATTGGTTTCTGTTCACCAATCACAAAGCTAAATTGAATTAAACACTCATCAGCTAAACCGCTGGCTACAATACTTTTAGCAATATGACGGCCCATATAGGCAGCGCTTCTATCAACTTTAGTGGCGTCCTTTCCAGAAAAAGCTCCTCCTCCATGTTGAGCCCAACCTCCATAAGTATCCACAATTATTTTTCTTCCTGTAAGGCCAGTATCAAAAGCGGGGCCTCCATCCTGCCAAGGACCTAAGGGATTAATTTTTATTTCACAATTCTTAGTTTCAAAATAACCCTTGCAGCCATCTTCGATATCTCTTATGCTGGGAATTATAATCAGCTGCTGTATCTGTTCCTTTAGCTCCTCAAATTCCATTTCAGTTAAAATATCATGATGGGTAGAAATTACCAAGCATTTCAAATCTACAGCTTTTCTTCCTAAATAACGCATAGAAACCTGACTTTTAGAATCGGGGAGCAGATGTTTTATTGTTCCTTTTTTGCGTGCCGTAGCAAGATTGAACAGTAACTTATGTGCTAATTCAATTGGCAAAGGCATCATATTTTGAGTTTGGGAACAAGCATACCCAAACATTAAACCTTGATCTCCAGCTCCGGTATTTTCTTCCAGGGCGCTTTCTTGACGGTGTAAGTAATTGTTTATTTGGCAATTATAATCAAAACCTTTGTTGGGGGAGGTATAGCCAATTTCTTGAATTGTTTTACGGACAATAGATTCAATATCTACTGTCGCTTTTGAAGAAATTTCTCCTGATAGGATTATTCTGTTTTCCGTAGCTAATGTTTCACAGGCAACCTTCGAATGAGGATCAGCTGCTAAATAAGCATCTAATATAGCATCCGATATCTGATCGCAAACTTTATCCGGATGACCTTCCGAGACAGATTCAGAGGTGAAAACATAGCCGTTTCTGTCCGTTTTGTCAAGTGCATGTAATGCTGCAGTCATTTGTATCTCCTAATATAATTTATCTGCTTAAGTTGCCCTTTTATATCTAAAAAAAACCGGCTGCTAAAGCCGGCAAAACTTATAAAGCCATACTTTAGCACATTTTGGCTGCGGAGCAAAGGGCAAATCACCGCTATTTTAAAAATGGTACATCTTCGGGGATTCGAACCCCGGACCCACTGATTAAGAGTCAGTTGCTCTGCCAGCTGAGCTAAAGATGCACATAAAGTTTGGGTCATCTTTTTCAAGAGGTGCATAATGTCAAGCAAAAAGGGTGATGCAAATTAGTGTAATTAATAGTTATCAAAAATGGTAAATAGAGATATGGAAAAGGTATTAAAAAATTAGCTATTAGGTACTGTATTTCTTTCTTACTCGCATAAACCGTTTACAGGTAAACTTCAATAATTGCTTGACAAATAATGATTATGCATTAAACTATAAAAAATGGATAAAAGTATGGAGGAAAAATGAAAACACGCTATTGGATAATTCCTTTGCTGCTAATGCTATGCTTATTGATGGCAGCTAAAAAAGAAAAATACGGTTCTATCTATGGTTCTATTACCGAGGCAGGTAAAAATGCCTTTGTAGCAGATCTCACTGTGCAATGTCTGCAAAAAAACACTGTTATTGCCATCGCTGTTTCCGACCAGAATGGTTTTTACCGATTTGATAAACTAAAACCAGGAACTTACACCATTAAGATAAACGATCCCAACTTTGCGGTTTATGAAAATAAGAAAGTGAAGATAAAAGCCAATAAACCTGCATTATTAAATATTGTGCTGGTTGCCAATCCGCAAAAACCTGTTCCTGAAAAGAAAACGGAAAAAGGTAAGCTATCCATAACCGTTACCGATAATAATACTCCCCTTCAATATGCTAGTGTGGCTATTTATGACAATAATAAACGCCTAACAGGTGGTCAGACAGATGCCCAAGGGAAAGCAGTTATTTTAAATATTCCTGCTGGTACATATTCTTTAAAATGTTCATTAATTGGTTATAATACAGTTGAAAAGAGTAATATCACAATTGAGGCAGGGAAAACAACCACTCTTACAATAACAATGCAAAAAACTGGAATCATAATGGAGAGTGTAAAGGTCAATGCTATTTCCGATATGGATGTAGTGCCGTGGCAGACATTACTTTCCGCTAGTATGCAAAATCAATATATAACTCCTTTTAACACAGAACAATATGAAGCAATCAAACCCAATATATTTCACAGTCCTTTAGCAGAACCGCTTTCCACTTTTTCCATAGATGTGGATACTGGTTGCTATAGTAACATCCGGCGTATTTTGCAACAAGGTCAATTACCTGAGCCCAAAAGCATCCGCATTGAAGAACTGGTAAATTATTTTGCCTATAATTATCCTAAGCCGGAAGGGGAACATCCTTTTTCGGTTTATACTGAAATGAGTGTGTGCCCCTGGAATCAAAATCGTAACTTGGTTTTAATAGGCCTGCAGGCAAAAAAGCTGGATTTTTCTAAAGCTGCACCCAGTAATTTAGTTTTCCTGCTGGATGTTTCCGGTTCTATGGATGAACCGAATAAACTGCCTTTGGTAAAAGCATCAATGAAATTGTTGGTGGATAATTTACGGGATGAGGATAAAATTGCGATTGTCGTTTATGCCGGAGCTGCAGGAGAAGTTTTACCTTCCACTAGTGCTAGACAAAAAAAAGATATTTATGATGCTATTGATAGATTAGAGGCAGGAGGATCAACAGCTGGAGGAGCAGGAATTGAACTTGCCTATAAAATTAGCGAGGAGAATTTTATCAAAGGTGGAAACAACCGTATTATTCTTTGTACCGATGGTGATTTTAATGTGGGCGCATCTTCCTCTGCCCATTTAACTCAATTAATTGAATCCAAACGCAATAAAGGCATTTACCTTACCGCTTTGGGATATGGAATGGGAAATTATAAGGATAACACCTTGGAACTTTTGGCTGATAAAGGAAATGGCAATTATGCTTATATAGATGACATCAGTGAAGCTAAAAAAGTTCTGGTTAATGAAATGGCAAGCACTCTTTATGCCGTAGCCAAAGATGTGAAACTGCAAATTGAATTTAATCCCGCTCATATTAAGGCATACCGTTTAATCGGCTATGAAAACCGTCTGCTGAATAAAGAGGACTTTAAGGATGACACCAAAGATGCCGGTGAATTGGGTGCAGGACATTGTGTTACAGCTGTTTATGAAATTATTCCCACCGCTTCCAAAGAACCTATTCCCGAACTGGATGAACTGAAATATCAGGATATAAAGATTTCCGATGAGGCGCGTAAATCACCTGAGGCATTAACGGTTAAATTGCGTTATAAACTTCCGGATAACGATACTAGCATTCCTTTTGAAGTGCCGGTTATGAATAAAACTATACACTTGGAAAATGCCTCCGAAAATTATCTTTTCGCCTGTTCCGTTATTGGCTATGGAATGCTTTTGCAAGATTCTCAATATAAAGCAGCCCTCAATTGGGATATGGTTAAAGAACTGGCAACCAAAAATATCGGCAAAGATACCGAGGGCTATAGAACTGAATTTTTAAAACTGATAGATCTGGCAGCTAAATTACAGGAAAAACAAATCCGCGAGGAAAACCGGGATTTTAATAAAGAATACTAAATAATATTGGGTAGCCGGAGGACACTGTTCCTCCGGTTTTTTTATCTCTCACAGATTACACAGATTTGGATTTTCGGAACAAGGATTTAAGGATTAGTTCACGCAGATTACGCTGATGACGCAGATTTAGCTTTAGAAACAAGGATTTAAGGATTTTAGGATTCAGAGGATTGTATTTTATAACTGACGATTAGTCGACTTTAAGTCAAAATCGGCCTTTTCTATGAGATAATTAGTGACCTTTTTCAAAGATAGGAAAACAGAATGAAATTATGTGGAAGATCACAAACAAAACCGATTTTAACTCAAAGAACGAAACAAAGATAGCGATGGTGGCGTAAGCCCCTCGAAATAAAAGACACGGACATCACCTTTTTTATTTTACAACCCCAAAAAAGCCCATCAGGGCGACACAAAGATAGCGATGGTGGCGTAAGCCCCTCGAAATAAAAGATATAAAAAAGTCCCAGCGGGACGATACATACTAACGACGGGTTTTAACCCGGCGCAAATAGTAACAGATACAATTAGTCCCAGCGGGACGACAGATTTGAGAGACGGGTTTTAACCCGTTGAAAATAAAGGGAAGGTTGACCTCCTGGTCAACCCACAACAAACAAACTACCAAGCCAATATAAATTTTCGCGGAAACTTGATAACTCGGTTGTCAGGAGGAACAACAAGGATTTCGTTCTTCCTTTAAATATTCTCTCACAGATTGAATGTAAAAAACAAGGGTGTTAGGATTCAGAGGATTGTATTTTATAACTGACGATTAGTCGACTTTAAGTCAAAATCGGCCTTTTCTATGAGATAATTAGTGACCTTATTCAAAGATAGGGGAAAAGAATGAATTGATGTGGAAGATCACAAACAAAACCGATTTTAACTCAAAGAACGACACAAAAATAGCGATGGTGGCGTTAGCCCCTCAAAAAAATAGAATTACGACAAAAGTTCCGTTAGGAACGATACATATTAACGACGGGTTTTAACCCGGCGCAATAAAGAATGGGTATAAAAGTCCCAGCGGGACGACAGATTTGAGAGACGGGTTTTAACCCGTTGAAAATACAGGAAGGTTGACCTCCTGGTCAACCCACAACAAACAAACTATCAGGCCAATATAAATTTTCGCGGAAACTTGATAACTCGGTTGTCAGGAGGAACAACAAGGATGTCATTTATCCAGAAAAGTGTAGCCGGAGGACACTGTTCCTCCGCAAGAAAAATATGCGGAGCTTCAGCGAGCTCCGGCTACCCATTTAGGAACAGGGACATTAGCTTTAGGGTTTTTGGTTTAGTGGAGAAATAGGCCAAAATTATGTCATATTTATCTGTATTTTACCTTTTTGCCTCCCCAAACCCCG
>DJGX01000023.1:21564-56933 GCA_002432865.1 Cloacimonetes bacterium UBA5835
ATTACTTTCCCTTTTTGCCTCCCAAAAACCTTCAAATTTATTCATTTTCTGCCTATTTTCCATACTCAGGGCACTTCTCTCACTATAAAATCCCAGCTTATATGCCAGAAGAAGCTATCTTATACTCACATAGAACATTCCGTAACGACTCTCTTACATTTCTCTAATGCTGCCGTAGTTTCGTTAGAGGGTTGTTAGGTAATTGTTTCTGGACTATAAGTTAATGTAGCAGGCAAGGCATTTCAGAAAAAGGTGTTACGATTGGTAGGTAGAAATAAAATTCTTGACAGAAAAAGATAATATTTTACAAGTAAAAAAAGAATGCCTTGAGGAGTTTTTTTATGAAAAAAATAATCTTGCTGGCTTTTATATTAGGTGTGGTGATAGCAAATTTAGCGGCTATCTCCAATTATGTTTTAATGGTAAGTTGTTTTGAGCCCTCGGCAATTAATCTTGCCTTGGGTGGAAGTCCTGTAGGAGTTGTAAATATTTGGCACAATGAACCTTTAAATGCTTATGACAATCCTGCTTATCCATCTTTGCATACAGGGCTCAGTTATTCCAATACTTGCTATGATTTTATGAGATTGAAACATCCCGGAGATGAAAAAGAAAGCGCCTATTATACTTCAATGATGAGTTTATCTTATAAGGGTTTTGGCTTTCTTTTTCCTTCTGTTACCAATGTTCATACTTGGGGAATAAATGCTGATTATGGAAGCATAGCATTTGTCGATGAAAATGGTTATGAGATAGGAATTACGAAGCAACTTAAGGAATTTATGTATCCCTTGGGAATTTCAGTTAATTTTGCCGATCTCTATCGGATTATTCATAACGATAATACATTCTCGAACAATAAATTAGACCTCTGCCTCGGTATGAATTATATTCTAAATTTCAGTTCTATTGATTTTGGCTATAGTTATCCCGCTAATATAGGTGAAGAATATGATGCTGATTGTGTAGATTCCGGAGCTCTGTTAAAATATAGTTTTCCCTTAACCGACAAAATACATTTGGAATCCGTAGCCGGATTTTCTATGTTCAATGCCTATGGGGACGGTATTAAATATAGTAGTGGTCAGCAACATAAAATATACAAACGCATAAACACTGGAATTGCCTGTTCTGCCTCGCTTAAAAATCCGAACTATCTGAAAGAGAATGAGTTAACGGATAATTTTGAAAATATTGGATGCCTGCGTCTTCTTGCCGGAATGAATGATGATCGAACACAAAGCCCCAATATTTATGGAATTGGAACAGAGCTTGGTTTTCTGGATACCATCTTTTTAAGAGGTGGCTATCATAAAGATAAAGGTGGAAATATTGAAGGTCTTTCTTATGGCATTGGTTTGGATTTGCATTATCGAAATCTGGTTTCACTTAATGGAAACTATTCTTCTTTCCTAGGAGGAAGCCAATGTAAAGATAAGAACATATACAGTTTTGGTTGCAATTTAAATGTTTTTCAGATTGCTTCAGAAATGCTTAAATAAATTATAGGTGAGGAACTAAGATGAATATGACTAAAATATATATTCTTGCCGAGTGCATTTTTCTGCTTATAATGCTTATGGGATGCAGTTTGGCTACAAAACCCGAATCCACTGCTGATGAATCTACTGCCAATGATAATTGCTTAATGGAAGTTTATCCAAATCCTGTAGTGAAAGGGGAAACTGTTGTTGTGGTCTTTAACTTTCACCTTGCAGGATTGTATAAACTGGTAATTACCAATGTGTTGGAGCAGGAAGTCATCAGTTTTGATATTACTGAAAATTCTCTGACCTGGGATGGAAGAGATAAATATGGACAGCTTTGTGAAACCGGGGTCTATTATATAACCTTGTATTCAGATGAGTTAGTTCTTAGCAGGAAGATATTATTGTTTGCATAGATGCTTGTCTGAACGGGCAAAAATGAAATATACCAAGGATGAACGGGATTATATTTGCAGAGTGTAGAGAGCTTAGGGCTAAGAGAAAAGGTCTGCGATTTTAGGATTAGTACCCAAAGATTTAGTCTTAGAAACAAGGATTTAAGGGTTTAAATGTTAGAAACAAGGATTTAAGGATTATAGGATTAAGAGATATTAACTTTATAAGCAAGAATATTAGAAGAGTATTTAGCCACCAAAGCCACCGGAAATAACTCACGCAAGTTACGCAGATTATGCAGATTATGCAGAGTACTCAGGTTATTCATATATGAGCAGCTTAAGGTTCGAAGGCATCGCCGTAGCGAACTCGCATCCTTTTTGTAGAATTTTTATTCATTTCTTTCTCCTTAATTTTAGTCCACTGATTTCAGGATGGCTCAAGCAAACAACCCATCATCCTCTCCTCCTCCTCTCCTCTTCAACTCATCGTTAAGGATGAGATAAGATTAGGTGGAGGACAAGTTGAATATCGGTAACTTGCAAGAAATGTAAGGTTTAGGTTGAAACGATCTATAAATGTTGTTAATATTCCTGGTGTTAGTGAATCTCAAGAGCTTCGGATTATCGATTATAATATACTTAATGCAGAGATAAACAATCTGCTATATATTGGAAGTGTTAGTATGCAAGAAGTTGGCAAAAAGAAAAAACGGTCAAGCCAATTGGATCGGTGCACACATTATGCAATGTAATCTGCATTTGCAGTACAATTCATTTTGAAAGATATGTGTAGCAATCATTGCTATAATAATATGAATATTTTGGTTTTGCCAGGAAAACAATAGAAGACAGCTTTAGATATCACAACTATAAAAAACCCAGAACATTTCCCTTTACTAAAAAACAGCTTTTAAAATAATGACTATGGCATAACTTAATACAAAAAAATAAACATAGAATAGGAAAGGAAAGAAATGGAAAACCAGAATCCTCTGGAAAAGCTAAGAGCTAAAAGAGCTGCAGCTCTTTTGGGTGGTGGAGAAAAACGCATTGTTGAACAACATCTAAAAGGAAAGCTTACAGCGAGGGAAAGGATTGCCCTCTTGGTTGATCCTGACAGTTTTGAAGAATTTGATATGTTCGTAACTCATCGTTGCACCAATTTTGGGATGGAACGATATAAACATCCTGGAGATGGTGTAGTAACTGGTTGCGCTACAATCAATGAGAGATTGGTCTATATTTTTGCACAAGATTTCACTGTTTTTGGTGGATCCCTCTCTAAAACTTACGCAGATAAAATCTGTAAAGTAATGGATATGGCATTGAAGAATGGTTGTCCGATTATAGGTTTAAATGATTCTGGTGGAGCAAGAATTCAAGAAGGCGTTGATGCTCTTGCCGGTTATGCTGAGATATTTTGGCGGAATGTGATGGCAAGTGGAGTAATTCCTCAAATTTCGGCAATTTTAGGTCCCTGTGCAGGTGGTGCAGTTTATTCTCCTGCTATCACAGATTTTGTTGTGATGGAAAAAAGCAACAGTTATATGTTTGTAACTGGGCCAAAGGTAGTTAAAACTGTTTTAAATGAAACGGTTACTAATGAAGATTTAGGCGGAGCCAAAGTGCATACCAGTAAAAGTGGTGTAGCTCATTTTATTGCCAATAGCGAAGAAGATGCTATGCTTACTATCAAGTTGCTGCTAAGTTATTTGCCTTCAAATAATTTGGAAGATCCTCCCTATGTTCCCAATGCTGATCCTATCACTCGTAATTGTGATGTTTTAAATAATCTCGTACCTGAAAATCCAAATAAGCCATATGATATGCTGGAAGTGATATATCCGATTGTGGATAATGGTGAATTTTTGCAAGTGATGAGTAATTTTGCTCAAAATATCATTGTTGGTTTTGGAAGAATGAATGGACGCACAGTAGGTATTGTTGCAAATCAGCCAAAGATTTTAGCTGGTGTTTTAGATATTGATGCCAGTATCAAAGGAGCCAGATTTGTGCGTTTTTGTGATTCTTTCAATATTCCTCTGGTGGTTTTGGAAGATGTTCCTGGTTTTTTACCTGGAACGATGCAAGAGCATAATGGAATTATTCGTAATGGGGCAAAACTTCTTTATGCCTTTGCGGAAGCTACAGTTCCCAAAGTTACAGTTATTATCCGTAAAGCTTACGGAGGTGCATATTGTGTAATGAATAGTCGTCATATGCGTGCAGATATTGTTTATGCCTGGCCATCTGCAGAAATTGCAGTTATGGGTCCGGAGGGAGCTGTAGAAGTAATTTTCCGTAAAGAAGCAATGGCTTCAGAGGATCCTAAAGCCATTCTTCAGGCACGAGAAAAAGAATATCGGGAGAAATTTGCCAATCCCTTTGTGGCTGCAGAAAGGGGATATATTGATGATATAATTGAACCCTCTGCGACAAGATTTCGTTTAATTCGCGCTTTGGAAATGCTGGCTAATAAACAGGATAGCATTCCTCCTCGCAAACATGGCAATATCCCTCTGTAAGGTATAGGCAATGCGAAAGATAGTGTTTTTAGCCATTTTTGCCTGTAGCTTTTTGAGTGCATTTGCTCAAATAGATCCTATAGAGCAGACAATTTCTGATAGCTTAGCTCTTGTCCGCGAAAAAGAAATTTTGTCGGAATATGGCTTTCGCGATACTGCTACCCTTGCGGAAGTAGCAGAGAAATTACAAATTAAAGATATAGCCAGTTGGAAAAAATATCTGGGTTTGGAGCCTTATAACGAAAAATTGGATAAGATGAGTTTACGCAAATTGGGTATCACTCCTTATAAAGCTCTCTTAGCAAAACAATATAGTGTTTATGGCTTTACAGAACTTTCAACTCTGGACGAAGTTGCCTCAGCTCTGAATATGCCCATAAAAAAAATTAAACAAAAGATTGGATTGGAAAAACCCAATTCTCAGCAATGGGATTCATACTCATTACAATCATTGAATGTAACTCCAGAAGACATTATAAAAATTGAACAGGAATTCAATGAACAGAGTATGAATTATGGGCTTAATGTAACTCTGGTAGGGATGCTGACAGTTTTTACAGCTTTATTAATTACCAGTATTATAGTGGGACAGCTTAACCTTTTGAATCGTCCTCCCAAAAAGGAAAAAGCCGATCTTAAAATATCACCCGGGGGAAAAGTTCGTGCTGCTTCTGCCACTTTAAATCAGAATGTAATTGCTGCTTTAGTTACAGCTGTGATGTTACATGAACAAACTCTGGAAGATCAAAGAAAAATTGCCCTAACCTTCAAACGCACTCCTACAAATCAATGGCGTGCAAATGCTATGTTGAATATGCCAAACAGAGAAATGAATAATAGACGGAGATATAGATGAAGACCTATAAACTACTAATCAATAACGAACACTTCGAAGCCAAAATCTTGGAATATAGTCCTACGCATGCCAGGATAAACTTAAACGGTACAGAATATCTGGTTCAAATTGAAAATGATAAAATTGATAGTGTACCAAAGCTTGCTGCGCAGGAAAAAGCTGTTCCATTAGCTCCTGCATTTAGTAGTAATGCAGATCTTTTTTCTGGAGAAATTCGCGCTCCCCTTCCTGGGGTAATAGTTACTATCCCTGTTTCCGAAGGTGATGAAGTAAAAGCAGGACAATCGATCTTAATAATTGAAGCGATGAAAATGCAAAGCGAAATTGCCTCTCCCTTTGATGGAAAAATCGAGAAGATACTAGTGAAAGAAAGAGCTCCTGTTAAAGAAGGAGATTTGCTGATGAAAATTACTGGGGTGGACATAAAATCTCCTCCTATAAGTACTTCTCCTAAACACAGTCCTGAAAAAGAAAGCGAGAAAACTGGAAATAAAGATAAAATTCTATGCGCACCTCTTCCTGGAACGATTATGGATATAAAAGTGCAGGTTAATGACTATGTGAAAGAGGGAGATATTGTTTTAATTCTGGAAGCAATGAAAATGGAATCGGATATTTACAGTCCTCGAACCGGAAAAGTAAGTAAAGTTTATGTTCATAAGGGAGACCTGGTTCAGGATAATGATCCTTTAATTGAGTTTGAGGATTAGCTTTATGCACGAATTAAGCCAATTTATACAAACCACAGGATTCCTGAATGTTACCTGGGGAAATCTGGTGATGATTATCTCCGGAATGATCTTTATCTATTTAGGTGTTGCAAAAGAATTTGAGCCACTGCTACTGATTCCTATCGGTTTTGGAATTATAGTTGGTAATATGCCTGGTGTTTCTCAACAGGGATTGGGAGTTATGAATGAGGGCTCTGTTTTAAACTATCTTTATTTTGGAGTGAATAAAAGTATCTATCCTTCGCTTATCTTTTTAGGAATAGGAGCGATGACTGATTTTTCCACTCTAATTGCCAATCCGCGGCTTATCCTTTTAGGAGCCGCTGCTCAATTTGGAATTTTTGCTACTTTTATTGGCAGTCTCCTTTTAGGATTTAATGTGATGGAAGCAGCTTCAATAGGAATTATTGGAGGCGCCGATGGTCCAACCTCAATTTTTTTGGCTTCTAAGTTGGCACCTCATCTTTTGGGTTCAATAGCTTTAGCAGCATATTCATATATGGCATTGGTGCCTGTTATTCAACCACCTATTATGAAATTGCTAACCACTAAAAAAGAGCGTCTTATTCGGATGAAACCCTTACGAGTAGTTTCTAAGAAAGAAAAGATCATCTTTCCTATCGTTGCTTTCGTAGTTACAACTTTTATTTCTCCAGGCAGTGTTGTTCTTTTAGCAATGCTCTTTTTGGGAAATTTGTTAAAAGAAAGCGGGGTAACTGAACGCCTTGCCAATAGTGCCAGGACTGTTTTAATCGATGTCGTAACCGTTTTAATTGGTTTAACAGTAGGAGCAAAAACTACTGCAGAAGTATTTCTTACTCCAGCCACTTTGAAAATCTTTTTCCTGGGTGCATTTTCTTTTGCAGCGGCTACCGCTGCAGGTGTTCTTTTTGCCAAAATTATGAATCTCTTCTCCAAAAATAAGATTAATCCTTTAATTGGTAGTGCGGGTGTTTCTGCAGTTCCAGCTTCAGCACGAGTTTCACAAGTTGTTGGTCAACAATATGATAAAACCAATTATTTATTAATGCATGCAATGGCACCAAATGTTGCCGGTGTTGTTGGTTCAGCAGTTGCTGCTGGTGTCCTTTTAGGAATTTTAGGGAAATGAATAAGCAAGTAAACAAACAAAATAATAGGAGGCAAAAATGCCAAAAGTCCTTATTGCAACCGAAAAACCCTTCGCTGCAGATGCAGTTCAGAAAATTAAAACTGAACTCGAAAATGCTGGTTATAATTACTCCTTTTTGGAGAATTATACCGAAAAGAGTGCACTGCACAATGCTTTAGCTGATGCAGAAGCTTTAATTGTTCGTAGCGATATTATCGATGAAGCAGCTTTTAATGCTGCACCAAAACTAAAAATCGTGGTTCGTGCCGGAGCCGGTTATGACAATATCGATCTGAAATCTGCTACAGCTCACAATGTTGTTGTTATGAATACTCCAGGCCAAAATTCTAATGCCGTTGCTGAACTGGCAATCGGAATGATGATTTATATGGCACGGAATAAGTTCAATGGAAAATCTGGAACTGAACTTGCAGGTAAAACACTAACTCTATATGGTTTTGGATGGGTAGCTCGTTATGTTGCCAAAATTGCTAAAGGAATCGGAATGGATGTTTATGCCTATGATCCTTTTATTTCCGATGAAGTAATTCAAAAAGAAGGTGTTAAACCCTTGCATAGCGTAGAAGACATATTCAAACTTGGGGATTATATATCATTACATATTCCCGCAACGGAAGACACTAAAAAGAGTGTAAACTGGAACCTCCTATCTTTAGTGAAGGATGATGCCATTTTGGTAAATACTGCCCGCAAAGAAGTTATTGAGGAAGATGCTTTGCTTAAAGCTTTTGCCGAAAAGAAAAAATTCCGTTATGTGAGTGATGTCGCTCCCGATAATAGTGCTAAATTATTAGAACTCTATCCAGACCGGGTGTTCTTTACACCTAAAAAAATGGGTGCTCAAACCAGCGAAGCTAATACAAATGCAGGTATTGCTGCAGCTAAACAAATTATCGCTTATTTCGAAAAAGGCGATGTAAAATATAAAGTAAATTAACTCAATCTCTCCTCTTATTTAAACGGAAAGCTAAACTTAGCTTTCCGTTTTGGTTTTCAGTAATTATATCCCGAACTGTATAACGCACAAATACCTCTATTGGCATAAATAATAATGATAAGGCAATTAAGTAAGGGCAGATATTGCGTAAAGATCTGTTATTAAAGAAATAGTGGATAGCAACAAGCTATCCACCTATTTGTTTGATATCCTTCAGCACATACAAGGGATACCCTCAGATCATATTCCTACTCTTCGATATTATGTTTAACATTGATGTTATAGCGTTTTAATTTATCGTAAAAACTGCTGCGGCTGATGCCCAAGAGTTTCATTGTTAAGCTGGCGTTAAAATCTGTATTAGTAAGAACTTTTTTGATGAAATATGCCTCACAATCGGGACAAAAAGTTCCTTTAGTTTTGGTAACATTTTGTTCAACTGGCGGGAAAAGGTCTTCTTTGAGTATTTCATTGCTTTCCAGGTTCAAAATTGCTTTTCGCAGGATTTTTTTCAGCTCACGGATATTTCCTGGAAAAGAATAAGTAAGAATGGCCTTATAGGCATCTTTAGTCAAAACAGGTATCTTGGCGATACCTTCTTCTTTTGCCAATTGCGGGATAATATATTCGCACAAAGCAGAAATATCCTCTTTTCTTTCCCGCAAGGGAGGAATATTTATTTCCAAATCGGAAATGCGGTAAAATAGGTCATTCCGAAAGGACTGTTGTTCAACTTTTTGATTCAGGTTTTGCATTGTGGCAAAAATAAAACGAGCTTCGGTTCGAGAAGGTCGGCTGGAACCCACTTTATAATACTCTCTGGTTTCTATTAAGCGTAAAAGTTTTACTTGCTGTTCCATTGGCAAGTCACCGATTTCATCCAGAAAAATAGTTCCCTTACCTGCTTTTTCCACCAGCCCTGTAGTATTGGTGTTTGCACCTGTAAAGGCACCTTTCACATAGCCAAATAAAGTGCTTTCAAAAAGTTCGTGAGGAATGGCATTTACATTAACGGCAACAAATTCTTCTTCAGAACGGTTGCTGAAATAATGAATAAGCTTGGCTATAATTTCTTTTCCGGTTCCCGATTCGCCGGTGATTAAAACAGAATGGTTATTTTGGGCATATTTTTTGGCAAGAGATAGGCATTTTTTCATTTGGGGGCTTTTGGCAATAACTTTAGTCCCTAAGCTTTGCTCCATTTTTTGGCTGATAACTTGTGCTTCCAATTGATGCAAACGCGAAAAACCGCGGCTGTAATATTCGGCGCGTTTAACCGCTTTTTCCATTTCTTCAAGTGAATAGGGCTTTTCCAAAAACATCAGGGCACCCTGATTCCAGGCGGTAATTACTTTTTCTACGGTGGCGTGTCCTGAAATCATTATCACTTCAGTATCCGGATATTTTTGTTTAATAAGTGACAGAACATCCAAGCCATCTTTTTTACGATCAAAACCGGGTAAAACCACATCCAATATTATGATATGTACGATAGATTTGGTTAGAACAAGCTGTGCTTCTTCCCAATTGGAAGCTCCGCTGATGCGATAATTTCGTTCGCTGAAATAATGGATCAAGCCATCGCGGATACTGGTTTCATCATCCAAAACAAGTATATGGGTTAAATCATTGCTTTTCATAATGATCCTCTACAGGAAAACTGAGTGAAACAGAGGTTCCTTTTCCCAGTTCACTTTCCATTGTCATATTACCTTTGCTGTTTAAAACGATGCTATGTGCCAAGGATAAACCCAATCCCGTTCCCTGGCCAATTTCTTTGGAGCTGAAAAATGGCTCGGTGGCTCTGCTTAAGGTCTCTTGATCCATTCCACAACCGTTATCTTCTACTACCAGCATTATCCTGCCATCTATAAACTTGGTTGAAATTGTGATATATTTTCCCTCGGAGCGATTAACATTCTTAAGAGCATCATTGGAATTGGTTGCCAGAATGGATAAAAGCTGAATAAACCTGATGTTATCTGCATAAACAGGAGGTAAATCTGGTTCGCAGTCCTTGATCAGCAAAACATCCTTGCTGATTATTTTATCGCCAAAAAGTTCGATAAACTCTTCTATAATTTGATTCAAACTAAAAGAATTGGCGTTGAACCTTTCGGGACTTCTGGCAATAACTTTAATGATTTCCACCAAGCGATTGATACGCTCCAATAATTGTAGCACATCATTTTTCTTTTGTGAAAGATAACCCCTTGGCTGCAAACTATTTAAGTCCTCCAAAGTAATTTCTACAATTTGTTTTATAGCAGCCAAGGGATTGTTAATTTCGTGTGCGATGCCTGCAGAAATTTTACCCAACATAGCCAATTGTTCTTGTTGAGCCAGTAATTTGTCCTTTTCTTTTATTTTATTCAGCTCTGCTTGGACGCGCTTTTCCAAAAGTTCATTCTGAAACTGAAGCATTTCTTTTTCATCCTGAAGGCGAGCTGTTTCAAAACTAATCTGCATAAAGCGGTTAATTTTCTCCCGTTCCTGATTGATAAATTCCTTGTAGAGTTGTGAATGGAGATTTAAAAAGTAATTTGCCTTCTTATAATTTCGTAACTTTGTATAGAGTCCCGCAGCATATTCATAGATGGAAATTTGCACTTCGGAAACGGGGTTGTCTTGCACTTTTTTTAGCAATTTTTTTAATAGGGCTTCGGCATATTTATAGTCCTGTTGTTTGATGCAAGTTAAAAGAAGGTCTGCCTGCAGATTTATCCCCATCTCCAGATGTTCATCAGCAGAAATTATGTTTAATGCTTGTAAAATGGTTTTCCTGGCAAGTGCGTAACGATGCATATCTATATAAGTAAGGGCTATAGTTCGTAAAGAAGCGCTCTGATTATAAATATCTCCGGTTTGCAAATCATACTTTAATGCTTCTTTATATGCTTTTAGGGCTTCTTTCAGCTTTCCTTGCTTACGATAAATATCGGCAATATTACTTAAATTACCTGAAATATAATAGGGAATCTGCTGTTCCCTTCCAATTTTAAGCGATTTATAATAATATTCCAATGCTTTATCATAATCCTGCAACTCCTGATAAGCAACCCCTAAAGAGCAATGGACCTCGCCTATCAGATAATTATTGCCGGTGGATTCTGCCAAAGTTAATGCCTTCAGACAGCAGGCAAGGTTTTTATTGTAATCCATTAAAGATGAATAGATGGAACCCATTATGCAAAGAGAACTAACTTGCAAATCCAGACATTGAATGCTTTCCGCAAGATCTGCTGCCTTTTGATAATACTGAATTGCTTGGGCATAATCCATTTTAGCTTTATAGATATTTGCCATATTAGAATAGGTTATGGCAATACTATGCTGGTCGTTTTCCTGTTCAAAAAGAGGGATTACTTCCATAAAGGTCTTCAATGCCTGGGCAGTGTTTCCCAAAGTGGTATTCATAGAAGCAATAGAGGCAAGCGATTGTGCCATTTGCAGATTTTTGCCTATTTGAGAAAATAAATTTACCGCTTTCTGATAATAAGGGATTGCCTCCTGATGGTTGCCTAAAACGGAATTTACCGATCCCATCGTTTTATTGGCAAAGGCAATTTCTTCAGCGGTTCCCATAAGATTAGCCATTTGCAATAATATTTGGGTAGATTCCTCTGCCTTATGGGGATTGCAACCGATATAGTAACTTACTAATTTAAGCCCTTGGTAAAAATTATCTTTTGTCGGCTTGCCGGATAATGCTTTTTCTAAAAGCTTAATTTCCTTTTCTTCCATTTATTCCTCGAGTTATGTTATTTATTCATTTTTTTCTGCGTATGGCATTTTGCAATAGATGAACACATAACTCTTTTCCAAAACTTTGGTAAAATTGTCAAGAATAGATCGCAAGATGTGTTCCAAAACTGAATAATGATACTATATCTTTATTTATGAATAACTTACGAATAGAAGAATAGAAGGCAGTTATTTATTGCGTTGGGTAACCGAACAGGTATATCACGCATAACTAACTATTTAATAAGTTATAACAAGCCATACAAGTGTTCTCTATATACAGGTTAGGAGTCATTGGTTACAGACAGAACGGAACCCTAACTGTCCCCCTGGCAACCAAATGACGAAACTTCCTGTAGATTTTACAGTGGTTAATGTGGGTATCAACGGAATTTTGATGTTAGGAATTGCCGTAATAAGTCCCATTTGCCTTGAAAGTTCTAATATATTCATTAGTTATTAAAGTACAAAGGACACCTAACTGAGAATAATTTAACTTTTTCGAATATGTTCAAAAATAATTCTTATATGTTCTTCGGAAACGGGTAATGGATTCAGAGCCATATTTCTACTACCCATAACTTGTGGAATTGCCTCTTCTATGAAGGTATCGCTTAGCTCTATTTTTCGTTCAAAGGGCAGAGCTCTTAGCCAGGCATAAAATGCATCTTTACTAAGATTAAGGTATGCGAACAAGTCATTTAGTTCTTTAGAAACGGCAGGATAATATAGTTCCATAATATCTTCCATAACCATAGCGTTTGCTAAACCATGTGGAATATTGTAATTGGAAGTTAAAGGATAACCAATGGAATGTTGAAGAGTAGTACTTCCTTGAGCAATAACTATTCCTCCGTAAAGAGCAGACTGCATCAATTCTTTCCTTGCGGCTAAATTATCTGGTTCGGATAATGCCCTTGGTAAGCATTTCATTATACTGGCAATTCCTTTATAAATAAAGGGATAAACCAGAGGTGAACGCTGATTGCTATACAGACCTTCTAAAAGATGACTTAAAGCATCCAAAGCCGTATGCATAGTTACTTTTGGCGTTAAAGTTAAAGTGTATTTCGGGTCTATAGCAGCCAACGCGGGAAAAGCTAAATCACTACCCAAGCCAGCTTTTTTCTTATGCGTGGGATCGGATAGGACGCTATATTGAGTTGCCTCAGATCCTGTCCCTGCAGTAAGTGGTATAGCCATAATAGGATATACATTCTTGAAGGCAGCAATGTTATATATCTCATCGCGGTTCAAAGAATTCGCGGCAGCCAAAGATATTGCTTTAGCTGCATCAATAGGGCTACCTCCTCCGATGCCGATTACAAAATCACAATTATTTTGTAAAAAGATTTGCTTGCCTTCCATCACGCTATCCAGGGTGGGATTTTCTTTAATGCGATCAAAAAGGACATAGTGTATTTCCAGTTCGTTTAAAACTGTTATCAGATCAGATAGTGCTCCACTTTGTTTAGCGCTTTTTTCTCCGCTAACCAATAATGCCTTTTTTCCCAAAACGGCTATCTTATCTTTTGCCTTTTGAATAGCATCATCGGCAAAGATGATGCGAGTTGGACAATAAAACATTTGAGTACCTACTTTAAGAGAGTTATTTTTTTATTTATTACACCGTTAGGATGTTGCAAACGCAGAAAATATACACCTGAAGCTAGGTTGCGTCCTTGTGAATCACAACCGTTAAAACTGATACTATGCTTTCCGGCAGTCATTTTTTCCTTTGCTAATGTTGTCACTTTCTGTCCTTTCAGGTTATATAGTTCACATTCTATATATCCGCTAACCGGAAGGTAAAAAGAGATGGTTGTGGAAGGGTTAAAAGGATTGGGCATAACAGATATAGATACTTCAGGCATAGCCACTGTTTCATCCGTAATAGGTAAAGCGGGATTAAGGGTTGGCAGAAGCTGATGCAACATAATTCTTACTTCTGGATACTGCATAAAATACAGAGGAAAACCAAACATTACAAAAGTGCCGTTAAAATCGTGTTTGAAAGCAATACATTGTCCTGCTCCATTACTGCCATCTATCATATTGGCAGTATAAATTGGTTCAGCGGCATTGTTGAAAGTATAAATGTAGGGAAGCATTGAATTCCAGGAAACAATGGTTTTATCGGGATCAACCGTTAAATTATGATATATATCAGAATGAGCACTAATTAAACAAGGAGAAGCATCATAAACAGGAGTTACTCCTCCCGCAAAACGGTCCAAGAATTCAGTGGTTAAATTAGAAGCTGTTTTCCACCCAGAAAGAACTAATTTTCCACCTCCAGCGATATAGCTACTAATTACAGATAGATTATCTTGCAGCAGATTTTGGCTGAAATCGTCAGCATGCCAAAGTACAAGTTTATAGTTACTTAAAGTAGCCAGATCAGGTAAACCTTGAGTTGCGCAATCCCAATTATCAATCGGGCAAGCAAATCCACCTAAAGCTGCAGAATAAAAGCTATCAACCATTTCATCATCAGGATTAATTGTAAAGCCATTTCCATCTTTGGTTTCATCTACCACTAAGAACTCATTGGCGAAACTAAATGATTGGGGAGTTATAGTAATAGTATCGGTGAATTTAGAGAAATAGCCATTTATATCTAATACCCGCAA
Organism: Cloacimonetes bacterium UBA5835; assembly: GCA_002432865.1. GTDB lineage: Bacteria > Cloacimonadota > Cloacimonadia > Cloacimonadales > Cloacimonadaceae > Cloacimonas. The sequence continues at coordinate 36,008 of DJGX01000023.1, forward strand.
TCTATAATCATAGTTGAAACCGCCGCTTACAGTTGTATCAGCATAACTGAAGGTGTTGTTATCCATTGTGGATATTAAAGTCCATTCTTGTTCACTACTCAGTTTGCGGTAAAGCTGATACTGATAGTCCTTTTCAGAAATAAATGAATTCCAGAAGAGCATAACACAATCATTGGAAGGCAGGCATTCTGTAAATCGAGGAATTTGTTCAGTTAAGTCATTTAACAAAGTCCAATTATTATAATTTGCCTCAACTTCCATATTATCGCTAATAATTGGATAATTATAATCATTAGCATAACCATCCGGATCGGCAATTACCAGCAAGGAATCGCTAATACCATTTTGAGAGATCCGGAAAGGAATGTCTACCGTAAAAGAAGTAACTGTAGGAGAAGTAGTTTTGGCATATATTTCCAGGTTGTTACTTATTTCATTTTGCCAAAGAGAATATTGAATGTTCGGAATGCCTGAGCCGTAAATCCACTGGTTGAAAAAATAGCTCAAGTTTTGACCGCTAACTTGTTCTGCTATATTCTGAAATTCGGCAGTAATAGCATTACTGTTTTTATAGGTATTATAATATTGCTGTAATAGAGCAAAGAAATCGGCATCTCCGAGCTTTAATCTTAACATATGTAACACACTAGCTGCTTTTTCATAAGAAGGTGGAGAAAAATAGTTATTGAAAGAGGGATTATATATTGTTTGAGGTCCTTCTGCAATTTCCCAGTTCAGATAATATTGTTGGATGCTACTACGCATATAATCACAAGCACTTTGCCAACCTGAGGTTTTATCTATCCAAAGAAATTCACTATAAGTAGCAAAACCTTCTGAAAGCCAAACATCTTTGAAAGTTAAGAAGCTTACAGCATTTCCAAACCATTGATGAACGAGTTCATGAGCAATAACTGTTTCATAGTATCCGGTTCCTGTAATGATATAATTCCCAAGAGTTGTCATTGTTTGATGTTCCATAGCTCCGTATGTACTCATACTTACAACAGCATTTCCATACTTTTCAAAAGGATAATCCCCGAAAAGTTCAGAAAACCAGGAAATCATCAGAGGGAGATTTTGGAGGTCTATTAGAGCATTGTTATATTGATTTTGCATCACAAAGTTTTGGATTGGCAGATTATTCTGTTCTGGAACTGTTTGTTCTATTTCTACATAGGGACCTGCAGTAATACAAACCAGATAAGTAGTCATTGGATTTTGTCCGCTCCAATGAGTTGTGGAAGTTCCATCTCCATTATCTACAATTGCTGTCCTTATTCCGTTAGAAGCAACTTTCCAATCACTGCGCATAGTAATATGTAAATCTACAATTGCCTTATCCCAAGGGTGATCATAACAAGGCCACCAATAGCGTGCTGCGTCTGGATCGGAAATTGTAAAGACTGTATTAGAGCTAAAAATCATCCCTATATGATAAGCATCATTGGATAATACAGGATTTCCGGAATAAAAAATCTGAGTCGTAAACTGCTCTCCAGCTATAACATTAAGAGGAATAGTAATCAACCCCAAAGAATGAGTATAGTTTGTATTAATTCCGTTTACTTTAACGCTAGTTACATTTAAACCTTTAAGTTCATAAGCTATACTGGAAAGGTTTTCAGTAGCTTGCACCGTGGCTAAAACATTACCAAATACATTGTGAAAAGCATCGTTAATAGAAAGCGTGATTTCATATTTTTGCACATCAAAACCGTGAGCAGAATCGGCTCTGCTTATTTCTGTGTTTGTATATGTTTGGGGGAAACTGCATTTTCTCCCGGGCTTGAAATCCTGAGTTTTTTGTCCGTAGAGCATAGATAAACACATAATTAAGCCTAGAATAATCAATATTTTTTTCGCTGATTTCATTATTACAACCTCAGTTTACATAATAAAGCAATTTATGAATAAGACAAATAGATTTCTTCATACTGAAACTACTTTAAAAAAACAGCTTTCCTGTCAAGGCCACAGCTTTTGTTTTAAAAACATAAAAAAATGTCTTTACTAAAAAGCGCTGTTCACAAAGCTGTCTATTAACTCTTAAGTGGAGGAAAAATGCAAAGATTTATACTATGCAGCATATTAATTCTGCTGCTTGGCTGTTTTGCCCAAAACCTGTATGCTGCAGGAGAAACCATATACGAAATAAAAGTTATCGGAGCAGAAAATATTGATCCGGAACTGGTTACTTCAGCTCTTAGTATTAGAGTTGGTGATTCTCTTGATTCTGAAGCAGTTGCAAAATCGATTCGCAGTCTATATCGAATGGGTATATTTTCCGATATTCAAATAGAGACGGAACCCTATCGAACGGGAGTTACTTTATTAGTAAAGGTTCAAGAAAATCCAGTTGTTAGCAGTATCGAATATATAGGATTTAAAACTATTAAAAAGGAACGAATTGATGAATTAGTATCGGTTCGGGTAGGTAGTTATTGGAGCGAAGGAGTAAAGAATCAATTACTACGCACACTGAAAAATGAATATGCCTCCAAGGGCTTTAGTAATGCCGAGATCCAGATTTTTGAATCTCATGGAGCAAAAAATAAAATCGGCTTAAAAGTTCAGGTTGATGAAGGGAAAAGGGTATCCATCAAACAAATCACCTTTGTGGGAAATAACTATTTTGACGGAAAAACCTTGCAGAAAAAAATGAAAACCAAAACTTCCAGCTTTTTGCGATCGGGACGGTTAGAGCAAGAAAAATTTGATGCTGATTTACAAACCTTAACTGCATTCTATAAGAAAAATGGTTTTATCGATGTAGTAATCGGTCCCTATGAAATTCAACCACTAAATGATAAAGCCATTGAAATTGTAATCAATATATATGAAGGTACTAAATATAATTTTGGGGGGATCAACATTGAAGGAAATGAATTTTTCCCCATAGAAGAGCTGAAAGAGGCATTTACAATGAAAATTGGAGAGCCCTTTGATCAGGAAATCTTTGATAATGAAATGCGCATTATTTATGGCAAATACTTTGATGAGGGTTTTATCTATGCTTCTATTGTGCCAGAATATGTTAAAGAAGGAGATCAGCTAATTGTAAATATAAAGATAAATGAAAACAACCGTGCCAGAATTCGCCAGATACATATTACCGGAAATAGAAGAACCAAGGACAAAGTTATTCGTAGACAGTTGGAAGTTTCTCCAGGCGATTATTTCCGTCAAAATAAAGTAATACGCACTCAGCAGAACATTTATAATCTTGGCTTTTTTGAGCAAGATATTAGGTTGGATTATACGCCTGTTAACAGTGAAGGGGATATAGACCTCCAATTTGATGTTATGGATCGTGCCAGCGGAACAGCAAATGGGGGAGTCGGTTATAATTCACAAGATAAATTTGTAGGTCAGCTTTCCGTGGCTCAGAACAACCTATTTGGCAATAACTGGTCAACTAATTTAACTTGGGAATTTGGAGGTAACACCCAAACCTTTGAATTTGCCTTTACTAATCCTAATCTGATGGATACAGACATCCTTCTGGGAACTAATATTTATTACACGAAAAAGACCTGGAGCTCTTTCCACTACGAGATTTTTACTCGAGGTGCAGGTTTAAGGGTTGGTCAAACTGTTCCCTGGATTGATAAAACCCGAGCGGTTATTGGCTATTCTCTATATTCCAAGAAATACAGGATTACAAATATGGATGCCATTATGGCAGATTCTTCATCCAATGCCAATTTAATAGAATTGAATAAACTCAGCTGGAGATATACCAGTGCTACCAGTTTAACTATTAGTAGAGATACTCGTGATAATGTATTTTTCCCAACAAAAGGCAGTCAATTTGTGATTTTTAGTGAAATAGCAGGTGGAATGTTTGGTGGTGATTTCGATTATTTTAAGCAGATCGCTCAAGTGAACTGGTATATGGATACCTGGGAAAAGCTTATTTTACGAACAAAATGGCGTTTTGGTTATGTAACTGCTTATGGTAGATCAAAAGATGCTCCTCCTGATGAGAAATTTTACTTGGGCGGAACCGGTGCAGATGGAATTCGTGGGTTTCCAGATAGCTCTATAGGACCCTCTGGAGGAGGAACAAGAGCTATAATTTTTTCTACTGAATTAGGTTATCCTTTAGGTAGCGATCAAATTATTGCTGTGGCCTTTTTTGATGCGGGTAACAGTTATAACAAAATGCGCGATTTCAATTTTCTTAATTTTAAAAAAGGTACTGGTCTCGGAATCAGAATTCGCAGTCCTTTTGGTTTAATTGGCTTTGATTATGCCTATAACATTAATGATGGCGGTTGGGAACCGCATTTACAATTTGGAACCACATTTTAAGATGATTAAGTATAAACACCTTTTCGGACCTGTAATGTCCCGTCGCTTAGGTATTTCTTTGGGCATAGACCTTGTCCCATATAAATACTGTCCTTTAAATTGCGTTTATTGTGAAGTGCAGAAAACTACACATCAAGTAACCAAGCGTGAATCATATTTCGAAGTTAGGGAGATATTAGATGAACTTGATAATTTTATGGCAACTGCACCACATCTGGATTATATTACATTTTCAGGAGCTGGAGAACCAACTTTAAATAGTTCCATCGGAGAAATAGTAAACTATATAAAAGCTAAATATCCAAGTTATAAATTAGCACTTCTAACCAATGGAGTCCTTTTTAACGATAAGGAAGTTCGCCAAGAAATTTTACCCTGTGATATTGTTTTGCCTTCGCTTGATTCTGCTACGCAAGAAGGTTTTGAAAAAATCAATCGTCCCTGTCCCGAACTAAAAGTACAGGATTTGATAGAGGGTTTAGTTCAATTCAGAAACGAATATAAGGGTACTATTTGGCTGGAGGTTTTTCTGATTAAAGGAATTAATGATACAGAAGAAGAAATCGAAGCACTTGCCAAAGCAATAAATAGAATTAAACCAAATTTGGTACAGCTAAATTGTTTGGATCGTCCAGGAGCAGAGGATTGGGTTAATCCTATACCATTACATAACCTCAAGCAGATTAAAGCTCAGTTTAAAGAAAAGACCTCTGTACCAGTAGAGATTATTGCCAAAGTAAAATATAAAACTACTGAAAGTCAATTGGATACAGAACTACTTGAAATGCTGCATAGTACACTTATAAGGCGACCATCCACTGCCGAAGATCTTTCCGCAATGTTAGATATTCATATTAACGAAATAAGTAAAGTGCTGCGGCAATTGTGTTTGGAGAAAAAAATTACCGTTAAAAGAGAAAGTAGAGGTGTTTTTTATATATGGACTTCCTGAAAAATACAACCGCAATTATAACTGCGGCTGGAAGTGGTAAACGCCTCCCGGGTAGCAGTAAAAAGCAATTTCGAGAGCTGGTAGGAATTCCTATTTTGATAAGAAGTATGGAACCCTTTATGGCTTCGGAATTGATTGATAATATAATAGTTACTGTTCCTGAAGAAGATATTACCAAAACGGAAGCCCTTATTGAACAATGGTTTGAAGGATTTACCAAGCCCTATAAAATCATCCCAGGAGGAGCAGAACGTCAAGATTCTGTTTTTTCGGCTCTTAAGGCTTGCCCTGAAGGAACTGAATATGTTGCTATACATGATGGAGTTAGGCCTTTTGTTACTTTGGAATTGATCGAACTTCTTTTTGCTGCAGTAACTGTTGATAAAGCAGTTGTTCCAGCAAGCAAGCTAAAACATACAGTTATGCAAATAGAAGATAATTATGCAGTTAGAACTATTAATCGGAACCAGTTAGTAAATGTATTCACTCCTCAAGTTTTTGAGTATGCACTTATTATGGAAGCATATATTGCGGCATATAGGAATAATTTTTATTCTACTGATGATGCTTCTCTGATTCAAAATTTGGGAGAGAGAATTCGTGTTCTTTGGAGTGACGATTTTAATATCAAAATTACTGATGAAGCAGATCTTTTTTTTGCTAAGCAGCTAATAGAGAAAAATAAAATATAGAGGACATAACGATGTGGTTTTTTTTGCATTCTTTGCTAAAGCGATTATTATCTATTATTAGGAAATGGGAATTGCGTATTCCGATTCCTGTTTTTGGTTTTGGTTGTGGTGTTTTAGGTTTAGCACTACCCAAGGTTTCATTGAATATGGGGGTTTACGCTTCCAAGCTTTTAAAATCATTAGAATATAGAGGTTATGATAGCACAGGGGCAGCATTTCAGGGAGACACGACAGAAATAACCCTTTTAAAGGATGTAGGGGCTCCCAGCACTTTAGTTAAGACCTTAGGAATCGAAAAACAGAGTGGAAAAATATTCTGTGGGCAAGTACGTTGGGCGACATTCGGTTTTGTAGATAAGATTAATGCTCAGCCTCACGAAGTTAATTGCAAGCTTCATATTTATGGTGCACATAATGGCAATATCACTAATACGGGAGAATTAAAGTCATTCTTGCTTAATCAAGGTCATTTTGTACAAAGTGATAATGATGGAGAGATGTTAGTTCATATAATTGAACATTATTTCGATATCGAAATGGATAAAACTGGAAATCCAAAAGCCCCGGAAGAGCGTAAAAATTGTATGAGGCAAGCAATTATTCAAGCTGCAAATAAGTTAGTAGGAAGTTATGCTGCAGTAATTGTAGATCCAGATACAGAAACCAGTTGGGCAATTAAAGCTGGTAGTAGTTTATATTTTGGCATAGGCACTATAGAAGGGATGCCATTTTCATTAGCATCTTCAGATCTTACTGCTGTACTTCGTTTTACTAAGCAATTGGTAAATCTTCGCGAAGGGGAATTTATTGAATATACTGCAGAAAATTATCAGGTATATGCCCAAAAGGATTTAAAATTTAAACGGCTTAACCAACCGAATGAAATTTGGAAAACAGGCGATCAAATTCCTACCAAACCTGTATATTCCAAATTGCGAGCCGAAGATGTTGAGCTACTTCCAGAATATGAATATTTTATGGAGCAGGAAATTTATGCTCAAAGTGAAACTACTGGCAAGCTGATCAAGCTTTTTCAAGGTGGCTCCAATACAGGAAAAAGAATGTTAGCTTTAATGGATAAGGAAGGTGTGCGAGATTTTTTACAGGAGCAGGTTAAACAATTTTTAGATGCACATTTACCCGAAGAACGGCAAAAAGTATTTTATGATTTACTTAATTCCGAGACTTTTAGCAATTTCTTTAATCAGGTTCGCAGCACTTATAAGGAATTTTTCGATGTTGCCGTAAAAGAGGATTTTGATAAAAAGTACTTCTTCTCCAGCGAGAAAAATCTATTTCTGGAAATGGCAAACAACGGATATGACCTTAAAAAAATCTCTCTGGCAAAAACAATGGATTCCATTGCTGAAGAGATGAATGTGAAAGATTTTAATGATAGCATAGAGGACTTTTTGCTACTTGCCAAAAACACTATTTTAAATAGTCGCAATGCCTATTCTATTGCCTGTGGAACAAGTTTTCATGCTACTAAAATTGCTGCTTTGTTTTTCAATACCATTGCAGGAATGGAAATTATCCCCATTTTACCAGGTGATTTCAGAGGAGAATATTCTAACTGCATAAAAGATAACGATCTTATTATTGGTGTTTCTCAATCGGGTGAAACAAAAGATCTTATTGATATCTTTAATGATATAGACGCCAAGAATTTGAATGTGCGGAAAGTGGTTTTAGTGAATAATATGAATTCTACTTTGGGTCAGGAAAAAAGTGATGTGGCCATACCTATTTTGTGTGGACCAGAAATTGCTGTTCCGGCCACAAAAAGCTTTATGAATCAAATCACCCTTTTCTATTATCTTGCTATTCGCACAGCTCAAATGAAACTAAATGAAATTGATACACATTTTAGCACAGAACAAAGGGAAAAGCATCAACAGGAACTGGATGGATATTTTCATTCTCTATCTAAAATTCCTTCGCTAATAAAAGAAACCTTGGAAAATGTAAGCGGCGAATTAGATATTATGGCCGGGAAATTATATATGGAACCTTCTATTCACATTTTAGCTACAAAAATAAGTGGTGTGGCTATGGAAGGTGCTTTAAAAATAAGAGAAACAGTTTTAACTCATGCAGAAGGAAGAGAAGCATCAGAATTTAAGCACGGTCCTAATACTATCTTAGGTAAGAATACCGTTTTTGGGGTTAAGCATTTACGTTCGTTGCTGCATTATTTTAGTGAAAATATAGATGCAGTAGAATCTCTATGTGAACAAGAAGCCATTCCTCATAAGGAGATAAAGGATATCTATAAGGCATTGGCAGAGTATATATTCACGCATAACCAACCCTTCAATCTATCTCTGCGCGGCACTAATGTTTTCAATAAGATTGTGAAAGATAAAGATTTCTTTGAACCTCTTTATCGGAATTATCCTTTAATTTATGTAACCGGACCCAATGAACGCGATGTAAATCTTACAATATCGCAAATAAATACCCATAAAATAAGGGGAGCTAATACATTTGTGATAGCGGAAGAAAATGAACAGTTAATGAAAAATGTTGCTTCTCGTCCCAGCGAAAATAGCTATTATGCCTGGTCTTATATTATGTTACCAAAAACAGGTTCCACGATGATGACCTGTTTTTCCGCTTCTGCAGTTTTACAACTTTTAGCTCTAAAACTTAGCATTCGTAAAATGAAAAGATTGGATAAACTGGAAGTGCGTGACCATGGTGTTCATCCTGATGTACCTAAAAATGTTTCAAAAAGTATAACTGTGGATTGATTTATGATTCGTAGCGGTTTTGGCTATGATGTTCATCGCCTTGTGAAAGATAGGGAACTTATTTTGGGAGGGGTGAAAATTCCTCATTCCAAAGGGCTTATGGGCTATTCAGATGCCGATGTTTTACTGCATAGCATAATTGATGCTCTTTTAGGTGCCTTGGCTTTGGGTGATATTGGAACACATTTTCCTGATAACGATTTAGCTTACAAAGATATAGATTCCCGTTTACTGCTTCGTAAAACATACATCTTAATATCAGGAAAGGGCTGGAAAATCAATAATCTGGATGCCACTATTTGCTGTCAGGAACCCAAATTAAAACCGTTTATATATGATATGCGAAAAAATATCGCCTGTGATTTAAATTGTGATCTGGAACAAATATCTGTGAAAGCTACTACGGAAGAAGGTCTTGGCCTCAGCGGAAAAGGAGAAGGTATCAGTGCTTTTTGTCAATTACTATTAATAAAGGTATAATAATGAAAGCATTAGCTATTATCGGTTATCACCGCACCGGAAAAACAACTGTGGCAACAACCTTAATAAAGGAATTGACAAAACAGGGCTATAATGTCAGCTCTATTAAAGATATACATAGTGAAGCATTTCGTTGTGATACTGAAGGTAAAAATACATATCTCCATACACAGGCAGGAAGTCAAGCTGTATTTGCTAAAGGGTTATATGACAGTGCCTTGCTATTCCCAAAATCGTTAGATTTGAAAGATATGGTCTCATACCTGAAATCCGATTATCTTATTATCGAAGGACTCAAAAATGCACCCGTTCCCAAAATCGTGTGTGCGGAAAATACCGAGCAGCTAAATGAATTGGTTGATGATACCTGTATTGGTGTATCTGGTATAATATCTTCTAAGATAGATAGTTATAAAGATTTGCCTGTCTTTTGTTTGCCGGAAGATTTACCGAAGATGCTTGCTACCGTTTTAGATAACTGCTTCGATATCTTACCTTTAGCGGAACCAGAATGCTGTTCTGCCTGCGGGAAAGATTGTTACTCTATGGCAGGAGATATTGTTCAGGGTAGAGCAAAACGAAGCGATTGTGTTTTGGATAATAAAGCCAAACTAAAACTTTGGGTGGGGGAGAAGGAAATAGTGATTGTTCCTTTTGTGCAAAAGCTTTTGGAGGATATCGTAGTTGCTTTTGTGAATAATCTTAAGGATATTGAACCCCAAGGAGATATAAAATTGGAGATAACGCGTTGATTTCTCGTGAGGAATATTTCAGTAAGCGTGATCCCTATGCTTTTCCTATCTGGCAAAAAGCAACTGTTGGAATTGCTGGATTGGGAGGTTTGGGTTCTAATATAGCTGTTTCTTTAGCCAGAGCGGGAATCGGGAAATTAATTCTTGCCGATTATGACATTGTTACGCTGGAAAATCTTAACCGCCAACAATATAACATCTCCCAGATAGGCAAACTGAAAGTGGATGCCATAGCAGAATATATCCACTCATTTAATCCATTTATTGAGCTTATTTTGCATTCTGTATTAATAACACCAGAGAATTTTGATAGTATTTTCGATGAAGCAGATCTGCTTTTAGAAGCATTTGATGAGGCAGAACAAAAAGAAATGCTAATTTCTTGCTGGACTTCATCTTTTCCGAATAAACATATTATTGCTGCTTCAGGAATTGCTGGCTATGGCAAAAACGAAACTATCCATACCGAACATTATGGCTTTTTGCATATAGTGGGAGATTTGGAAAGTGAACTAACAGAAGGAATTAGCCCAATAGCTACCCGTGTTGCCCTCATAGCTAATGTACAAGCGAATTTGGCTTTGGAACTGCTTGCCTCCTCTAAAGGATACTAAATTATGTGCAACGAATCCGTTTTTTATGTAAATGGACAGAAATTACCCTGGAAAGAAGGATTAGTTATATCCGATGCCCTCAAAATGATGAATTATACCTTCAAAATGTTAGTTATTAAATTAAATGGAGAACTTGTTAAAAGGGAAAACTGGCAAACCACTTCCATTCCTCAAAATGCCGATTTAAAAGTTATTCACTTAATCAGCGGTGGCTGATAAAGAAAGGCTTCATCTATAACTTGTTTTGTTAGATACTCTTGCTGCAGCTACTAAGTATAGCCCTATTATCCCCTTGTATGCTTATTGAACTATAATTATTCGTAAAATCGGGGAATCAACCAAAACAAAGCAGTAAAACCTTCTTCCCCCTTAGTTACATACGGTGGAGATAAAATAGAGCTTCTGGGGATTTTGCCCAGCAGCAGCACCACAATACCACGATAGCTACTAACCAGGAAGTAAGTAGAAAAACGGCAAAATTATGTCTTATTCTAACCCTATAATTTTATGTAATTGTAAAGTTAATTTCGCTTTCACTCCATCCTCCAGCATCCATTTTGAAAGCTCTGAAGCGTTTAGAACTTCTGTAACTGGGGAAAAATGAATTGTCTTCACGGAAGGATTATGCTGCTTTATAAAGGATAAAGCAAACTTATAATCCACTTTATCAGTTATTACAAATTTTAGTTCATCCTGTGTGTTCAAAAATTGTAGGTTTGCTAATAAGAAACTATTTTCCATCCCGCTGCCAGGGGTTTTAACATCAACAATTTTAATAACATAATCCGGAACATTGTTAATAGAAATTGAACCATTGGTTTCCAGCAAAATATCATACTTGGCATTATGTAAAGCTTCAAATAATGCATCTATATCTTCCTGAAAAAGTGGTTCTCCTCCAGTTATTTCAGTCAGCGAACAAGGGTATTTTTTTATCTGCTCAAGTATGGAACTGATAGCCCTCGATTTACCTTTGCCAAAGGCATATTGAGTATCACAGTAAGAACACCGTAAATTGCACTCCGATAAGCGGATAAAAATACAGGGATAACCACTGTAAGTTGATTCTCCCTGTAAAGAATAGAAAATATCCGTTACATTCAAATGTTTTTCCATTTGTTTATCCTTATTATATGTCAGCAGAAATATGATAAAATGAGAACAACCAAATCTCGATGGTTATTCAAAAATAAAGACAACCCTTATTTCCCAGATATGGTAGAACGGAAATGAACAAACATTTAGTAATTTCCGGGATCGAACAAAAGTAAGAACTCCCTAAAAAGGTAAATAGGGAAAATCTTTATGATATCCCAAAACTTCATCAATTTGCTCATTCAGGTCTATCGGATCATCTATCACGAATTTTTCTTTATTGCCGGTTCGGAAAGTAGTATATTTATCTTCATCCAAATTTAGAAGTTCCATCCATTCACTATCCCCAAAACGAGGAATACCATCTACCAATAAAAGCTGAATAGTAGAAGCTTCCATTGTGTATAAATTATCAAAAGGATCGCGGTCAATCTTATCCACCAACAATAAATTATTGCATTTATCGGGATTAATAGAAGCATAGTCTTTTCCCAGGTATAAAGCTTTAGCTGCATTTTCCGTTGCCATCCGATAAATCTCTTTTACAGGTATAAAAGGAAAATGTTCTCTAATCGTTAAAAACTCTGCTATCAGATTTATTCCTCCAGACATAGTGGAATCTGTTCCGATACATACATTTACCTTATTGGCAAGAGCAGCTTCAATTTTTAAAGTATCACCAATTAAATAAAAATTGGAGGAAGGACACCAACATATTGAAGCTCCAGCTTTGGCAATATCAGCTATTTCATCTTCCTGTAAAGCAATACAATGAATAAATAGCGAATTTTCTTTCAGCAGACCAAGCTTTCTTACTTCCGCAAATTCTAACTTGCTTACTTCATCAATTCCTTCTGCTAAATGAACAATAAAAGGCATTTTACCTTGGGTAAGCTGCATTTCTTTTTGAGGGTTTTCTCCGCCCCACCAATTACCAAGAGTTATAGAATGACACTGTCTGAAATTTTTGGTAACTATTATTGGCATCGCTTTGTAATAGGCGTCAACTTGAAGCGGAGAATGATCTTGAACAACACTGCAACCACAAAATAAATTTTTGTACGCACCCAGTTGTGCTAAAAGAAGAGCATTGGGTTCTTCCAAATGAAAGTTTCCATCATTATTCCAGAAAAGATCGCGTTCTCGAAAAGCAAAAGAATCTTTCATATCTTCCACCCAAATATGAGAATTTTGATAGGGACGATGATCTCCTGCTCTTGGAACCCAGTTACCGATCAAATGGTCATGAGAATTGATAAGAGGAATATAAGCAATCGCATCAGGAAAATCCTGATGCAATTCTAACTCCTGAAAAGGAGTTCCCCAAAGATGTAAATCAACTCCCTGTTCCACTCGATCAGGATTTATAACACTGATCGAAGGCCTGATAGTCATACTCTTTGTTCTTTTATCCTTTTAGTTAGTTTGGGAACTATTTCAAAAAGATCTCCAACTATACCTAAATCTGCTACTTTGAATATAGGTGCATCAGGATCTTTGTTGATAGCAATAATATAATCAGAACTGGACATTCCGGCAAGGTGCTGTATTGCTCCACTAATTCCAACAGCGATATATATCAAGGGTTTAACAGTTTTTCCTGTCTGGCCAACTTGATGGGAATATGCTATCCATTCTGAATCTACAGCAGCTCTGGAAGCTCCAACTGCTCCACCTAAAGCATTTGCCAGCTCTTCAATTAAGGCAAAATTCTTGGATTCTTTCAATCCCCGCCCTCCGGAAACAATAATATTGGCTTCAGTGATATTGATTAAATTGGTCTTCTCTTTTTCAAAACCAAGCCAAACAGTTCGCTCTTCATCCAAATCAAAATTAACCTGTTCTTGAATTACAATTCCATTGCGAGAATCATCTCTGGGGATTGGATTCATAACTTTATGACGGACAGTAGCCATCTGAGGACGATGATTAGCTGTTCTTATAGTAGCCATTATATTTCCACCAAAAGCAGGACGCGTTTGTAATAAATCGCCTGTATCAGGATCTATGGAAAGGCCTGTACAATCAGCAGTTAAACCAGTATGTAAATTAATTGATACTCTGGGAATAAAACTACGCCCAATAACTGTTGCACCAGCTAAAGTTACTGAGGGCTTATATTTAAGAGCAAGCTCCGTAAAAGCTTTAGCATAAAACTCATCACGAAAATGCTTTAAAGCAGGATCATCAACAATAATAACTTGATCTGCTCCAAAAGCAATTAATTCGGATGATAACGATTCTATCTGATGTCCTAAAAGAACAGCTGAAAGCTCAGCACTAAGTTCATCGGCAAGTTCGCGACCCTTTCCTAAAAGTTCAAAAACAACAGGAGCTATTACTCCATCACGCTGTTCAGCAAAAACCCAAACTCCGTTGTATTCCCTTTTATCAATTGCTTCGGATTTTGCTTTACGTAATAAAATTGCTTCAAAAGGACAGGTAGAAACACAGGCACCGCATAAAATACATTTGTCCGGGTTTATAACAGCAATTTTGTCTTCAATTTTTATGGCATCGTATGCACAGGCAAGTAAACAAGCACCGCAACCGACACATTTGTCTATTAACACTTCAATCATAAATATTCTCCTACTTTGTATTCATTTTTTAATCGATAAATTCTGTCAAGTACAAAGTGAGAACAAAAAAAAGGTGGAAAAGTAAACAAGAGGATTATGATGGGCTTAATCTAAAATCAGATAGATGAGTTACAATCTTTTCTCATCATATTTTATTCGAAATCAATTATTAACTGATCCAGATAAGCATTAATGCGTCTGTTACATAACTCAATATATGCAGGTTCAATTTCATAACCAGCAAAATTTCTTTTTAATTTTCTTGCTTTATCTGTCAAGTAAAGAAGTAGAATTAAATGACTCCTTGGAATTGATAGTAGCGTTTACTTTAGTGGAGTTCATCCCAAATTTGGATTAATTGGTGCATTTGAGTGTAGGAATAATCTTCATTTTTTATTCTATTTTTTTTAAACAGGTTAAATATTCTTTTTCAGTTTCGCCTTCACAGAAACATAATATGGTATTTTTGAATGATTTCTTTGGTCTATTTGCCCTTCGTTTCATTTTCATCCTCCAAGAGAGTCGTTCCCAGATTGGGTAAGCCGCCAATCAATCCTTTTCTGTAAATACTTTCTATGGAATGTTCTTTTCGGACTGGATATTCAGATTGGTTATCAAGTTTGCGTTGATAGTTGCAAGAGATTATGGGACTTGCCAGAAGTTGATCTATACAAAAGGATTGACAGCAAGGGCAAATATAAAAAAGTGGAAATTCATAGTTAACATAAATATAAATAATAAGATAGACATTCAAAGAGGAGAAGAAAATGAAAAGTAATGGATGTAGATATGGAACGCATAGGGTAATTGAACCCAAAGATGTTTTACCGCAACCCGCAAAGGTTTTAAATAACGATATGAGCGAAATTTGGGACAACGAAATGCTGATTGATGTGATTCGTTTAAATATTGATTCTGCTTCTTTTCATCAGATTAAAAATAAGCTCATTGCTAAGGGTTTTACAGATTTGGAAAAGGCATTTGCGGAACATGCTATTGACCTTCTTAATAGAACTGGTAAACACAAAAACGAAGATACCGGTTCTGGCGGAATGCTAATTGGCAGAGTTGCTGCCATTGGGGATAAGTTTGAAATGAAAGAAGAAGTGAAAGTTGGAGATAAAATTGCCTCTCTGGTTTCGCTTTCGCTAACTCCTCTCAAAATAAACAAAGTGAAAAAAGTTCTGCTGGATAAGGATCAAATGGAAATTGAAGGTCAGGCAATTCTTTTCAGCAGTGGTATTTATGCCAAGCTACCAGATGATTTGGATGAAAATTTGGCACTTTCCGTTTTGGATGTTGCAGGCGCTCCAGCTCAAGTTGAGCGTTTAGTAAAGCCGGGAGATACAGTTGTAATTATTGGTGCTAATGGGAAAAGCGGAATTTTATGCAATGCCGTGGCTAAAGAGCGGGCAGGAATTTGCGGAAAAGTTATTGGGGTTGTGCGTAAAGAAAGTTATATACCTACTTGTAAGACAACTGGTTGTGACGAAGTTATTCTAGCCAGCGCTACGGATGCCATCACTATTCAAAAAGAGGTCTCGCGTTTAACTAATGGTAAAATGGCAGATGTAGTTATCAATGTAGTGAATACGGAAGATACTGAATTGCCAAGTATTATGGCAGCCAGAGAACGTGGTTTGGTCTATTTTTTCTCTATGGCTACTTCTTTTACCAAAGCAGCTTTAGGTGCGGAAGGTATTGGTGCTGATGTAGATATGATGATTGGCAATGGTTATGCTAAACATCATTCTGAGATTGCATTGGATTTACTAAGGCGTAATCCTGTTTTAATGAAGATTTTTAAAGAACGCTATGCGGAATAAGAAAAGAGGACAAAATGAGCAAGATAATTGATCTTAAAAACACTGCCACTCCAGATGAATGGAATGACTGGCATTGGCAGATAAAAAATCGGATAACATCTTATGAACAATTAGCTAAATATATTGAACTTCAACCCGAGGAAGAAGCCGTTTTCAAAGATAAAGCATTTTCTTTTCGGATGGCTATCACTCCTCATTATCTTTCTTT
This sequence comes from Cloacimonetes bacterium UBA5835, assembly GCA_002432865.1. Classification (GTDB taxonomy): domain Bacteria; phylum Cloacimonadota; class Cloacimonadia; order Cloacimonadales; family Cloacimonadaceae; genus Cloacimonas. The sequence continues at coordinate 52,282 of DJGX01000023.1, forward strand.
GATTGACCAGAGCAATCCTTATGATCCAATTCGTTTACAGGCAATTCCGCGGATTGCGGAAAGCCATATTTCATCTTCTGATATGGCAGATCCTTTAAGTGAAGATGCTGATGCTCCGGTTCCTGGAATGACTCATCGCTATCCAGATCGGGTTTTGCTTTTGCTTACAGATCAATGTGCTATGTATTGTAGACATTGTACCCGCCGGAGAAAAGCAGGTGAATATGATGCCCCAATGCCCAAAGAAAATGTGGATAAGGCATTGGACTATATAAAAGAGCATAAGGAAGTGCGCGATGTTATTTTAAGTGGAGGCGATCCTCTCACTTTAAGTGATGAGCGTTTAGATGATATATTAAATAAACTGAGTAAAATTGAGCATATTGAAATTGTGCGTTTGGGAACAAGAACTCCGGTGGTTTTACCGCAACGCTTTACTGATTCACTTTTAACGATCCTTAAAAAGTATAAATTTGTGTGGCTGAATACGCATTTTAATCATCCTAATGAGCTTAGTGAGGACTCCTGTAAAGCACTTGCCAAAATTGCTGAAACAGGGATTCCGATGGGTAATCAATCCGTTTTACTAAAAGGGATAAATGATAATGTGGATGTAATGAAAGCACTGGTGCATAAACTGGTTAAAAACAGAGTTCGTCCCTATTATATTTATCAATGTGATCTTTCTGAAGGGATCAGTCATTTTCGAACTCCCATATCCAAAGGTATTGAAATAATAGAAAGTTTGCGTGGCCATACTTCCGGATTATGCATTCCAACTTATGTTGTAGATGCTCCTGGAGGCGGAGGAAAGATTCCTGTTATGCCCAATTATGTAATCTCTCAGATGCCTGGAAGAGTTATTTTGCGGAACTATGAAGGTTTTATTACTTCATACACAGAACCCGAATTCGCTATACAAGATGAAAGTAAATATCGTGAACTTTGCGCTGATGAATATAAATCTACCGAAGGAATTATGTCTTTAATGCGGGGTAAAAAAGTAGCGATCGGACCTGCAGGGACAAAGCGTCATCAGCGTCGTAACCATCAATAGGAGCTTTTTTGGAGTTTTCCTGGATTTCCGCTAAGCGTTGTATTAATATAGCGATTGTGGGAATCTGCAAAAATGCTGGAAAAACCACTGTCTTGAATTACATTGTGGAAAACTATCCCCATAAATGGGGAATTTTAAGTACAGGACGCGATGGGGAGACGGAAGATACACTTTACAAAACTCCCAAGCCGAAAGTGAAATTACCTGCTGGTTGTCTTTTTTGTGCTGATGCAAAAACCCTTGTTCAACAGGGCTCTGGCATTAGTATTTTGGCTAAAACAAAATGGCAAAGCGGAGGCAGGGAACTATGGATAGCCAAAAGCGAAATTGATCTCGAAACCGAAATTACAGGTCCTGCTAATGTAAATGGACAGATTGCCTGTGCTGAACTATTCAAAAAATTAGGTGCTGCGAAAGTTTTGATAGATGGTTCGCTGGACCGTAAATCTATTGTTTTAAGTGAAGCTATTGATGGTATAATCTTAGCCGCAGGAGCCAGTTTTGGTTCTCAACAGGCAATTATTGATGAATTGCAACGCTTAATAACTTTATCCCAAATAGGAACTTACCATAGTTCTACTTTAAAAAAGCTTACTGAGCAGAATAAGATCCTGATAAAAAGCCAGAATAGATGGAAAACGACAGCTTTAGTATCGCTAATTGCCAACGAAACTAAACTGCTGGAATTTATAAACGAAATAAACAATCCCACTCACCTTTATATTCCAGGTGCCTATACAAGTAGTGTGAATAATAGATTGGGTAAGCATCTGAAAGGTATTCAACTTGTTTTTCGTCATCCAGAATGTATCAAGCTTAGCAACATAGAACTTGAAGTGTTTTTAGAAGATCATAAACCGCTTTCTCTTATTCCTTTTAAGCTGAAAGCAATAGCTCTCAATTCACATGGAGTTGGCAGTAACGAAATAGATGCTGATGAATTTCATCATAATTTACGGAGCGTCTTTAATAACTATCCCTTATTGGATGTGATGGAGATATAAATGGCTGATCGTGATTCAATAACTCGGGTAACTGTTAATTTGGGTTTATTCTCCAATATATTATTATCGATTATCAAAACTTGTGTAGGTATTTTTGGCCATAGTGCTGCTCTTTTAGCAGATGGAATAAATTCCACCTCCGATGTTGTTTATTACATTGCAGTTAAGATATTTATGAAACAGGCTCAAAAACCTGCTGATGTAGAACATCCTTATGGCCATCGTCAGTTGGAATCCATTTCTGCTATTGTAGTTGGTGCTTTTATCCTTACCACCGGAATTGCCATTTTTTGGGAATCCATTAATAAGGTCTATGACATCCTTTCCAAAATAGAAACTGGACATTCTGCTTCATCTTGGGCATTAGTTATTGCGATCTTTACCTTTTGCCTGAAAATTTTCCTATATACCTATACTCGTAAAAATATGCTTAAAACTAATAACCCAACTCTTAAAGCCTTGGCAAATGATCATCTGAATGACATAATGGCGTCCATAGCTGTAATTGTTGGCGTCTTATTAGGTCGGCTTGGTTATTATTGGATGGATCCAGCTGCCGGAGCAATTGTAGCAATATATATTATTAAAACAGGAATTGAAATTATTATGGAATCATCCAGGGAGCTTATGGATTATCTTCCAGACGAAGATTTTAGCCGTGAAATACGAACTGAAGCATTAGCTGTGGAAGGAGTTCGTAGTATTGAAGAACTTGGTATCCATCGTTTTGGTCCTTATTATACTGTTAATATGACTATTACGGTAGATGGAGCGATAAGTGTAGATGATGGCAATAATATATCTGATAAAGTGGAAAAACGCTTGCTGGATAAATTCAGCAGTGGATTAAGGCAGGTTCATATACACTATCATCCTTACACCGAAAAGATTTCTCTTTCCAATAATCATCCGGAAAATAAAGAATCACAAGGAGTTAATATATGAATTGGGGAAAGGATATACTTTTTTCTCTTGTCCTTTTTTTGCTTGCATCTTTTTGCTTGCTCAGTATACTCGGAATCAATTCTGAACCCCTTCCTGAACTTAAACTTGATATCTCTAAACCAACTGAACCTTGGATAATAGAAATAATTCCTCCCGGAGGCAGTATATTTTCCGTTTTAGCAAATCAGAATGTTCCTCCTCAAGAAATTGGTTTACTGGCTTATAACTTTGGTGATTATATTGATGTAACGACTATTCAACCGGGGGATACGCTAAAAGTATTACTATCGGAAGATAAACAGCATATAAAGAAATTAATGTTTGTACAGGAACCAACTACTCGTCATCATTTTACTGTTAGTGGCGATTCTCTTATCTACCATCTTGAGGCCCTACCTGTTAAAAAAGCTAAACGGATTATTGAAGGAACTATTCAGGAAACTTTGGATGCCACTCTGCTAACAATGGGCTTTGCTCCTCAGGATAAACAAGCTATCAATAATGGCTTGGAAACAGAAATAAATTTTTCCCGCGATGCTCGCAATGGCGACCAGTTTCTTGTTTTTGTAGAAGAACGCATTTTTGAAGGGAAAACTCTACCCGGTAGAAAGATCTTCTATGTTCAATATACAGGAGAAAGAACTGGCACTTGTGAACTCTTCCGTTATGAAGATGCAGAAGAAAATTCTGTGCTCAATGGTCTTTACACTATAGAAGGTAAAAGCTGTCACAGCAATGGTGTCGGTTTTCCCCTTTCTGTAATTCATGTAGTTTCTTCTTTTGGTAAACGTCTTGATCCGTTTCATGGAAGTTGGGCTAATCATCAAGGAGTTGATTATCGAGCTCATTATGGAACTCCTGTATATGCTGTAGCAGGTGGAAAAGTGACAACTGCAAGTTATAATGGCGGTTGGGGAAATGAAATCAGGATTAACCACCCCAGTGGACTTTCAACTCAATATGCGCATCTCTCTTCTATCAATGTTCATAAAGGACAAAATGTTAAAAAAGGACAAATTATTGGTAGAGTTGGTTCTACAGGACGTTCAACTGGCGCACATCTACATTTTGGGCTAATTAAAGGGAAGAAGTATATCAATCCGACAAACTTGAAAATGGTGGGAACAGAAAAATTGAATGAAACACAGATGGCCAGATTCAAAAGTCAGCAACAAACAATTCTGCAAGAAATGGAGAATTTGAAACATCCCGGACCTCTAATCACTAAAAAATAAAAGATAGAACGCAGATAGCTGGATCAATTGGATTTTGAAATTAGTGCATTGAGAATGGCAATGAACTAAGTTATGAGCCTTCATTACTAAATAAGTGTGAGAACAAGGCATAATAAATTAGAGCGATGACGGCTTCTGACTTGTTACCTATATATAATTCTCTGTGTTACTGGTAGTTGCGATGCTCTCGGTATAAAGAAAAATAGAATCCGTAAGAACTATTATCGGTGTTTTCGGTGGCTTATAAATAAATCCTCTTAATCCTTAAATCCTGATAATTCTGTCCTCCTAAACCTATTATATTGCGTAATCTGTGAGAGAGTACTTTCTAGCGGAGGAACGGCATTCTCCGACTACCTATTTGTCATCTTTTTTTTATCTCTTAAATCTGTGTAATCAATGTTAACTATT
>DJGX01000006.1 GCA_002432865.1 Cloacimonetes bacterium UBA5835
TTAATCCTAAAATCCTTAAATCCTTGTTTCTAAAACTAAATCCTCTAAATCCTAAAATCCTTAAATCCTCGTTTCGATAATCTAATCCTAAAATCCTTATTTCGAAAACTAAATCTGCGTAAACTATTTTCGGTGACTTCGGTGGCCTCGGTGGCCTCGGTGGCTAAATACTCTTCTAAAATCCTTGTTTCTTAAATCTATTCCTAAAATCCTTGTTTCTTAAATCTAATCCTAAAATCCTTGTTTCAAAAACTGGTGATATAAAATATCCCCGGATTGGGAACAGTACAAATAAAGCAGTTACCTACAACTATATATTCATTTGCATAATTTTCGCTGAAACTATCCACTCTGTTTAGTTCTGATTCATTTCCCAGTTGATTGCGATAAAAAAGATGTGCCGAATTTAAGAGAGTAACATCAGAAATAGGGAGATATACATAAGGTTCTTGTGTAGCTCCGATAATATTATAAAAATCAGGATTAATTGTCACACCAGAAGAATTTGAAATATTAACCTGGTAAGCAGACAAGAGGTTAGAGACTCCAGGAACATTATTCAATTTGCTCATATTGAGAATTGAACCAACAGGTACGCCCTTATTAATAAAGAATTTAGGCAGCACAAACTGTGCTTGATAAAGAGAAACAACTTTATCTTGGGAAGAGTTATCGACAGATATGTTTACACTATTATGAGGATTGTTATCTACAAATGAGGCATAAGAACCGCTATTAGCTAAAGCGATGCCATTAAAGCCATTATCAATATAAAAATGCCAAGGATCAAAGGCTGAGCTTTCTGTATATGGATATAATCGATAATAGGGTTCTCTTTTTTCGTATAAAAGCAGATTCTGTCCTTTAGTGGTGCGTGGGAAAAATAACACTGGCTGGAAAAGAGCAAAATTATCTTCGGAATCTGAACTAATTGTGTATACAGCAGAAGTATAACTGAGGTTATATTGGTTGGCAAGAATGCTATAGGGATCTGCCAGTGCACTAGTTTTATATATGCTAAAGATTGTGTTTGCTGTTTGAGAGGCATTTCCATAAGTATAAAAAATGAGATCATTCCAGAGAAAGTTCATCGTGGAATAAGTTCTCAGTTGTAACGGATTGGTATAGTTTATTTTGCTATTTATAATTATCCCTGGGAATTCGGGATAGATCGTCAACCAGCCATTTTGGATAGAGCAATCTGCTGTTCCCTGTATATAATTTTTTAAGCGCGAATAGGGGAAAGTGGACAATAGAAGATAGTTTTCCTGTGGACTTAAAACAGGCATAGCAAGATAAAAACCTGCAGGCAAAGAGCTTTGCTTCTCATTATTTGTATAGAAACAAAAATCGGCCAATGCGCTCGCAGAACTAATATGAAACGGTTCTCCTTTCAGCCAAGGATGATTAGGAATAGTAGGTTTCATATTTAGAACAAGATAATCGTAATCAAATTTACGCGTATTCCACCAACTAATTATAGTGTTTTCAGTTTGCAGGTATTGTCTTTTTTTGTAATAAGGAACTTTTAGCTGATATGGAGCTGTTTGTAAACAGCCATAAAGATATGCTGCAGAAGATGTTATGCCAGAATAAATATAAGAATTAACTTGGCTATAATGATTGGCATCATAGCTTGATCCTGAGCTTTTATATGTGATTATATCTTGAAGCTTATCTCGGTAAATGCTAAATAAGCGATTATGGGAATTTTCAGGTAAATTAGTGAAAAAGCCAAATTCGATCCAGTTATTTTCGGGAAGGGCGGTTATAAGTTCAGAACCCTGATAAAAATTGATAACAAATGCCTGCACAGTAGAATTGAAAGAATAGGGATTATTTTGGAAGTAATCGGTTACTATTGAAGAAATATCAGGAGCGATATTTACTTTCATTTGGGTATCCGGTAAATAATTTGAATGTAAATCAAACCAGACTTGTTGTAAAAAAACGCTATTTATGCTTCCATCCAAGGGGACAGTTACTTCATTTTGATTTTCTAGGGGAGTAAGCAGAAAATATTTGCCGCTGCCTTTTAAGAAACTATATAAACCATTTGAATCTATCCACCAATTAGAATTTCCTGAAGTAGGATCATTTTCAGACCAACTATAAACAGAGTTTTCGGATAGATATATCCACTGTCTGCCAAAAAAGCCTTTACCTGCATTTAGGATTCTTAAGAAAGCAAGACCGTTGGCAAATTGATTTTCCGTGTGTAAATCCACAACAGGATAAGAAATAGCAGCATTGGGATAGTAGGCAGTTAATTTATCGTATTCAGGTAATTTATCCTTCAAACTAATCGTTATATTTCCAGCCATCGATGTGTAGGCAGCAGGAAAATTAACAGCTACCTGAGCTTTAGTTTTATTAATTAACACAGTATAGAAATTATCTCTACCGTTATGTTGCACGGTAGGGTTTTCTTCTTCAGGAATAGAAAATAGAGCATATTCTCCGGTAGCGGACACAGGAAAATGAGCTCGTTTTTTACTATAATAGGTAGGATTAATGGAACTGGCTTGCAGATAATAATTGAAACTAACCAGATAGAAAGGGTCTGAACTTGGTTTTACTTCAGTGTATATTTCTGCCATATTGATAGAAGCAATGAGGGAAATGATAGTTCCGGAGCGTAAAACACTAAATTGATAGGTATTACTTTGTTCTTCAGCGTTATTTTGAAAACCTAAGGAATCGCGCAGAGCAAATGTTTTCACTTTGCGAAAAACAATTTCGTCACCCATGTGAATCAATTCTTCAGCTATGGATTCTTTATGCAGCAACAAATAGGAATCGTCATTTTCGGCTTTAATTAGATAATCGGAAAAGATCTTGATCGTGTTTCCCGTTTGATAATCCGCTGCAGAGATTTCGGGAGGCAAAAGTAAATTTTCCCGTAGGTTACAGGAAGAAAGCAAAACAATTAGCAACAAGAAAAAAAGGATACGACGCATTAATAAATACCTGCAAGCGAAAAATAGATAAGGTCTTCGCTATCCCACTTTTGATAATAGCTATATAAATAGAAATGCTTGAAAAGTTCCTTGCCTAAGGAAATACCATAATATGAACCGTTTTGATTGAAGGTATCGATAATCACTCCGGAATTATCTATCATCCAAGTATCATTTCCAAAACCACAATATAAACCCAGCTTAAAATCGCCTGGCAAAAATTTGGAAAGAGAAAGCTGTTGAGCAAAATGAACACTATCCGTGGAGGATGGTTCATTATCCATAAACACACTGTGCAAAGCATAGGCAAAAGAAAAATCACGCCAGTAAACTTGGGGCTGGAAACTAATCTGCTGAACATTAAAACGCGGGTAATGACTGAGAGAAACAAAAAGCTCCGGATTCAAAGCAATTTTACCCGGATACAATTTTGGACATAATTTTGCTCCTATTTGCCAGGCAGGATAGACGCGCTCATCTTTTCCGGAAAGATAACTACCATTTATTCCTGCTTCCAAGGGAGTAAATTGGTAAGTAAAATCTGCTCTAAAGAGATCTCGGAAATAGGCATTATCCAATTGAAAATATTCATAGTTAAGCTTTAACTTAGCAGATTTATATTGTGCAGATTGCATTAGACCATAGGCAGTTTTGTTTTTTCCTGGAACTTTATAATAGACAGTGCTATTAAAAGAGGGTTTAAAAGCAGGTATAGGCCTGTGGCTAATGAAAGCTGCCCGGGAAAAATATGTTTGTGCTTCAGGAAAATTATCCAAAGCAAGATAAGCGTATGCTAAACCTTCACACGAAACTTCATTTGCCAACGGGTTAACAGGCATATTTTCCAAAGCTTGTTTATAATAAAACCTGGCTTCGGGAAAACGGTTTTGCATAGAAAGAGCATAGGCATAATAATTATAAAGTTTCTCTGGTTCGGGCAGTTTAGTTTTGGCATCAGAAAATGTCTTTAGGGTTTTGCGAAATTTGCCTTGTGCATTTAAAGACCAAAGTAACCCTTCCCAAGCGCTACTTTCTTGTGGATATAAAATGGCTGCCTGTTGATACTGTTTTTCAGCTAGCTCATAGTTTCCTGTAAGCATATTATTATAGGCAGTAGTAATAAGATTAAACTGCAAAGGGATAATATCATCTGAAAATAGCAGACCAGGGATGAGGAGAAGAATCAGCCAAAGATAACGCATTCCGCTATTTAAAAATATTAGAATATTCCTTTGCCATTGCAGAATCGGGTGCATACTTTTTTAATATCTGATAATGCTTTCGCGCATTTTCTATATCCTTAGCAAGGTATAGATTATTTACTAAGTAACCACGTGCTTCCATATCCCAAGGTGATATATTTATAATTCTTTGATAATAATCTGCTGTGGCTCTGTAATTTTGAAGCATATAGGTTGCATAAGCAGCTTTACTAAGAACTACTATATTCTGTGAGAATTTTTTCAAGATTTGCTCTGCTTGGTTATGTGCATCATTCCATAAACCTAAAGCTAATTGACAGTTCAGAATGCCAGTTTGAGCATCCAAAGAAGGAAAGATATTGTTAGATTTTTGATAATTTTTCAGTGAATCATTGTAGCGACCTAAAAGATATTGCAACCAAGCAATGCGTAAAATGTAAAATTCATCATTAGGATCGGAGGTATTTAGGTCTTCCATAATTTGAAGAGCCCGAGTGTAATTTCTGGCGGTCTCGGCATTATAAGAATCGGTTATAGATGCTTTACCCTGCCCCAGAAGAAATCCTGCAACCAAGATAAGGAGACAGGATAGAATAAATTGTTTCATAATATAACTCCTTATAATATTAAAATGTTTCGGCTTGTAATAGGGTCTTATTTTTCTTTTTCAGCTCTAAGGCTGTTAATCCCTTATATTTTTCGATGGTTACCTTTCCCGTTCTGTTTCGGTATCGGATGCCTAAAATACGGTAAGAGATATCGCTCTCAATTTCAATAACCTCGGAATTGGTCTTTACTTTACTATGTACACAAGCTGAAAAAAGAGGAAATAAGGGACTAAAAAACAGTACTATATGCCGTAACGCAGGACTAATAATAACCGAAAGAGCTGGTTCATCAGTTAAATAGATTTCTTGTTGTTCCAGATAAGGCAAACGAGAAATTAGCAACGCAAAAGCAGCAAGAGCACTTTTACGATTCCCTTTTAAAGAAAGAGAATTGTATATTCCATCATAAACGCTAAAGCCCAGTTCAGTATGTTTTGTAGATTTTATGGTAAAATTGCCTAAAAGATCAAGATTTACTTTCCAAAATTCGGTGCTTTGTTTTTTACCACGCTTTATTTGTAATTGCTGCTCGCTATGCTGTTGTAAAGCCAAAATGCTCTGTAAATGTGGTTCTGCTACTAAGGCAGAAATAGTATCTCCCTCTTTGGGTATGCCGCTACCGATAAATTCATAGGTCTTATCTTCCTTAACGAGTTTGTAGTTAATAAGATGTGAAAGACGGGTAGGGCTGCCAGGTTCAATTCCCAATTGAACTTGAAAATGCAAATGGGGAACTGAAGAGCGTCCTGAATTTCCTAATTGAGCTATGCAATCACCTTTTTGAACATAATCCCCAACTTTAATTCTGATGCTACCCTGTTTGAGATGGGCATAAAAAGAGTAAAGTCCGTAACTATGAGAAAGGCAAACATAATTGCCCCAGTTATCTTTTGTGTTAACCTGACCAATAGGATTATCAAGAATCCCATCAGAAATTTTAACAACATAACCTGCTGCTGAAGCTAAAACAGGTTTCCCATAAGAAAAATAGTCATTCAGATTATTATCTTCTTTATCGTAGCTTCTTTTTTCACTATTCAACATTTCAAAATCCCAAGCATAAGCCCAATCCAATTTATGAGTATACATACCATTATTACCTTGAGTGATCGTCCACAGACCATTCAAAGGTATGGCAAATTGGGGGATACCTAAATGACTGAACCTTTTAAAGCGTTCCTGATAAGTCTGCAAAGCCAATTCGGGATTGAAAACACCATAATCATTCATTATAGGTTTACTTACTTTCAGCCGTAAGCGTAAACTGAATATTACTAGTAAAACAGCTATATTGAATGGAAAAGCAAAAACCGGAACTAACAAAGGAGTATATAAACCCGTAAAAGCATTGTAATGATAATATACAACATTAAACAGCGCAGTAAATAAAAAACCGATACCTGTTGCCAATAACCCAATTAAAATAGAGCTTTTACTTGGTAAAAGATATATTCCCGCAACAGTATACATAATTAAAATAGCATTAAAACCTGAATAAAAAACTCCACTCCCTGGTTGCACTCCCATCAAACGCATTAATATGAAATTTAGCGTCCACCCTAAAAGTGCCAAACCAAATCCAATACGCGTAATAATTAGTAAAGCTAATGAAACTAAAATGCCTGCAGTAACTTCTGGAGTGAAAAATATAGAACCCAAAGAAATAAAGAATAAACGCCAAAATTCGGGTAACTTAGGTGCTGGACTAAACAGCAGTATTTTATCAAAGGGATAATTGGATAAATACCCTTTGCGGGCAAAGTAATACCATAGCAAGATAGCTACTATGGAAAAAGATAAACTCATCGAAGGCAACCGGAATAATTGATGGAAAAGATAACTGCTAAACAGATATAGTAAAAGAGTGAGCAAAGAAACTAACAACAAAAAACAAAGATAGTTTATAGGCGCACTGCTGATAATCTGCATTGGATAATAATACCCAACCATCATACCTGTTAAAAGAGAATTGAAAGCAGTTATTCCACTCTTTGATTCCCAATGCTCAAATCCTAAAATGCGTACTGCCAAAATTGCTACAATTAAAGAGAATAAACCCGATAATCCAACAACAGGAGATAGTAATGTAATTGTCAGCAACATTAAACCTAAACAAACCGAATCCGAAAACAAAACCGTGGCATAGCTATCCGGAATAGCTAAAAACACAGACCCCACAGACCTGAAAAATCGTGACCAGTTCATATCTGCCGTAAATGATCTGGAATAAATTCTCGGGAAGTTATGTCCGAAAGATCTTCACGGAAACGAATAACATCTACTTCACCAGTTTCGTTTATTAAGCAGACATTAGGACGATATTCTATAAATTGCATCCATTGAGTTACATTATAAGCACCAACAGGAGAAATAATAACTGTATCGCCATAATAAAGATCAGGAAAAGGCATCGCACTGCGAATTACATCAATATTCATACACAGAGGACCATAAAATACAGTGTTTTGATATGTTCCCGGAAAAGGTTTGGTAGGCAATACGCGTTGTTTATACCACCAGGCAGTAATGTTTATATTCACTCCTGCATCTAAAATTACAGCCCGCTCACCAGTGGGAAGATTCTTTTTACCTAGCACACTGGCAATAAGATAACCAGATTCATCAATTAACACTCTTCCAGTTTCTAAGATTAAACGGGGATTGTGTTCTTTCACATAAATCGATGCGTTAAAAGCTGCTCCTATTGCTTCAGCATACTGATCCAAAGATGGTGAAGCCAATTCTCCAGGAGTGTATTGATCGATTAGAGTATTAGAAGAAGCAAAACCACCACCCATATCTATATACTCTAATACGATACCAAAATTATCCTTTATGGTTTGAGCAAAATTCAAAAGTTTGGTGGCAGCCCAATAATAAGCGTTTGGATCTAAAATAAAAGTGCCAATATGAGTATGCAAACCCGCTAAGTGAATTTTACCTCCCGAAACCAGACGCTGGACGGTTCTATACGCTTCACCATTTTCATAATTAAAACCAAAACGCGTCCACATTGGACTGATCCCGGTATCCATATTTACGCGAATAGCAACTTTAGGCTTGATGGCAAGTTCATCAGCAATATTCTCTATTAGATACAATTCCTCTAAGTGGTCAATATGTATATAAGCACCTTCTTGTATAGCTAATTGCAAGTCTTGCTTGCGTTTGGAAGGTCCATTAAAGTATATTCTATTCCCAGGGATACCATTACTCCTTGCTTTTTCATATTCCATTCTACTAACTACTTCTGCTGCTGCACCTTCTTGATGAAAAATATTACAAATAGCAGCAAGATAATTAGTTTTATAGCTCCAAACAACTTCTACTTTAGGATAATGAATGCGAATTGTTTCCAGCAATCGCCGGTAGGAACGTCTAATATGTTTCTCAGAAAAGACAAATAGCGGGGTTCCATATTTTTCTACTAAGTTCTTAATGGGAACACCATCAATATTATCTTGATGCCGAACAACAGTGGTATGGGCATATTTATTAAGATTTCCAGCGCTATTGCGTTCAATGTATGGAGCAGTATAATGTTTTTTCATTTTATTTCCTCTTGCTTTTTTTGCTTTCTTATCAGTTCACCATTAACAGATATTTCACCCAGAAGGTTGATATTACTGATAATATCTTCTGAATGACGGATAAAAAGAACTCCTGGTTTAAAAGGAGGCAATTCTTCAATTTGATTACCTAAAGCCAGTAAGACAGTCGCTGCAGGTTGATTTTGGCCACATCCTTCCGCTAAACGAACCCAGGCAGGAAAACGAGGATTAATTTCCAGTAAATGAAAAGCTCCCTCTTTGTCCTTAATAATTTCCAGTTCGCAGGGCCCTCGCCAAGAAAGTGATTTTATCACTTTCTGCGCAAATTTCTCCAGAGCAGGATTGTTTACTACTACGCCTCCAAAACCTTTGCCCTTATCTGTTATAACCAGTTTTCGTTGTGGAACCATTCCTAAACAGTTTCCTTTGCCATCTCCTAAAATAACAACATTAAATTCATCACCTTCAATAAGCTCTTGCAGAATAACCGGTAAGCCCCATTTTGCCTGAAGCTCCAGAAAATACTTTTGAGCTTCTATAATATTATTGGCTTTATATGCTTCGTAGAGATGACCTTTAATAAAAACTGGAAACTCTATATCTTGGATGGCTTTATTGATTTCTGCAACACTATTTAAAAGGACTGTTTTAGGAACCGTAATATCTTCAGATGTAAAATACTGAAACAGCTTGCTTTTATCGCGCAGGTTAAATTGCTTCTCTGTGCAGATAAAAGTATGTATACCAAGTTCTTGGAGCTCTTTTTGTAAACGAATATAAAGCGGAATTTCAGAATCCAAAGTAGGGATAATAACATCAATTTTACTTCTGGAATTGATATAACCCAAGCGGGTTAAAAATGATTCCGCACCCGTGGAAGGATAAGGCATCTGATAAATCTCGTCTGCTATATCTTCCAGATATATTCCGGATTCCATAGCATCATAAACAAAGCCGATTATTTTACCTTTAAAACCAGCAGCTCTAAGTGAACGAATTACTGGAATTCCAGGTTGGGGATTATCACCTGTTTTTAACCCAGATACAGCAATGCTAATCTGTAGATCATCTAATTGTAACATTGCTCTTATTCCTCAATCAAATTCAAGGCTTTTAGCATTGCCATAAAATGATCTAAATCACTTTCAGCATTCTTTGCAGTAACTTCATATTCTTCGGTTAAGAAGTCGATGATCTCTTCTTTTGTAACTCCCGATTGTAATTTCTGCAGAATAAAAAGGCCTGTTTCGTTTACAGTATAGCTTATCCCATTTTCAGGATCAAAAACAAAGCCATTTTTATTTACAGCAAGGGTCATAAGTTGTTCTGTATTCATTTTTTCCTCAGCATTTAGTTTGCAGGATATAATAATATGTATCCCGATTATCCTAACTAATATGCAATTCTTATGCCAATTATCTTTAAGAAAAAAGATAATAAGAAGAAGATTTTGGAAGTACTAGGCTGAGAACAGATAACTGCATAATAACTATTACTTTATAACCAATTATCGCTTATGGGATTAAGGGCATAATCGGTTGTTGCTTCAATAGTAAGTATCACTTTTAAATCCCAAATAAGTTTTAGGATTGTGAAAAGAGATTTACAGGCAGCGATCACTTCCAAATTTTTAAGATCTCTAAGATCTCCGTATTCCCGTGTAAACCATACCTATTCAATCTGTAAATCAAGCGAAATCTGTTTGAGAAGATCTTTTTCCTTGACTTTGTAACTTTCTGCTTTTTTGATGGCCTGATGTAAAATATTAAGGAAAAAGGATATGGTTGGAATTGTTCTTTCATACACTACTCTTGGAATAGATGCTTATCAGATTTCTGTGGAAGCTGATATTGGAGCTGGTTTTAATCCTATGAACATTGTAGGAATGGCTTCTAATGCAGTAAAAGAAAGCAAAGATAGAGTTTTGGCTGCGATAAAAAATGCCGGTTATCAAATCAGTACTCAACACTATACTATCAATCTTGCTCCTGCAGATTTAAAGAAGGATAGTGCTGCTTTGGATTTACCGATTGCCTTAGCTATTTTGGAGTGCAACAAAATTTTTCAGATAATAGCTTACGATAAAATAGCGGTTATAGGAGAGCTTTCTTTAGATGGCTATGTTCGTCCAGTGTCAGGTGTTTTGCCTATTGCTTTAGCTGCCAAAAAGGATGGAATTGATACTCTCATTGTCCCTTTGGAGAATGCAGAAGAAGCTGCTATAATTGAAGGACTTCAAGTAATTCCCGTAACTTCTTTAAAGGAATGTGTCGGTTGGCTTTGTAACGAAATAAAAATACAAGCTGCCAAGGTTGATCGAGATAAGATATTTCAAGTGTTGAATGATTTTCCTGTAGATATGTGTGATGTAAAAGGTCAGTTTCAAGTAAAACGGGCATTAGAAGTTGCCGCTGCTGGAGGTCATAATGTTTTGATGATTGGTCCCCCCGGAAGTGGCAAAACAATGTTGGCACGTCGAGTTCCGACAATTTTACCAGAATTGAATCTGGAAGAGGCATTGGAGGCAACGAAAATTCATTCTGTAGCTGGCTATTCCAAGAATTTTAGGAATGGTATTTTAACTACCAGACCATTTCGCTCACCCCATCATACAATTAGTGATGTTGCTTTAATTGGAGGTGGTGCATTTCCCAAACCGGGAGAGGTTTCTCTCTCTCATAGAGGAGTTCTATTTTTGGATGAGCTTCCGGAATTTAAAAGAGTAGTTTTAGAGGTCTTGAGGCAACCTCTGGAAGATGGAGTAGTAACAATTTCCCGCGCAGCTTCCAGTTTAACTTTTCCAGCTGAATTTATGCTAATAGCCAGTATGAATCCCTGTCCTTGTGGATATTACGGTGCCAATATTCCCAATCATCAATGCACTTGTGAATGGGGTTCAATTTTGCGTTATCGGAGCAGAGTTTCTGGTCCGCTTTTAGATAGAATTGATATCCATGTAGAAGTTCCTACCGTTAGTTATGCGGACTTGGCTTCTTTACCTACTGGCGATAAATCTTCTGATATTAGGAATAGAGTAAATACAGCTCGTACCATTCAATATGAGCGTTTCAAGGGAAAGGGCATATTTAATAACAGCCAAATGAATTCCCGCCAATTACGCAAATTCTGTATTCTGGATGATGAATGTAATACTCTACTGCAAAATGCGATAGATAAAATGGGCTATTCAGCAAGGGTCTTTGATAGAATTCTAAAAGTTTCCAGAACCATAGCAGATCTGGATGGACGCCAGAACATACTTCCCGATGATATCAGCGAGGCAATTCAATACCGTACTCTGGATAGAAAGTATTGGAGTTGAAAATATAGAGAGAATCTCACGCAGATTATGCAGATACCGCTGATTCCAATTTAAAATATTTAAGATTAGAGGGATTTAATTTTAATCTGAAAGAGGAAATAGAATTTAGTTCTTACCTAATGTCTATTGTCAATATGGTGGCTAACTCTATAGTTGACAAACATAATTTAAGCTCAAACATACAGAAACTCAGAATAGTTTTCAGGATTTATAAAGAATAATCCTGCTTTTGGATACAAAGAAGTAAAAGCAGTTGCTTTGAAGTTTCGCCGGGGATTCCATTTAATTTCATAAGCAGTAATTTTATCTTCATAGACCTCCAGATAGTCAATTTCGGATTTGTGGATATTACGCCAAAAATATGACCTGCGCAGAATCCCGGCATTAGAAAGCAGCTTCATTCTTTCAGAGACAATATAATTCTCCCACAATTTACCTATATCATCTCTAACTGCAATGTCTCTAAAATCGTTTATTAAGCAATTTCGCACACCATTGTCCCAAAAATAGATTTTACGAGAACGCTTAATTTCATTACGCTGATTTGTAGAGTAATTTGGTAAACGGAAAATGATATATGCCTGCTCTAAAAGCTGAATATACTTTTGAATTGTTTTTTTGATCCGTAGAAATTAATTGAGCCAGTTCATTATAGGAGACCTCTGAACCAATTTGCAAAGCTAAAGCGTTAAGAAGACGGTCTAAAAGTTCCGGTTTACGGAGGTCTTGAAAAGTGAAAATATCTTTATATAAGTAGCTGCCTACCAGATGATTAAGCAGAGTAGCAGCTTCGGAGGGATGAGTAACAATATCGGGATAAGAACCATAAATTAAGCGGTTAGCTAATTCTTTCCTTTCCTGATATTCTCCAAAATTATCTGCAAGTTCCTGATAAGCAAATGGATATAAGTAAAATTCATATTTTCTGCCGGTGAGTGGTTCCATTATTTGGTTGGATAACTCAAAGGAAGATGAGCCGGTAGCAATAATCTGCACTTCAGGAAAATTATCCACTAAGAGTTTTAACTTTAAGCCAATATTCTGAACCCTTTGAGCTTCATCTATAAGGATATATTTGCTTTTCCCGGCGAATTGTTTCATTGAGCTTATTGTCTCTGCAGCCAGTAGATTACGGTCTTCCAAATCATCACAATTCAAATATAAAACATCTGGCTGAGCTGGGAAAAGACCTTTTAATACCGTTGTCTTTCCACTCTGCCTTGCTCCCATAATTAAAATTGCTTTTCCTTTATGCAGATTATTTAATATGCGAGAAGTAATAAACCGTTTAATCATAAGAAGTTCCTTTTCTTGATACAATATATAGATAAGATAATCAATAAGAGAATGCCGTCAAGTAAAATAACCCCTATTTTGCAGAGTATAGTCCGGAAAATAACCCCTATTTTGCAGAATATAATCTGGAAAATAGGGGTTAGCATCTTGGGCAGGTAACCTTCACTGGCAAATGTTAAATTACAAGTATCTAACTTCTTGTTTTTTAAAATGGTTGTTTAACGACCCTCTAACACTACTCTAACACTACCCTAACATTTGCTTTAACTCTGTTAAAGAATAGATAGAAAATAGATAAATAGTCATTTAAGTAAAACTATGCAGGGAATTGAAGAATGCCCTATTAAGAGTAAATTTTATAAGAGAGTTTGGATAACTAAATCTAAATTAAATTTGTTTTTTCAAACACCCCCCTGAGAGCTACCCAATTGTGGCTTTTGTACAGCCCGGAAAGGAAAGATAATAGACAGTCGGGTTTTAAGTTTTCGATTGACAATAAAGAGGAAGTAAATTATTATACTTTCAATATGATAAGAGAGGTAAAGAAAATGAAACGCCTTTATATAATTATCGTAATCCTCATTATATCAATATGCCTTTGGGCTCAACCCTTTGAGCTGGATAACAATGTTTTTAATCCCAGCGGGGTTCCCAGTTTTTCATTCTCCCAGCCACGCTTTATGGATATAGATAGTGACGGAGATTATGATTTTTGGTTAGGGAATACAAATCGGGCTCCGCTTTATATACAGAATAATGGAAGTGCTACCAATCCTGCTTTTTCACCTGGTCTTGATCTTTTGTCCTCAATTTCTTATCTTGCCGCAGAAGTTTCTGTCTCTGCAGATATGAATGGGGATGGAATTTTAGATTTGGTTACTGGTGGTTTTACAGGTCTTCATTTATTCTTAAATAGCGGAACTAATGCCAGCCCCGTTTTTACTGAAAGCGGGGGTTATTTTTCCGGATTGAATACTGTTATGAATCCTGTTCCCGATGTAGCCGATGTTGATAACGACGGCGATTTGGATCTGGTAGTGGGTTTCAGTGAAGATGGAAGAGTAAATGTATATTTTAATAGCGGTACAGCTGTTTCCGGACAATTTAGTGAAGATAACTGTCTCTTGCTTGCCGATATAGGTCTGTATGCTTACCCCATTTTTTGCGATTTTGATCTTGATGGCAAACAGGATATATTTTGCGGTCGTGATAGTTATGGTTTTGTTTATTTTCAAAATACCGGTACAGCTACTAATCCTGTCTGGGAGGAAAATAATGCTCTTTTTGCAGGTTTAGGAATGTCCACTTACTGGAATTCACCCGATTTAGTTGACTTAAATGGTGATGGACAATTGGATCTGGTATATGGAACTGCCTCTGGACCTTTGCAGTATTATGTGAATAATGGAACGGCACAAAACCCTGCCTGGCAACAAAATACAACACTTTTTGGCGGTGTTTTGGATGTGGGAGGAGCCAGTAATCCTGTTTTTTATGATTTTGACGGGGATGGGGATTATGACATAATTAGTGGCAGTCAAATGGGCGATATTAAATTTTATCGTAATACAGGAACTCCCTATTCACCTGCCTGGCAAGCAGATAACGCTTTTTTTGCTTCCATTGATCACTCCATATATTCTGCCGTGGCAGTTGGCGATGTAGATGCTGATGGCTTTCCGGATGTAATTGTTGGAGATTTAAATGGGGGATTGTATTTTCATCATAATACGGGAACAGGCTTAATTGAACAGACCGGTGTTTTACCTGCTGTTTCAGTTGGGGGATGGTCTTGCCCGCGTTTAGTGGATATGGATTTTGATGGAGACCTTGATTTGGTGGTTGGTAATGAAGCAGGCAATATATTTTATTATCAGAATAATGGAACACCTGTAAGTCCTTCATGGCAAGTTGTAAATGGCTTTTTTGGAACAATAGATGTGGGTTCCGATTGTGTTCCCACTTTTGGAGATTTAGATGCTGATGGTGATTTGGATATGGTTACTGGAAATCTCTTTGGTGAGGTTCAATGCTTCCTTCGGCAACGCCAAATTTGGGAGGAAAATAATGTTCTCTTTAATGGAATTGAAACAGACCAAAATGCTACCCCAGCATTAGTGGATTTGGATCACGACGGTGATTTGGATTTAGTTTTGGGCGATTATGACGGCACTTTTAAGTTTTTCCGGAATTTAAAATATTCTGGAGCAGTTTTAAATCCTCCCTTAAATCCAAGCGCAGAAATTAATAATGAAATTATGGTTTTGTGGGATAATCCTACTACAGGTAGCACTTCTCCCTTTGAACATTATAATATCTATCTGGATGAAGTTTTCTGCGGTTCCACCAATGATAATTTCTGGATATTTTCCGGTTTGGAAACCAATGTAACTTATCTGGTAAGTATTACTGCACAATATATTGCGGGGGAATCAATGCCTGTTACTATGGAAGTGATCATCCTTGGAAATGAAGATCCTGTTCTTAAACCTTATACTTTAACCAATTTCCCCAATCCCTTTAATCCTAGTACTCAGATTCAATTTTCTCTGAGCAAAGCAGAAGATGTCTCTTTGACTATCCATAACATAAAAGGCCAATTAGTTAAAACTATGTATCTGGGAAAAGCCGAATCTGGAATGCATACCTTAACTTGGAATGGAAAAGATGAAAGCGGTAATCTTTGTGCCGGTGGGGTTTATTTCTATAAACTGCAAACTAAGGATAGTGTTTTAGTGAAGAAAATGCTGATGCTTAAATAGCAAGAGGCCTGAAGGTCTTGGGGTCTTAGGTCTGAGAGGAGAAAAGATAATAGGCCAGGGATGAACAGGATTTTAGGGATTATAGGGAT
>DJGX01000008.1:0-25958 GCA_002432865.1 Cloacimonetes bacterium UBA5835
TTTAACCCGGCGACAAAAATAACGAATAAAAAAAGTCCCAGCGGGACGACAGATTTGAGCTTTAGAAACAAGGATGCTAGGATTAAGTTTTCGAAACAAGGATTTTAGGATTTTAGGATTTAGAGGATTGGTTTATAAGCCACCGAGGGCACCGAAATCACCGAATAAAATAAATGGTAACATACTTGTTTTGTCTTACAATTTTGGAGTAATCAGCTAAAGAATATCAGCTTCCTACTAACTATTTTTTTAACAACTAATCTTGAATCTTGTCTCCAAATACCAAAATTGTGAGCCAAAACAAGAACCAAAAGCTCCTTGGGGTTGCATAAAATATAGTCACCTTTGTATTTGAAAACGGGTTAAAACCTGTTGTTCGTTTCTACTGATCTTAACGGAACTCTTTTACCGGCAGTGTGTAATAGTTACTTTATGTCATTATATGCGCCGGGTTAAAACCTGTTGTTCGTTTCTATTGATCTTAACGGATCTCTTTTACCTGTAGTGAGTTATAATATAATAATGTCATTATGTGCATTGGGTTTTAATCCAGCGAAGAAATGTAAGCACGCAGATCACGCAGATTACGCAGAAGGAATAGGTATGGGATGAACAGGATTTTAAGGATTTTAGGATTTAGATGTGTAGCCGGAGGACGCCGTTCCTCTGCAAGAAATATCCTCTTACAGATCACGCAGATTACGCAGATTAAGTTTTAGAAACAAGGATTTAAGGATTTTAAGGATTTAGAGGATTGTATTTTATAAATGACGAATAGTCGGCTTTAAGTCAAAATCGGCCTTTTCTATGAGATTATTAATGACCTTATTCAAAAATAGGAAAAAATAATGAAATGAGTTGGCAGATCACATGGAAAACCGATTTTAACTCAAAGGCCGACACAATGATAGCGATGGTGGCGTAAGCCCCTCGAAAATTAGCACAAAATGAAATAAAGTTCCGCTAGGAACGATACATACTATCCAAGGGTTTTAACACAGAGGAAAAAAGAGATTGACATAATTGGGCAATTTCTGTGTTTGGAACGCAGTAGAAAATAAGCTGTTTATAATGATATTTGGGAGAAATAGCATATGAAGTTATTCAGATTTCGCCTAATCTTTCTCCTTCTGTTTCTATTCATAGTGTTTAGCACAGTGATAATAGCCCAGAAACAGACGGAGGAGGAAAGATATGTTGTAGAAGATTTCAAAGTAGAAGATATTCCTGCTGACGATGGAACGGGATTATTATTATCCTGGAAGCCTCTTGAACGAAGCAAACGCATTATCGAATATCGTGTTTACCGGGGAGTTAGTCCTGACAGATTATTTTTCCTGGAAGCCATACCTGTTAATGTAAAAACGGGTGTTGCATCGGATAGGATGTATTATTATGACAATTCTGGTAGTGAATTTTTCGATATTACCTCTCCCAGCGAGTTAAAGAAGGAAAAACAGCAGGGTAAGAATAGTCCTCTATATCAAAAAATGCCTCGTAACATTCCAATTTTAGCAGAAATAGCAGGTAAATATTCTCTGCTTTCCGTTAGTGAAAAGAACAATTACTATTACAGAAGCCAGAAAGTAACTCTGGATAAAATGCCACAATCAAAAACGAAGAGTTCTTTTCCTGAAGAGGGAAAGACATATGCTGGTTTGAAGGATAATCAGCAAACGGTTTTTTGTTTTCTAAATCCTGGCGAAAAGTATTATTATTCAGTTGTAGCAGTAAATGAGAGGCGTTTGTATCAAAAACCTGCCAAGATCACTTATGGAATTCCGGTTCCCAATCCTCCTAATCCAGCTGCTGCTTTTCACACTGTAGTTTTGGAAGACCTAAAAGAGTTAAGGTTTGAATGGGAGCTTCCTATATTCAGTTCGGACATAGTTCAATATCGAATTCATAAAATATCAGCTACTGCAGATTCTTTATGGAATAATATACGCTATCATCCTAAGGTTGTAGATCAGCATACGGTTGTGCTCAATCAGGGTTTAGTAGGTTATGGTTCAATGAAGAATTACTGCAGTGTTAACATTCCCCAAGGTAGTTCCTTAGATGAATATAAAAATGCTGCTTATTCACTGGAATTAATAGATGCAGATGGCTACAGCAGTTTTTCCAATCTTTCCAAGCCGCGGATCAAGAATAGTGGTAATCTTCCTGCCAAGCCTATTTTTCATATGGAAGATAAACCTAACGATAAAGGTGATCGGTTAACAGTTGTTTGGGATCATCCTATTTGTTATGTAGTTAAAACCACGGCAATAAACGAAAAATATGATAAATTCAGAGTGAATTACCAATTGAATCAGACCGAAACCCAAAAAGTGGATAATATCTTTTTTGAGTTTTATAAGAATGGCGAAGATAAGCCCTTTGCTCGAATCAATGAATTTTATCAAGACAATATTGTGATTTTAAAGGTCCCCAATGGTTATGATTACAAAAAGGGGTTCCGAGTGAAAATTAGAATGAAAGGCGAGCCCGAAATTCCAGAGGATTACTGTCTGGAGCAAAATTTGGAATATGATCCTCAAATGCTTGCCATTATGCCTACTAATGCACTATACCGCAATGGGAAAAATGTTTCCAAAATTAACAATATCGTTTATCGTAAAAGTGTTACTTCTCCCCAGTTAACTTTGGTTAAACGCAATACATCATATGATAACTCTTTGGATGTAAACATTCCTTATGCCAGTATAATTCAAAAGCCGGTTGAGGGATTCAGTTTTGCCCAAGGTGATTCGCTGATTACTTTTATTAATGGTGAACGAACTGCTCGCAAACTGAAAAGTGGAGATATAAAAACTCCCCTCGCTTTACTTTCGCCCAAGGTTGATCTAGTTTATGATAAGGATAATGCAACCCGGATCGAAACAAATATATTTCCCGATTTAGGTAAAAAGGAAGCGGAAGAAAAAGTAAAGGAACTGAATACAACGCTGTCGGAGTTGAAAGCTCAAAAAGCAATGTTAACTGATCCTGCAGTAGTTGCCCAAATAAATCAAAACATAGAGCAGGTTCAGAAACAAATAAATGCTTACAGTAAAAACGAGAGCTTGGTTTCCGCTAATAAAATTACCGACCGAAAAAAGCGGATGCGCTTTATTGCTAAAATTAGAGAAGATTATACGCGCTGGACAAGCTATCAGGTAGTTCGTTCTGATGGTAGAGGTCTTTTTACTGAAAGTGATATGTTAAAAGACGGCGATGATATTCTATATATGAAACCGATTTCCAATGTGTTTGACACAAATAAATATACTACCCTCGTAGCAATGTTGATATTTGGGATAATTGTGGTGGTCTTTATCAGTTTAGCCAAACGCGGCAAGGACCTATACATTCGTCCCATAGCAGGTTTAGAAGAAATTGATACAGCTGTTGGCAGAGCCACAGAAATGGGTCGCCCGATAATGTATATGATGGGTCATGGTAGTGTTAGTGATGTAGCAACAATTGCTTCAATGGGTATTTTAAGTTTAGTTGCTCGCAAAACAGCTGAATATGATATAAAACTTATCGTGCCTGTTTACAATTATATAGTGATGCCTATTGCCCAAGAAATTGTTAGAGATGCGCATTATTCTGCAGGCCGTCCAGATAGCTTTGATAAAAATAATGTATTCTTTTTAACCGATGTTCAGTTTGCTTATGTAGCAGGTGTGAATGGAATTATGATTCGTGAGCGAGCTGCCACGAATTTCTTTATGGGTTATTTTAGTGCGGAAGCATTGTTGATGACGGAAACAGGAAATTCCCTGGGTTCTTATCAGATTGCAGGAACCGATGCTGTAACCCAGATTCCTTTCTTTATAACTACTTGTGATTATACTTTAATCGGAGAAGAGCTTTATGCTGCTTCTTCTTATTTAAATCGTGAACCAATGCAACTGGGAACTTTGAAGGCACAGGATTATTATAAGTTTCTCATTTTCGCTTTTGTGGTTGTCGGAGCGGTGCTTTCCAGTTTTCAGTTAACAGGTCTTGCAGAAATATTTCCCGTTAAATAAATGAGGTCTTAGATGAAGAAAACAATACCTTTAATCATTGTAATCTTGGGTGGCATAATCTTTGTGATATATGCCTTTAGTCCCCACAAGCTTATACAGGATGATTTTTACAACAAGTTTTACATTCCCTGGGTTTATGCTTCCATCCCTTGGGCTGCATTACTGGGAGTAATGAGTTTAACTATGATGCACAGCAATAAGATAAAAAGGCGTGCTCCTAAATGGCAATATAGCTATTTCTTTTTTGCTGGATTCATTATTACTTCTCTTGCTGGTTTTATTGGTGGAACGCAAAAAGGAAGTGCTTTGATGTGGATTTTTGAGAATATGCAAATGCCGATGAGCTCTACGATGTTTTCGTTATTGGCATTTTATATGGCATCTGCAGCTTATAAAGCATTTAGGGCTCGTTCTGCGGAAGCGACGGTTTTACTGATTGCTGCTATTGTAGTGATGTTGGCACAAGTGCCTTTGGGAGTGAAAATCTATAAAAATCTACCGGTTATTTCTCAATGGATTTTGGATGTTCCCAATCTTGCTTCCAAGCGTGGAATTGCTATTGGAGTAGGTCTTGGGGGTGTGGCAACTTCCCTAAAAATACTTTTGGGCATAGAACGTTCCTACTTGGGTGGAACGGATTAAGGAAAGGGGGGAAAACAGGATGAATTTTTTTGAAAGAATGCAAAATTTAGACCGGCGCTGGATCTACATTGTTGTAGCTCTGGCAATCATCATTCCCTTAATGATTCCTTATAATTCGGATAATGTAACTTCTCCGCCAACGGAGAATCTGTATCAGATGATAGATTCTTTTGCCGGCAGAGAAGATAGAGCCGTGTTATTAAGTTTTTTACATGATGCTTCCACGATGTCTGAGCTTTATCCAATGGAAATTGCCATAATCAGACATTGTTTTGAACGCAATATCAAGGTCTTCGCTCTCTCTTTTCTAACCTCGGGAGCACCTATTATTGACTATGCTTTCAATTCTGTGAAAGAAGAATATCCAGATATTAAAAGTGGAGTGGATTATTGTAATTTTGGCTATAAACCTCAGCCTATGGCCATTGTTTTGGGTATGGGAGATAATATTGCCAATGCTGTAAATACGGATGCTGAAGGACGCAAGCTGGAGAGTTTGCCGATTATGAAAGGAATTAATAACTACAACGAAATGAACCTGGTAGTAGAATTTTCCGGAAGCACGGCAGGAACTTATTGGATATATTATGCTCGTCCCAAATTTGGAGTGAATGTAGCTTTGGGAGTTACCGCTGTTATGGCTGCTGATGAATATCCTTATTTACAATCGGGTCAATTGATTGGGATGCTTTCTGGACTAAAAGGTGCAGCTGAATATGAGAAGCTGGTTGATGTTTTTGCCGCTTATCGTGATCCGAAAGTTGATTATAGAGTAAAGATGGATGCGGAAGGCAACAAAATTATTCCGGGGCGTCCTTTCGGCAAAGAAGTGCTCAATGATGAAGGCACGAAAAAACTAATTAATATTACCACTCAGACCAAGGCGGAATTTACTCCTGCCGATTATGCTGCTTTCGTAGCCAAATATCCAGAGGAAAAAGCTATTTTCGATTCTCTCAAAGAGCTCGAAGGGGAGAAAATAATTATTGATGTAAGTAAAATAACCCCCGAGCTAAGAAATCAGATGGGCGAATATGCCTATCGCGAAATAAATCAGCTTACTTACAATATAAACTATAAATTTAAAGTTGCCAGAATTGGAATGAATGCTCAATCTGTTGCTCACATAATGATTATAGTTTTTATCATTATGGGTAATATTGGTTATTTCATTCAGAAATCCAAAGTGGTAGAAAAGTAAAGAACGGGAGGATAACAATGAGTTTCGAATTATTTAGTAATCTAGTAGCTGCGTTTTTCACGCTATGTATTTTCTCCTTCCTGTATAAGGATAACCCACTCTATCAGATGGCGGAACAACTTTTGGTAGGAATTTCCTTAGGTTATTCTTTGGTCTTTACTTATGAACGGATATTTATTCCTTATATATGGCAACCGATTGTGCTCAAGCATAATTTTATCCTTATTTTTCCTACCCTTTTAGGAATACTGTATCTGTTCCGTTTTTCTCGTAAACTGGGTTGGCTTTCTCGTTACCCTATTGCTTTTTCGATGATTGGAATTGGATTGGGTGTTCCCTTAGGAATTCATGCTGGAATTTTAGTTCAGATGCGTCAGGCAATGGTTCCTGTAGAGAACATCAATCTCTTTCTTATTTTATTAGGCACAATTGCAGTGTTGTTATACTTCTTCTTTTCTAAAGCGCATACAGGTGCTTATGGAAAGTTTGTAGGTATTGGGAAATGGTATATGATGATTGGTTTTGGAGCTTCATTTGGAATGACAGTTATGGCTCGTATCTCATTGCTGATTGGTAGAATCCAGTTCCTTGTAATTGATGTGCTGGGACTAATGAAATAGCTGTTATTTCCAGGAACCGGTAAAAAAGGTAAGACAAAAAAATCACAAGTTCTTACCCAATTACTTACTGGAATCCTGGCTAAGGGATAGATAAATGAAAAAATACCTGATTTTAAGCTGTATAATCTTAGTGATAGCAATTTCATTGCTTTCTACAGATGAAGCCAAACCCGAATCCCTGAAGGGCAAAGTAACTGAATTTAGTGCCACCGATATGCCTTTTGACGATGGTGCTGGAATCGTTTTAAAATGGAAACCTTTGGATAAATCACACCGTGTGATTAAGTATAATATATACAGAGGCGTTAGCCCTGATTCTCTGTTTTTACTTAACAGCATCGAAGTTGATCCTAAACTGGGTGTTTTAGCCAATGAACTATTCTATTATGACCGTGGTGAACAACCATTAGTAGAATTTGAAACAGCTCCTATGAAGCTGAAAAAAGAAAAACAGCAGAGTAATGATAGCCCTTTGTACCGGAAATTTCCTCAGCAACCAGAATTGCTGGCTTCAATGCTGCATCGCTATAATGTTTTAGGAGCCACAAATGCTTCTAAACTATACTATAAATCTTCTCCAATAAGTAAAGACGAAGATATTCTGGCAGGTTTGAAATTGCGTTGTTTCGATTACATTATGGCGTTTCCTATGGCGGGACAGGATTATTATTATACTATTTTGGCAATTAACGAACGCGGGCAATATTTGCCTTATGCAGATATACAGAAAGTTATTCCAGAAGATAATCCTCCCGAGGCAGCTGCAATTTTTTCCAGCGCCTATTTTGCTGATACAGGAATATTGAATTATGAATGGATTCCTCCTTCTTCCAGTCCCGATATTGCTATGTGGGAGGGCTGGCTAATTCCCAAATCTCTAAAACCTGCAAATGGAGAAGTTCTTTCTGAAAATTGGCAAGCCAGTGCTATGCCACTATTTCAAATTCCTAATTATTACGGGTCGGAAAGTGCTTGTCATAGCGTAAATACAAAGGAAGAAGGTATTAAGTTGCCACCCAATATGGAAGATTATTATACCGTTCTTTCCTATAGCGACTATTTAGGTCAAAGTGCAGCAGTTCCAGCAAAAAACTATCGCATTTTGAATTCTTCGCAGCAGCTGAAAATGCCGTCTATCGAAGTTAAAGACACAATGAACGATAAAGGTGATTATTTAACTGTTTCGCTTGGTAAGCCAATTGTTTTTGTAAGCCATGCACTCTATCTGAATAAAGCCAAAACAGCATTGAAGATAAATTATGAAGTTTCGGAGAATGAACTATATAAAATTAAAGAATTGCAGTTTACTATACTTGATTCTCTGGATAGAAAAATTGGCAAGGTCTCGGAGTATTATCTGGATAAAACAGTTAATTTCAAGCTTCCTGCCCAATATAAACACATCAGTAATATGAAGGTCCGTATTGCAGTTCTTGCCAAGGGCGATAAGGATTATGAGGATTACAGCGAACAGCGCATTGTTTATGATACCCAAAATAAGGTTTTCCGCGGAGAGAACATATATTATGAGAATGAGCCACTAAATAAACTCTATTACGAAATCCTTACACATAATAGTTTTGATCCCGATTTTATGTTTGGAAATCGGACTAATGGTCTCACCAGAGCTTATGGCCATCCCATACCTTATGAAAGTACTGTATATCATCTTATTACCGATTATGATACAAAAAGTAAACAGATGCTAATGAACCCACAGCTTACTATTGCTGTAGATTCAGATAAGGGCTATAGTTTTGCAGTTCCACTATTCAGAGATAAATTTGAAAAAGATCTGCAAAAGCAAAAAGAGGAACTGGATAATTTGCTTAAGCAAAAAGAACAATATACAAATGCTCCAATCCCCGATTCGTTACAGTTTGCAATTCAAGAAGCAGAAGGCAGTTATAATTTTATTATCAACCATCCTGCATATCTGAAATCCCAAAAAGCAAGCAATAATAAAGCCTGGCTAAAGACCTTACTGGCAACCCGGAATCAAAATATGCGCAGCTATTCCTATCAAGTTTTAAAAACCGATGGCAAAGCAAATTTCATTGTTACTTCCACTTACGCTGATGCAAAGGGTAATACATACTTCTATCCTAAAAGTGAATGGTTCGATTCCACCAAATATATCACTCTCTTTGCCTCCATCTTGTTGTGTATATTACTTATTTACGCCATTATCATAAGTCGCAGAGGAGATGTTTATATCAGACCCATTGCAGGATTGGAATCCATTGAAGAAGCAGTTGGCAGAGCAACAGAAATGGGTCGTCCTTTAATGTTTGTTCCCGGATGGGGTACTTTAGGAGATCCGGATACTGTTGCCAGTATGATGATTTTGGGACAGGTAGCTAAAAAAGCCGCCGAATTTGATGTTCGCTTAATTTCTCCGCATTGCGATTATATGGTTATGCCTATGGCTCAGGAAATAGTTCAAAATGCTTTTAATGAAGTAGGACGTCCCGATGCCTATAATCCCAATGATATATTCTTCGTTTCCTACGATCAGTTTCCTTTCTGCGCAGGTGTGAATGGATTAACTGTTAGAGAAAGAGTGGCAACCATATTCTATATGGGATTTTTCAATGCGGAAGCACTACTTTTAACGGAAACAGGAAATCAAACAGGTGCCTTTCAAATTGCGGGAACCGATGCCATTACTCAAGTGCCTTTCTTCATTACTACCTGTTCTTATACTCTGATTGGTGAAGAATTTTACGCTGCTTCTGCCTATATTTCGCGTAACCCGGATTTGGTAAGTATGCTAAAAGCCTCCGATTATTTCAAAGTAATCATTGTTGCTGTTATTATAATAGGAACGCTACTTGCCAGCTTCAATTTAACTGGCTTTATCAATGCCTTCCCGATAGAATAGGTTAAGATAAGCAAAATAACAGAGCGGGATTTATTCTCGCAATATATACAGATTAGATAGCTGAAAAGGGTTGAGAGTGTTAAGCCCTATAAAATCCTGCGCTTAATGCTCTCAACCCTCTTGCCTATCTAAATCCTGATTATCTTGATAATTCTGCTTCCTCAATTCCAAAATATAACTCTACCACCAAACCGAAGCATCTGCTATAAAACTTAATTGGTGCTTATTATATATGGTGAAGATACGGTGCTGCTACTCGGCAAAAACCCGAATATCATCATTGCATTTCCACCACAGATAGCAAGGAAGGACTTTTTGCTATGCAGTAAAAAATCAAGCGGATTACGGATTAACGAGGTTGACAACTTTCTGGTGCAATAACTTTATCCATAATGATTTGCTGATGAATATGAGAGGGCCAGGAATTGATGTCCCATTTTTCCGGAGGGATGAAGTTACCGTTTTCATCACAAGGTGGACCAGGGGGTGGATTTAAAGCTGAAATATAGGTTGAGGTTGCTATCCTATCTGAACTATCCTCGAAAAGAGGGGTCATCTGATCATAAATAGCTAAAATACGAAGCTTGGTACGATATTCTCCAAATTCTTCTTCATCCTTGCGTTTTACAATCGGAAAGGTCTCCATTATATATTCCACTGCTTTCCTGGGAGTTTTAAAATAGGCAAGAAGGGAATTTATGGTATTGCCCGATGCTGATTCTGAAGATTCTTGTGAAGAGGAATTATGGTTCTTTTCCCATTCCTTTTGCGTTCCCAAATAGAGATGAAAATAAAGCGCATCCAGTTCACAAAGAATTTCAAAACGACGCTCCTCATCCCAAATAAAGGGGGGTCCATTATATATGGTAACATCATTATTGGTCATACCATACGAAGTAAAGGAAAGTTCTATAAATCTTGAAATGATAAACTGGAAGAGTTGGGCAGAATATTGATTATCTGTTAATACTGGAAATTGTTTTACATAATTATAGGTCATATGTGTCCCACCTACTTTTTGCCTAATTAGATAATCACAACAAAAACTATTCATATTGCACAAAAGTAATGGCAATAGATCATATTTTGAGCTACTAATAAGTGGAAGAGTATTTCCAACAGCACTTAAAGGGAAAGCAGATGATATAAAAGTCCTTTCGTTTGTTACATTTGTGATATCTCTAAAACCAAATAAAATCCCTGGATTAAGTAGCTTTTGCAGAATTTCTTTAATATTTACCCAATAGCGGGGTAAGGGTTCGTAATGTGGGTCTTGTAATCTATCTAATGGGACTCTGGGTAATTTAGTGGAAACCGAACCTTCAGGTAAATAAGTATAATCCCCAAAACGATGATTGAAATGATGAATCATTTTTGCTTCATATAGGGGTAAATAGTGTTCTTCTCCCTTGGTAAAGTGATTACCGGAAAGTTCAAAGCCCTCTGCTTCCAATTCTATTTTTGTTTTAAAGAGATAAGAATCGTTTGCCATATGAAACATTGATTTAAATGATATTCCCCAAGGGTTTCCTTCTTCTCCATAATTTTCATTAATAAGGACAGGAACCCGACGGTAGATATATTTGGTGAGTTCGGCATCGCTTTTATTTCTGAAAATAGGGCAGGTAAGGGTATTGGGATTAAGCAATTCAATATCTTCCTGGCTCAGCTTAAAATGGCGTTCCGGGTCTTTTAAATCGGCTATGGAAGTAGCAAAGAAGACAAAATCGGCAATTGCAGGTTCTGTTGAATTATTCTCTTTTAAGATATATTCAAGGTTAAGAGGAGCAATAGTTAAGAGGCAGAATTTCATTCTACTATCTATTCCTGGAAATATCTTTTTCCTATTTTCAAAATCATAGAGGGATTGCAGAGCACCAGTTATAATTAAAGAACTAAAGAACATTTTAGTTGTATCATCAGTAGCAATACCACTGGGAACAATACAACCACAATAACCAATGTTGTTTAAAAGTTTACGATTTAATTCTGCAAAGACAGTATAGGTATTAAGATCTCCTATACCGCAAAGAGGAAAGTTTCCCCCTTCTCTAATTAGCAGAGAAGAAGCTTCCGCAATACGCAGTTGTTTTCTAAATTCCTGATAAAGGTCAGGATTATTATTAGGTAAAGCTGCAATTAACTCTTTGCGTTTTGAGGCATTGGGGGCATTGGCAATATCAGTATCCCGAGCTGCGAAAAATTCTTTTTCTTGCAGTTTAACTTTTTCCCAAGGTGGATTTCCGAGGACACAATCAAAGCCGGGTGTTTTTTTTATCGGCAGTTGATTAGTTTGTTCGGCATTATCATCGTTAGCTATATCTGCAGAAAAGACCTCTGGGAAGGCAAGATGCCAGTGGAAGAATTGATAAACATCAGCCAGGCGGATAATTTCCTTTCGCAGTTTAGGATCTATGTAATAAGGATTTTCGCTTATTTTATACAAAATGCCTTGAGTGATTAGATAGGGATAGCTTTCCTGTTCGGTTTTTTTAATAACGAAAGCAGCACACCAGGCATCGTAAATAAATTTACTGTTTAGATAGGATTCGGAGGCCTGAAGTTCCTGATATGCCTGTTCTTTCTTTTGTAGGTCTGCCAGGTTTTCTTCCGGCATTTGGTTTAGATTTCTTTGGGAAGGTGCAATATTTTGTTCATAACTCCAATTTTTATTATCGGGGGTGAAAATATCCTGAACTCCGCTGCGTTCTTCTTTATTTCTTTTTTTGTAATAAGAGCAATATGATTTATCGTCTCCGGTTAGAGGTGTAAAAGCGGAATCCGGAATTCCTTCTTTCAGCAATTGGGGAGTACAGCCCAAAAGAGAATTTCCGCATTTGATGTGATGGTCAAGAAAAGTGAGAGGTTTTCCGGGTTCCAAGGCATCCATCCAAAGAGATATTTTACAAAGTTCAACTGCCAAAGGATTGAGATCGACACCATAAATGCAATGACTGATAACATCCCTTAGGGCATTTTGAATAACTAAGGGGGATGGTTCTTCTTCTTGAGCACGAAGGGAAGCCAGTCGTTTGGCTAAACGATGAGCAGCTTTCAATAAAAAATGTCCGCTGCCGCAGGCAGGATCACAAATCTTAAGATTCAGCAATGCTTTCTCTTGGTTTTCGGGAGAATTATCTTCTGTTTTTGCCTTTTTCAGAGCAGAATTGATAACTGGTTCCAATGCTGTATCCAGTAAGCAATTAACTAAGGAATCGGGAGTATAATAACTTCCGGTTGTCTTTCTTTCTGAACCGGAGATAACTTTCAAGACAAAGGTTCCAGCTTCAATATTAAGGTCAGGATGCATTTCCAGAAAGGATTCATAGATACTGCCAAGTTCTTCGGAACCCAGATTGCGATAACTGATTTCCTGATAAACATTGTTCTTTTGAGTATAACAAAGAAAACGCAGTGCGGTTAATAAGTCGCTATTGGCTATTTCACAATTGTTTAAAGCGGAAGTAGATTCTTCTTTAAATAGAAATGAACCCAAAGCTGGTAAGCCCAAAATTTCGTTTCCACTATAAAGACCTGTAAAAGTAATCCGCATTTGTTTATAAAGGTCACTATGCTTGGTTCCCCTTTTTCTTTTGGCGATTTTTTTTATTCTTTGCAGAGAGTAATACTGATAATATATCTTTTTAAGGTTATCGGGCAAATCTGGAGGGAGCAGAAGATTTCTTTCTTCTGCAACCAAAATAAAAATTATGCGATAGACCAGGTGGAGGATTTGGTGATAAAATTCGGATTTGGTAAGCTTCCCAGAGCTTAAATTTTCTTTTAATATAGAATTGGAAGGATGAGAAAGGAATCCGCAACCAAATGCCTCAATTGCCAGCTTAACTTTATCCCGCAATTCATCCCATATTCTAATACCTTCAGATTGGGAAAAATTATACCATTTTTCCAGAAAACAACTTTCAGGAGGCAAGGGTTTTCCAAAATCATCAAGATCAACTTTTAACCGCGATTGATGACACAGCATCCAAAGCAGGAAAAAATCGCTATAGACCTCCCCATCCATCATTGCCTGCAGATCAAATTCTATATAAGAACTGCGGGTTAAAGAAACATTATCTCTTAAGAGGCGTAATTTATAACCATTGGCAAGAAACCCCCAAAGATGTTCAGAACTCCTATTCAAAAATTCCTGCATCAAAGAATGGGGCGACCTTCTGGCTGATCCTCTGGCAGAAGGATTAATGCGGTCTAAATCCCATTTGTAACTAATTAGATGAATAGCAACGGGCTCTGAACTTTTGTGACTGATAGGATAGAACTTTCCTTCAATCTCAATTGATTTTTGAGTTTGTAACGCATTATATCCCAATTCGTGAAAAAGAGGATATAACCAGCGTTCTCTTGTTTCAGTAGTCCCAATATCATCATCTGCAAGGTCTTTAATATGATTTTTAAAACTTTCCCACACACCGGTTAATCTTAGGTAGGAACGAGTTGCTGCTTCATTCAAACGCTCCGTAGGGCTTAAATAATAGTCCTCTGGTTTTATTCCTTCCAGGGTTTGGTCACCGTTTATTAAGCATTGTAAAAACTCATTAGATAAAAGAGAGCCTTCTATATGCACAGTGGAAAAGATTGTTTGTTTAGACATTAGCATCCTACCTTATAATTTAAACTCACATAGCTAAGAGAGTTTGGCGTATTAGGGGTTAGAACCCAGATAAAAATTAGCTTTGCAGCTTCTATTAAGCTATAAGCTACAGAGTGAAGAACAAAAACAACAAGATTACATATAGTACTAAGAGGAAAGATAGTTTCTTCCCTTTCCAGAAGGTTTTCTGCATTTTGGCTTAGATAATTAGGCAATTCCATTCTTTACTACTCTCTATTATAATAATCTGAATTAACTTTAGAGGTTTTAAACTGGTAGATAGATATATACACCTACCAGGTCTGCTGGAAGTAAGGCTTTTACATAGGGTTTAACAGATTTTCTTATTAAAGATAAATCCCGCACTGCAGTATGAGCCGATAAAAGTTCCCGGGCTCTTTTTTCAGCAAAAGTATTCAAATGAGGCAGAAGTGTTTCGTAATTTAGAATAACATTTTCCAGCTGTTCTTTGGCAAATTCAGGAGAGACATTAACAGCCGGGATGGATTCAAGTAGTTTGCTTATTTCTTTGTTTTCCAGCCATTCAGGTTCTTCAGGTTTACCTTGAAAAGCAAGAATCTGAGAGTCCTCTACTAAGATAGGATAGGATTTGTGATGAAATGCCTCAATTAAATGGAAACGATAACGCATTAACAGAAGCGTGGTTTTTCGCTCAACCGAAGAGGTTCTAATTACTCCACATCTTTTTGCAATTGCGCTGTTGCCTTCCAAGGCAGTATTTATAGCTATATCTGCCAATCCTTCTACTATAGGATGAGTACGGGGAAGATATATTTCATTTTCACTAACGGGAAGCTCGAATTTTAGGGTTAGTTTATCGGAAGGAAAATAACAGCTTTCTTTAACAAAGGTCGGTACAGCGGAAGCATCAATCTGTAATGTATCTTCGTGTTCTATTATAGAAGCATTAAAGCGGATTAAGCTATGTTTTACAAAATTTCTGATATCCAATCTGGAACCGATTGATTCGTTAATTTTATCCAGCTCTTTGGTTGTTATTTCTTTTAAGTCTTTGGATAATGCCTGCTGAGAAAATATAGACCGACTAAGTTTTTCCCGGTCTTTGGCTTTATCCCAAGCCAGATGTAATTTCTGTTTATCTTGGGCTAGGAAATCGTCAAGAAAGGGAAGCAAAAGCTGTTCTGAACTGCTTTCCTGTTCCCTTAAAAGCAGACCTTCAAAAATTGCTTCCAGAACCTGTTCGGAATCGTAAGGAACGGGAACTGAAACACCCAAGGTAGATTTTATTTGATGATGTTTTTTAAGCAGAACATCCAGAATAATGCCATCTATTTGATTATCTGTTCCATAATAAGTTAGCAGCTTCACTTTTTTGCTTGTTTGTCCGAAACGGTCTACCCTTCCTTCTCTTTGTTCATGTTTGGTAGGATTCCAGCTGAGATCGTAGTGAATTACAGCATCAAAATAATTCTGCAGGTTAATTCCTTCAGAAAGACAATCGGTACAAACCAAAACCCGTTTTTTATGTTTGGAAAGTTCAATTATTCTTTTTTCTCTCTCTTCTGGAGGTAAAACACCCGTAACAGCAGAAATTTCTACATCTTGGGGTAAACGCTGTTTGAGCTGGTCGGTAAGATATTCAGCAGTTTGAATAAAGCGGCAAAAGATGATAGGTTTGAAGCCTTCTTTTAGATAGGTCTTTAGTGGATTAATTATATTTAGCAGTTTATAGTCCAGCTCTCCAAAAAGGGATTCTGCTTCTTGGGCAAGAGCTCTTAGTTTTTTGTTACTGTAAGAATTTTCTTCTTCGGAGGAAATACTACCGGGAACAATATCACTGCTTTCTGTGGCATCGCGATCATAAGTATCATACACTTGGCGACGACCCAATTCATCGGCTTCGAAGGGACTATCAGTTTCCTGAGTAGCATTGCGGTTATTCATTGTTTTTAAAGCAGCAGCAGGACTGGAAGCTAAAGCTCGTAATAAAGAAAGTGCAGACCACCATCTAATCCTTCTGTGAAGATCACCCCCTTCCTTATCCTGGACAATTTCTCTGGCATAATTCAGTGCTTTGCTAAAAAGCTGACGATAGGGTTCGGAGAGTTTATAACTAAGTTCTTCAATAATAGCTTCAGGAAAAGAAGTATCTTCCAGATAATGTTCAATATCAGCTCTGCGACGCTGGATAAAATGTTTGGCAATTGTCTTACGATAATTTTCGTTTTCAGTTCCTGTTAGATCATCAGGATAAGCGGTAAATTCACTGTTCAACAAACTTAATAGGGAACGAAAGGCATTCACATTTCCTGAATGGGGAGTTGCCGTTACCAAAATAAGATGACGCAAGGGGTCTTTACTTAATGCGTTAACCAGTTCATAGCGTTGATGTCTGCTACTTGTGCTAACACTATCAAAACTGGCAGTATGAGCTTCGTCTATAATAATCATTTCTGGAGCTGTGCGGATAAATTCATCTTTATGACGACCGCTTTTAATATAATCGATGGAAACTACCGTAAAGGGATAGACCTCAAAGACGGATTCATTTTGGGCACAATTCTTTTCCAATTGACGCACTGTGCTTGATAATACTAATTCTGCATCAATATGAAATTTATCCAATAATTCGCTTTGCCATTGTTCAGCTATATGAGGGGGAGTTAAAACACAAATTCTTGATATTTCACCCCTATCCAAAAGTTCTCGGGCTATTAAACAGGCTTCAATGGTTTTACCAACACCTACATCATCGGCAATCAAAATTCTAACGGGATCAAGCTTTAAAGCCATCAGTAAGGGTAATAATTGATAAGGACGGGGGTTAACAGCCAATCTGCCAAAACTTCTAAATGGACCTGCGCTGTTTCTAAACCCTAATCTGAGAGCATTTCGCAAGAGATTGCAGGATTGATAATCGCCCAATTCATTAGGATTGGGCAAACTGAAAGAAGCGGGATGAACTTCTTCTAATTTGGTTAGAATACCGGTAATTTCGTCATCACTGCCTCCTAAGGGTTTAACAATTAGAAGTTCAGAGGTTGATTCTGGTTGAACAACCCATTCCCTACCTCTAACAGAAACAAGTGAACCGATAGCATAATCTTCAGGAATATCATTTGAAGATTTGTCTGGTTGAAGTTGTTCCACTTTTTCTCCTTTTCAAGATGATATAGGTAATTTATCTATAACCGGTTTTATGGTGTTAGTTATAAACCGGAACATATTCATTTTCTCGTTCCGAAAATCTCCGGATGCTGATCAATTATAGTTTGCCAGTCTTGATTATAAAGGAATCGGATTACTTTCCAGCCAAGATCATCAAGACGAGCATCAACTTCTCTGTCTTTTTCTATATTATTGGAAAAATCGTGAACCTGGCCATCAATGTAAATAGCAACATATATATCAGGGTAAGTAAAATCGGGGCGTGTTTGTGCTTTTTCAATTAACTGCTGGGCGTGAAGGGGCAGGATATAGTTATTATTATAGATGAAATCCAGCCACTTACTTTCCAACTCGGAACCACACAAATTTCGCAATTGATGGTAAAGCTCAAGGCGAGTAACTTCACTGGAGGATCTCTTAAAATCAGCATTAAGCATCTCCTTGAGATGGATTATAATAGATTTTCGGTCTAAAAGGAGATGATCGAGCTGATTCTTATAGCTTAAAAGACAATCATAACAGGCTGCTTCACATCTTTCGCTGGCATTTTTCAGCATTTCCAAATCGGTGAAACTATCCGGATCATAATGACATATTTCAAGCGCTTTCCTGATAGTTTTACGAAAGTTTTGTTCATCCATCAATCGTTTTAGAACTCCTGCACCACCTTCTGCAGATTCATAAAATAAAATCGAATGTCTCACATTCCTGTTTGGTAAAGGTTCTGCTGCCAGTTCGTTATCCTCAATATCAAAAACCTGTTGAATAGCATTCTTTAAAGCAGATTGTAAAGAAGCCATAACAGCAGGCTCTGCGTTAAACTGGGGTTCAAAAAGAAGACAGTTTTTAGTGTCGCTAACATAAGGGCAGACCAATATTCTTCTGTTGCCTAAAGGCGAATCGTCCTCATTATCAGTATCAGGATTTCTTTCCCAAAAACCGCGTTCACTATCCAGCCAGAAACCTAATTGCCTACCTCTATGGTTCTTTTTAAAACCCATATTGATACGCCAGATATCAGCTGAATCTCCATAAGTTAGTTTTGCTAAAAGCTCATTTTCAGAATATAATTCCGTTTGGAAACAGGATAGTTTACCTCCCTTTTTGGCAAAGCGGATAGTAGTCCTCATTTCATATCCCATTCGTAACCTTTCTTCTTCGTCACAGCTAATTTGTTCTCTTCTTTTAGCAACAACATTCTGCATTCGGAAAAGATTAGTTAAAGGCGAATCAAGTTGAGCTTTACAATTTTCACAAATATCATTTTCATATCCATTTAGATATCCGCATTCGGCGCATAACTTCATAGAAGCTAAAGAGGGTAGATTATTATTATCTCTGGTAGGAGGCATAATAACTTGAGATATTATGTATTTAGAACCTTCATGGTAGATAAGAGAGCGGGGTCCAAATTCCGTGATAGCTAAAAATCTGGGTCTATTAAGATATTCGTCTTCGCCTTTAACTGTACCACGAGCAGGTATATAAGCAGATAAAGGCAATCTGGGAAAGTTATATCCAGGTAAAAAACCTTCTGAAGCAAAATAGCGATAACTATAAAAATCAGATTGAAAAGCACCCTCTATTGAAGTTAACAAATTTAGCTGAGTTTCTGCTTCTTTTCTAAGCTGTTTAGCTTGTTTTCTATCAGCAGCTGATCTGCTAACATCTAAAATAATACTATTTTGTAATTGCTGCTGATTTAAAGCAGCCCGATAGAGGTCTCTCCAACGTTCACAAGCCTGTTCAAACTCGTTGGGAATTTGCTTAATTACATCTGTAAGCCAGTCGTTATTGAACCAAATGGTACTTTGTAGATAATTTTGGACTGTAGCAATCACACTTTCTGCTCGTTCAAAAGCCCTGTTTTGCAACTCAGAGTTATTCAAGGTAGATTTTACAGAAGGTAAAAGCTCTAATTTTTCCGTACTAATATCAATAATATTGTTTAAAGCTCTACCCAAACTTAGTTTTGCTTCAGACAACCAAATGGCATTGATATGAGAATGTAACAGGTTTTCATTAGCAATATCTATCTGAGGTGTGGAAACAACTCCGGAAACCATTTTTTCGGGATGCTTATAGAAATATTGGTCGTGAGGACTTCCTGTGCTACAGTAACTTAAAATTAAGGCAGGTTGTCCACTGCGTCCTGCTCTACCACTACGCTGAGCATAATTTGCCGGTGTGGGAGGAATATTACGCATATTAACAACATTTAGCCAGGAAATATCAATTCCTAATTCCATTGTGGGAGAACAGTATAAAATTGGTAAAGTCCCTTCTCGGAAAGCAGTTTCTCTTTTTTTGCGCTCTTCATAACTAACCTGAGCAGTATGTTCGCGAGCGTATATTTTATGGGTAGTTAGGGCAATAGTAGAATAATATTCTTTGAAAAATTCATTTACCGGCTGACCTTCCAAAGATTCAGTAGGTTGATGAAGAGGGTCGTAATAACCAGTTTTCCCGTCACCTTGTTTCCAGATAATAGAATCGGCAACCAACTGATATCCGTTATTTTTGTCATCAACCTTTTCTATTATTCCATAGCGCGTTAACCTATCTATCAGGTTTTCGATGATAGTTTTGGTTTGTTGTAAATCTATCGTAGTCTTATAATCCTTAAAGGTGGTGGCTCTGCGTAAATATTGGCCATAAGAACTACGAGGGGTAACATATAAATTACTTCCCCGATTTCGCGCATTGCTATTAGGATCGAGATAAAGTATAGAAGCATAGGTTAAATTTCGGGATTGTGTGCTTTCATCAAAACCCCAAGGAGGAATAAGACGTTGATGGCTGTTTTGTAACATAATATCCTGAAAACGGGGATCAAGATAATTTACTTTTATCGTTAAAGATCTGCGCATTAGTTCCAACAGAGTTTTCAGGATATTATATCTTGCTTGGTGATCACAGGATGACAAAGCAGGATGGCAATTTTGCCATTCTTCTTCTGAATACGCTAATTCTTCCAGAGCCAAGTAATCAATTTTCAGCAGGCCTGTTTGTTCTAAATTGGGTGCTGTAATTCTCCATCCTCTTCGCAGATCATAATACAGACGATAACCTAAAACATCACAGAGAGCGCGTTCAGTATAAATACGGGCAGAATCTCTGTCCGCAAGAGGGTTTGAGGCATATTCTTCATAATTTAGATTAAGACAATCAAATACTTTTTGGGCTAATTCGCTATGACGAATTCCATCGCTACCTGCATTAACTAAAGCTTGATACAAAGCTCCACGCAATAAACCAATTTGAATAAAATCATTAAAATGACCAGCTTGAAGAGAGGCATCCTGACGGTTATCGGTAAAGCTTAATAATTTTTTGGCTTTATCTTCCATATCCATTTGTTTTATATTGCGGATAACGGAAAGGGAAAGAATCGTGGTTGCTGAAGCTCTTCCTTCCGTTCCCAAAGCGGTTAACTTGGGAAAATCACTGCGTTGGGTAGCATCAAAAGACACACCACAGGAAGGGCAAAATCTAAAAGGAGTTTTAAAAAAGTACATTATCCTGCCAGCGGGGTTTTCAATGCCATCGGGTCTAACAGATACTTTTTCGGGCATATCATATTTACGCGCAGCAATGATATTTCCATTGATGTCTTTCCATTCAGGTGGAATCATAGCAGTTAAATCACAATCAGGATTATCCGGAAGATAAAGAAAACCAGCATCCTCTTCATATAGATAGATATCGTACAATTCACGGGGAGTGTATAGAGTTTCGTTATCCTTATTTAGCGTTCTATGCACTGTATAAAAATCCTGACCGCAAAAACGGCAGAAGGTAAGTGGTAATAGAACTTTTAATTTGTTTGTATCGGGAACATATAATTGCTTTTGCATTGTGAAATAGCGAGAATCATTATCTTCCAGAGAAGCATATACAGTTTGACCTCTGCTGATAAACTGATGAAGTCGAAAAGCGAAGACAGGAAAGCTATTAATAGGATTAAGTGTCTGAAAGCCTAACATCAACATTTTTTGTATGGCACGAACACAAAGTTCATTTTCTTTATCAGTTAAGTTATGCAATAACCGAGCTCCGCCTTTGGGTCCGGTTATGCTGATTGGCTCAGAACGCACTAAAATTCCTGTTTTAGGATCGGTTCTAATTCCAAAATTGCTTTCTATCCAGGAAGCTAAATGGCTGTGTTTGATTTGTTCAAATTCCAGCTTAGGAACATTTATAACCTCCGAGATTTCTTTTTTTAACAGCTCGAGTTCATCTCGATTAGTAAAATCGTATTCAGCTGTAATCCTTTCCAAAGATTCACCAATAACATTTCCTTGATTGAAATCAATCCCAAAAAGAAGAGAAGAAACCTTGGCAATTTCCTGCTTTTGAGTTTCTATATCGCCACTTGATAAAGTAGCAGAAGTACCAACAAAAATAACATCCTTTGTTCCCGTAGCTTCTTTTACTCTTCTAATTAACATTGCAACATCCGCACCTTGCCTGCCACGATATGTATGAAGCTCATCCAAAACTAAAAACTTCAGATTTTTAGAAGCACTCACCAAAGGAGTTTCATCTGGCCGAGTTAAAATAAGTTCCAACATTACATAGTTAGTAAGAATAATATCAGGTGGATTGGCCAGAATTTCTTGTCTTTCTGCGTCATTTTCCTGGCCTGTATAACATCTGAAACTTATATTGTTTGCTGAAGATTTATGATGGGGATTGATGAATTTTTCCAGTTCTTGTTTCTGACTATTGGCTAAGGCATTCATCGGATAGATGATAATTGCTTTGATGCCCTTTCCAGAACCAGTTTGAAGTATATGATTTACTATTGGAATTATGTATGCCATACTTTTGCCTGAACCAGTACCTGTAGTTAAGATATAACTTTCATTGGCGACAGCTTTTTTGATTGCGTCGGATTGGTGTTTATACAATTGTAAGGGCTTACTACCAATTTCCTTTTCATTTCTCAGGCAAAAGATCTTTTCACAATCAGGATGCAAGAAACCTTGGGAAACCAATTCTTTTACAGATTCTCCTAAGGTAAAAAAAGGATTTATCTGCACAAGGGGATCAGGCCACAATAAACCCTTATTAATTTTGTCTAAGACATAATTGCTGGCTTTACTATCCTTTATATTGATGAAACCATTAACAAATGAACTATACTCTTCAATTATCTTGTCTCGGAGTTCAAAGATATTCATTGCTATTTCTCCTATTGCTTAAAGCTTATTTGGTAAAAAAAACATATTAACTTGTCAAGGGAAATCTCTCAACATAAAAAAAGCAGACACATATTTCAAATTACGAACTGACTTTTACAAATAGCTTGGGTGTTCAGAATGCTAAGTTACGGGCAGAGATGATGAGTCCTTTGTGCCTGTAGAATTCACCAAAAAGGTAAAATAATCGAGGCACAAAGGGCTTCTCACTTGTTAAGCAGGGGGCTTATTTCATAATAATAAAGCGTCCGGCTTTGCTGTTACTATTTTGCAAGCGGTAATAATAGATCCCGTTTGGCAAATTTGTATCTGGTACAAAGCTGATTTCATTCTCTCCGCTATGCAGGTTAGTTTCTTTCAATGTTTGCACTTTCTGGCCTTTCACATTGTATATTTCAATGGTGGCAGATCCTACATTTTTAGGGTTAGAGAGGTGAAACACAGCAGAACTTTTAACCGGGTTAGGGTAAAACCCTTTAATAATATAGGGGGATAGAGTATTAGTATCATCAATAATAGGGGTGCTTGCAGTTATATGAAAGGGAACATTGTAACTGCCTATATGGGGACTATTTACAGCAATTCGGAAATCAGCCGTTCCGGAAGAGCCAATCATCAGGTTTAGATGAATGGAGGTAGCTTCTCCGGCAGCCAGAGTAAAAGGACGATCAATTGAACCAGGATAGCAATTCCCTTCTTCGTCACAATAGTTAAAATACCAATCTGCAGGGGCATTATCTACTTGAATGGACATTGTGTAATTGTCTGCTGCTCCCAAATTGAATAACCATATAGGGGAAGAAAGATAATTGGTGTTCGGTTCAACAGTTACAAAAGTTTTCCAATCCATAGCTACTCTGAAATTATATTCAGGCAAAGGAAGAGAAGATACGCATTGGACTATGGTTTTATCGGAAAGCTGTATAAAGATTAATCCCCAGAGATTACTGACCGACCAATCAGGGTTCAAATCGAAGGTTCGATTGAAATTAAGGGTGGTTCCAGCGCCGCTTAAGGATGCAATATCATCGTAAAGTACACCTCTAAGGACATTAGTTTCGCTACCAACATTATCTTCCAGCAGATAGTATACCAGCTTGGCATTAGAAATTACAGCAGTAGGAGAAAGCATTGTAACATTGGCACTTACAGCTCCTCTCCCTAAACTGAAATCCGTAATATCAATTTTTACAGGCGAAGCAGAAAAGCGAGTTTGAGATAGGGCATTAAGATAATTCGTGCCATCTGCAGTTCCTTCTCCTGCTCCCTCTATAGATATTAAACCATTAAAGATTACATTGGGTAAACCGATCACTCCATAATAACTAA
Organism: Cloacimonetes bacterium UBA5835; assembly: GCA_002432865.1. Classification (GTDB taxonomy): domain Bacteria; phylum Cloacimonadota; class Cloacimonadia; order Cloacimonadales; family Cloacimonadaceae; genus Cloacimonas. Next base: position 23,668 of record DJGX01000008.1, read on the forward strand.
ATCTCTCTTCTATTTCTGCATTGCTCAAAGACCCGCTTTCAGTGAATAAACGGGCTGTGATAAATTCGCCATTATGGGTTTCGGAATGCACTGCCTGTAAACCCTGCCAAGCAACAAGACAATTTGGACAAGACAGAGAACCAAAATCTTCGGCAATAGTGGTAACAGGCATAAAGTTGGGTTGGGCAAATAAAATGCCCGCAACCAGGAAAGCCAGTAGTAAATTAATATATTTCATTTTATGCTCCTTGTGAGTTATATAATAACCGATTATGGGAAGTTGACAACCAAAAATATGGGAATTAATATCACGCGTTCTTTCTATCAAACAGGTCTTAGGGATGTATGGAAGCTATATCGGCAGTGATGATTAGGAACAGATGCAATTACCTGATAGTTCGATAACCCTGTGTTCATCCCAAACCTATTCTATCTGCGTGAAATATCCTATTTAAAAGCGGGTGTTAAGCTCTATCCGTAAACCTTCAAAAGGTGCAACATAACGGCAGACTCCATTTCTACATACTTTCCCGCCAGCTTCTTTTCCGCCAAAAAGTATTATATCGCTATGTTCAAAAAGAGGATATTTTATTTCTGCGGAAGGATAATAGCGGCTATCCAGCATTTCGCTTATTTCTTCCCAACTGCTTTGCACACAAACAGATAGAGCGAGTTTACCTAAGGCGAAGTCAGTTTGCAGTTTAGGTTCATAGTGTTCACTTTCTGTTATCTGTTTTTGTTTGGAGATCTTTTTATATTCTGCTTGAATCTTCACAGGGATATTAAACAGATAAAAACTTGATTGCAGAGCAGGGATTAATTCCTGCTGCCAAGCAGAGTTAATATCATCGATTTTTTCAATTTGACTATATGAGGCGAGCAACGAATATGAATTTCCCAGGTATTCCAAGGCAAAATAGGCATCGTTCATTTTTTTATCTTTATCGCTATTGAACGCTTCAGCATAATCTACAGTGAAATTAAGATTATCAGTAAAATTAACAGTTCCAAAACCCTGATAGCCAATTTCGTCTTCCCCAGAAGCCGAGGCATCGGAAAGGGTTTCATTATGATAATTTGCCATAGGAAGATCATTTAAACGATATTGAAATTTATCATACTGTTTATAAGCTCCTCCTATTGTAATAAAACCGATCAAATAACTGCCATTCACATATATTGCCTTGCCGTTCTTAGTTCCGATTCCGGGTTGATGGTATAATTCGCTGAAAGCCGTTTCTGCTTGTAAATCAAGATTATGGGCAGAATAATTCAGTCTTCCGGCAAAGACGGTGCGCTGATTATAGATATTGGTAGCCAGCAGATTACGAAAAGCCATAGCGGAAGCGCCAAAAGATAGACCCTTGAAATAAGGAGTTTGCAAATCAGCTCCGTAAGCTAGATCATATCTACCTATGATATTAGGATTTTCGATAGCTCCGTAAATCGCTTTAAACTTAAAATCATCATTATAGCTGAATAAAAAACTCTCTAAGCGATTGTCTATATCAAATTCTAAGTCTTTATAGCTACGGAAAACAATTCCATTACCAAAACTCTCTTCTGTGATTCCTGCGTATATTTTACAGGCATCTTTTTCGTAGGATGCATATAATTCCTGCCAACCAAGCTCCAAACGATTTGCATCCAGTTCATCCATCAATTCTGTCTGTTCAGTTGAATATTTGGGTAGTTCAGCAATGAATTTCATCCCGAAACTGAAGTTTCTATAGCCTAGGTTGAAGCCGAAAGCATCTTTAAAATAAGTATGCAACGAATCATCTACTGTGCGATAGATAAATTGAGCTTCATTGGAGCCATTTACCCAGAGGGTATTTTGAGCGCCTAACAAGGTAAAAATGACTAAGATCAGGATTAATAAAAAGTGTTTCATTCTCCCTTCCATTGTTTATATTTTTCTCTCACAGATTTCACTGATTACACAGATATAGATTTAGAAATATGGATTTCAAGAATTTTTAGTTATTGATGATATTGTTAACAATAACTAATTAACTTGAACATCCATTCCTTTCATCTGGGTAGTCGGAGCTCGCTGAAGCTTCGCGTTTTTTTTGCGGAGGAACGGCGTCCTCGGTCTACACATCTAAATCCTCTAAATCCTTAAAATCCTTGTTTCGAAAACCATATCTGTCGTCCCGCTGGGACTATTTTTTATTCGTTCTTCTTGTCGCCGGGTTAAAACCCGTCGTTAGTATGTATCGTTCCTATCGGAACTTTAAATTAGAAATCCTCTAAATCCTTAAAATCCTGTTCATCCCATACCTATT
>DJGX01000008.1:26012-26232 GCA_002432865.1 Cloacimonetes bacterium UBA5835
CCTTTGAGTTAAAATCGGCTTTCCATGTGATCTGCCACCTCATTTCATTCTTTTTTCCTATCTTTGAATAAGGTCATTAATAATCTCATAGAAAAGGCCGATTTTGACTTAAAGCCGACTAATCGTCATTTATAAAATACAATCCTCTTAATCCTATAATCCTAAAATCCTTGTTTCTAAATTTTAATCCTTTGAAACCTGTTCATCCCATACCTATTAT
>DJGX01000008.1:26317-30238 GCA_002432865.1 Cloacimonetes bacterium UBA5835
TCTAAAAAAATCCTCTAAATCCTTAAAATCCTGTTCATCCCATACCTATTCCATCTGCGAAATCTGCGAAATCTGCGTGAAAATATACTATTCCGCTTCGTTTTGAAGCCCAAGCAAATTACGGATATTCAATTCATATTCATTTTCTACACCGGGCTCATAGCCAATATGGGAATAAACAATTTCTCCGGTTTTATTTAGAATAAAGGTATGCGGAGGATTCACCACTCCCAATTTTTTGGCTAATATCTTTTCGGAATCAAACAGAGTGATAAACTTATAGTTTTTGCTTTTCAGGTAGTTTTTTGCTTTTGGTAAATTTTTGGGGGGATCAATAGAGATCATTACAACGGTAAGCGAATCATACTTTTCTGCTAAAGTATTCAGCTGAGGCATTGCATCTTTACAGGGTTTGCAATAGTCCGCCCAAAAATCAATAAGGACGGGACCCTTTCCCAAAAGTTCTTGTAGGGTAATATTTTTTCCAGCTGCATCGGGAAGCTTGAAATCTGGCATAACTTCTGCCAGCGCAAAAGAAACCAAAAGCAGCATAAAGAGGATAGTAGTAATTTTTTTCATTCGCTATGCTCCTATCTAACTGTTAACGGATATTGTAAGCCACTATAAATTGTGGCGTTATTGGCAAAGGTGGTAGGTGTTTTTTGGGCAAAAACAACTAACGCTGCATCATCTGGAATATCAACATTGGCAGTAAAATCAAAGGTAATAGGGTTATTTAAGTCTGCTGAACTGATATCTATGTGTTTTCTGCCTATAACAACATTGGTAAGTGGTTCACCAACAGCATTATTGGCAGTAGAAACACGATCTATAATTACCAGATTTAAAATGAGTTCTTCTTGGCTGAAATTATCTGTAGTGGGTGTAAGCTTTACGCTTCCTGAGATCGAATTTCCTATTACCAAAGCACTCATTATATTATAATCCATCGGATTGGAAATAGCAAGTTCAGTTTGTACGAGGGGATAATATTGGTTTAGAATTTCTTGCGTTCCGCTGGCTAATTTGTGTTTTCCTTGAATTATGGAAACAGGAGCGCTGAAAGCACTGTAATAAACATAAAGTGGATCGTTAATAGCAACCGGACCCGATAGCTGATGCGTTAAATAGATAAAGTTATCTCCAAATTCAGAGCTTAAATTATGCAGAAGTTCTTCCACAGCAGGGCAGTAACTACATCCTACATTAGTAACATATTCTACTATTACTTTTTGGGTAGGAACCTCAGGGGTGCATCCACATTGATTTCCGCGTAAAAGCCATTTTCCGTTTACTTTGGCTAAACGCTCTCCTACATATAAACTATCGGCAATAATAGCTTTATTGCTATCGCTAATTTTTAATCGCCAGTTTGCCAAAGCATTGGTTTCATTTTGTAGAGAGGCTTTTACCAAAGTAACTTCTATAACGGGATCGCTAATTTCAGAAAGCATATTATGCAGCATTGTTTCCCACTGGCTTTTATTAACTCCATAGTGATTATAATCCTCTGCATAAAAAGCCATCACGGGAGTTAAATCTGAGGCGCTGATATTGTTATATGCTTCTTGCAGAGGAACAAAAAGTTCTGTTCCAAAATCTACCTGCTCGAGAGGTTTAAAAGAATGATCAAAGCGATCACAGGAGAAAATTCCTAAGAGCGCTAAGAGCATAATAGCATAAACAATTTTCTTCATCATAATCCTTCTTGTCTTATCCTATTCTGTTTTTGCCTGAATCTTTTTTAGAGCATCAATAACTTCATCTTTGGAAAGCAGCTCGCCAAATATATATGGTTCTTCACCGGGAATGTATAAAGCATTGAAAGGAACACCAGCTCTATTATGTTTTTTTATCCAAGAAAGCAGGGTTTCATCCTTTTTAGTGAAATCACCTCGTAGCAGTAAAACATTTTTCTGCTTAAATTCCTGCATCATCGTATCTGTAAATAGGACTGTCTTTTCATTCGTCATACAATTTTTACACCAGGCTGCTCCGATGTCAAGAAAAACAGCTCTATTTTCTTTTAGTGCCTTATTTAAAATATCTTCACTAAACACATACCAACCTTCTGGAGCATTAGGAGCAGGAATAAGTTCACCACTTTGAACCTGTACTTCTGCCTTATCTGCTTTAGGGATAGGCAAATAAGTGATTGCGGCAAAAATAACTAACGCAATCGAGATGAGAGTAAACAACCACTGGATAAGCTTACTGTTCTCCACTCTTACAAACTTGCCATAAAGCCAACTGGCAAAACCAAGAATAATTAAAAACCATAAAACATTCAGTAGATAATTACCATCAGTTAGCAACCAAAGGGTTTTTAACTGGGTGTAAACAATAAAGAGGAGAACAAAACCCATCACCTCTTTGAATATAATCATCCAGTTTCCAGGCTTGGGGATAATTTTCAGTGCCTTGGGGAAAATACCAATCAATAAAAACGGAAACGCAAATCCCAGACCAATAGTGAGAAAGAAGATTAACATCAAAACCGATGGTAAAGCTAATGCAAAAGGTAATGCCGCACCTAAAAAAGGTCCGGTACAAGAAATAGCCATCAAAAAGGCAAAAATACCTCCAAAAAATGAACCACTGTAACCACCTTTGGAGGTTGCTTTATTTGCTGTATTCATACCCGGAACAGTTATCTCAAAAACACCTAAAAGCGACAAAGCAAATACAAACACAATTGCCATCAGCGTTACCACAAAACCGGGATTCTGATTTTGTAAACCCCAGCCTACCGATTCACCCGCTTTTTGTAAAGCGATAAAAATTACTGCCATAATAGTAAATGAGATTAACACCCCAAAAGTGTAAACCAAAATATGATGCAAAACCTTGGTTCTATCCTTCTGTGCCTGATTCATTATGCTCATTATCCTTATGGGTAAAATGGGTAACACGCAAGGAGTGATATTCAATATAATTCCACCTAAAAAGGCAAATAGGATATATTTTAAGATTTCGCCAAGAGACCTTTTGGCAATAGGTTCTGTCGCTGCCCTATCAACTTCCGAAACGGGGGAAGTTTCTCCCTTTTCAATGTTTTCTGTGGCTTCTGTTTCTTCAGAAACAACTCCCTCAGCGGCTTCAGTAGTAATTATCTGAAAAGAAAGCTTCTTTGTTGCTTCTTCGGGGGGATCACACATACCACTTTCATAACAAAGGTTATAGCTTAACAAAACTTCAACCTGTTTGTTGCCAGCTTTTGCTGTCTGCTTCACTGTAAAAGGTAAAGTTAATGTAACCTTGGGATGATAATTCCATTCTTCATCTGAAATGATATTAGTCGGTTTGGGGTATTCAACTTTACCAAAAGATAGGTCCGGATGACTGGCTTCTAAATAGAAATATTCCGGATTTTTAGGATTTACAGTCTGCTTTTTGCCCTCAGGAATTGTTAAAGTGGCTTTAATAACGCCTTTTTCGCCTGGCTTTAAAACATCAGGAGAAAGTAAGAATTTGACAGTTTGAGCAAAAAAGGGTTGAATTAACATAATCAGGCAAAGTGCTAACAATAGCTTATAACCACGATTCATTATCATAATCCTTTTAACAATGATTTTTTATTATAAGTTAATGCAGAATTTGTTCCAGACAAATTGTTTTATTATAGGATGAGAAATTATGGAATGTCTCACGCAGATTACACAGATTTCGCAGATGGAATAGGTATGGGATGAACAGGATTTTAAGGATTTAGAGGATTGAGTTTTAGAAACAAGGATTTTAGAAGAATATTTAGCCACCGAAGCCACCGAAGCCACCGAAAATAGTTTACGCAGAATAGATTTTCGAAACAAGGATTTTAGGATTTAGAGGATTGGATTTTCGAAACAAGGATTTTAGAATTGGATTTTCGAAACAAGGATTTAAGGATTAAGCCCCTTAGGGCGCAGGTTGTTGACAAAG
>DJGX01000034.1 GCA_002432865.1 Cloacimonetes bacterium UBA5835
AAATTTAGAAACAAGGATTTTAGGTAGGATTTTTTAACGCATTCCTTTTTCCTTAAATTAAGTCCACTGTTTTCAAGAGGATTCGAACAAATAACCCCTCCTCATCTCCTCCTCCTCCCGTCCTCAACCCATAGTTAAGGAGGAGAGGAGATTGGGTGGAGGACAAATTGTATATCGTTAACTTACAAGCGAAAGTAAGGCTTAGGGCAAAACAGTTATTTATAACTTATTAAGATTATTGGACTTAATAGATATCAACAGCTTCGAATAATCGATCTTATTATGCTTTAATTATTTTTGCTGAGCAATCCACTAGATATTGGGAGAGGTTGTATCTCCAAAGGTTGGCATAAAAGAAAAAGCGGGAAAGTAAATTGGCGATGTGCAACAATTTTACAATATTGGTGGAGCTGAAACATAAAGTAGAGAACAGGCTGAGGGGATACAGGCAAAGCAATTTAGGAGAAAACATCATTTTTTGTCAAAAATAACTTGACTAAATATTAAGGATGGATGATAAGGATTTTATATAAAACAAAACTAACGAGAAGGAAAAATACAATGATTCAAAACTTGCAGTTAATAAGGGATCACGCTCAATTGAGAGAGATGGGCAGTCCCCTAAAATACAATATTCTTAAAGAATTGATAAATGCCCCGGCTACTTGTCAGCAGCTTGCTACTCTTTTTGGATGCAGTAAACAGAAGATGCATTACAATTTAACTCAGATGCTATCGCAGGGTTTATTAAGAATAGAGGACGAGCAAAACGGAAACAACAAAGAGGTATATTATAGGGCTACGGCACGCAGTTATGTACTTGATTTTGCGATAGGTTTGGAGACCAAGGAAAAAATATTGGATAATCGCAGGATTATCGGTAGTATTTTACAGCAGAAATATCATATAGATTTGGATCAAATTGCAGCCAAATTGATTGATGATTCATTGAAGTTGACGAAGGGGATGAATTTGCTTATATCTACAGGCAAGTTTAATTTACCTTTGGTGGAAAAGTTATTGCTGGAAGCAGGAAGGCGTGGAATTTACACTACATTGTTATATCAGGATTTAGATCAGCTAAAAGCCAGGGCTGAGCAATATTCGCTTTCGGCATTTCAAGCGGATTATGAGAATTTCAATAGAAAGCTGAGAGAAGCGGATGTATATTTGAACTTGAATAGTGAATCCCGGAATGTAGAAATTACTGATCCTGAAAAGTTTAAAATCCGTTCCAGGATGTTGGAAAAGGGTAGAAGGATTATCAAAGAAAAGCAGATTCGTTTAGCAATGATGCCTTCTTTATTATACGACACGCTATCGGATCAGGCAATTGAGAGTGAAGTTCAGTTTTGGAATGCTTTAGATATAGATTATCAGTTACTTAGCGATAAGACGATTGCGATGTGCGAAAGATTTGTAAATAAGGATGTTGTAGAAATTGTAGGGAATTCGGCTTCTTTCCTTTTTAATATAGATAGTATATGGGGAGAATGCGGTTCTTTTGGAGAAGGCAAATTTCAGTCTCCGATTATCAACCTTCCTGGAGGTGAAATTTTAATTATTCCCAAGCAGGGAACGATGCAAGGAAAAATAATTGGAGATCGTGCTTTTGCTTTGGGGGAAGAAATAACGCGTCCTGTGGTGGAAATTGCAAATAACGAAATTGCCAGTTTTTCTGCGGAAACCAATCAACAACAATTAGCGAAAGCAATTGAGATGGGTGGAAAAGATGGCAGAAAGGTTGCTCTTATTTGTCTGGGAACCAACGATAATATTCGTGGTGGAGATATAGACATTGCTCTAAAACATAAAAGCAACGGATTTATGAGTGTTTATTGGGGAAGTAATAGAGAAGTGGGTGGTTCAATTGCTGGAAACATTGAATGGTTCATCGAAATCGAAAATCCCCAGCTTAATTTTAAATAAAAAAAGAGGTCTATTATGAAAAAAACATTTTTGCTATCACTCCTGATTCTATGTACTGCTTTTGCTTTTGGGCAATGGCAGATAGATGAAGATTTCGAAGGAATTACTACTCTTCCAACAGGTTGGACAGTTTATGATGATGGAGATGGGATGACTTGGCGCAATCTGGAAGAAGCCAGTCATGCACATTCGGGAACGCGTTTTGCGTTTGCCGATAACTATTTTCCTAATCAGAATTGTGATTGGATGATTACTCCCCAACTTGCCATTACTAGTGGTGATTCTCTATTATTTTATACGCGTGCCTGGTATGGAACTGAAAATTTGAAAGTATATATTTCCACAACAGGTAATGCTATTAGTAATTTCAGCACTCAGATATTGAATTTGCAGAACTTAGGAACTACTTTTCAATATGCAAGTTATAACCTTTCTGCTTATGCTGGACAAAATATTTACATCGGGTTTAAATGGGAATGCGAAACTTATGGTATTGTTGTAGATGATGTAAAAATAGGGCAACCTGTAATTGTTACGCCGGAATTAAACCTGCCTGATAGTTATACTTTCTGGCAAGGAGAAACCTTAACGGTAGATTTTACTCCGTATATTGTAGCAACGGATATTAATAATGTTCAGCTCAGTTGGCAAACTCCAGAACATATAACTATTTCTGCCACGGGGTTATCGGTAACTTTTAGCAGTGATGACTGGAATGGAACTGAAAATATCACTTTTACTCTAACTGACAATATTAATGGAGTTACAGCATCGGATACTGTTCAGATAATTGTGCATCCAATTCCAACAGTAGATATGGCTTTGCAGACAATTAATTCTCCCAGTAATACAGAATATGTAAATTCCTTATTTACTCCTACTGTGATTGTAAAAAATAATGGGCAAGTATTGTGGGAAGATCAGCTGGAAATAAGCTTCAAAGTGTATAACAGCCAAAATTCACTTGTTGATAGCATTTCTGCTTATTTTAATCCTGTTTTGGAACCTGAGGCTACATATGAAGTAATTTTTCCTGTTATGAGTATTAATACTGAAGGAGTATATACTGCTACTTTTCAGATAAACCTAAGTGATAACAATCCCACTAATGATATTATAAGCCGTGAATTTAATGTCATCCTGAGAATAAATACGGGCGGACCTGATGCTTTTGGTTTTCGCTATATTGATAACACAGCGGAAAATGGACCTACTTTTGATTGGATAGATATAAGCTCTACAGGTACTTCTACAATTATGTATGGAGTGAATCAATTTAATGGTGATGATAACTTTTCTGAACCTATTCCCTTTGGTTTTGATTTTCCCTTCTATGGAGTAAACTATTCTACTGCCTATGTGGATATAAATGGAGAAATTCTATTAGCTGATAATAATTGGTATACAGAATATCCCGACAGCGGATGGGGAAATGATGGAAATATGTTTAACTATATGTATCCCATTCCTGGATATAATCAAATGCCAGGGTTAATAGCGGTTTATTGGGATGACCTTCATTGTGATCAAGGAACGGGAGATATATATTTTCAAAGCTTGGGAGAAGAGCCCAATCGTTATTGTGTGATTCAATGGCATAATGTAAGATTTCATGCTGGAACCGGAATTTCCTCTTATTTGGATTTTGAGGTTATCTTGCACGAAAACGGGGAAATCGTTATGCAATATAATTCTACAGCCACTGGACAAACAGGAGCCAATGTTCCTCATGATAATGGAAAAAGTGCTACCGTTGCTTTACAAAGTTCAGATGCCACAATGGGAATTTGCTATTTAAGAGAAATTGTGCAAAACAATGCCTATCAGGGTGTGGAGCCAGCGGGAAATTTACTGTTTGACGGTTTGGCGATTCGTTTTTATAGTGGTGAAGATACCCAAGCGCCTTTCATTACACATACGGCTCCTGGTAATACTTTTAATCAATCACCTGTTTTAGAGGCAAGAGTTATAGACCTTTCTGAATTGGCCAATGTTACTCTGCATTATAATTATGGAGAAGGTTGGGATACGCTGGAAGGAATTGCTACAGGAAACGGCTATTACACATTTATTTTACCTCAACTACCTACTGGGCATACTTTTAGCTATTATATTGCTTCTGTAGATGCTAATGAAAATAGTTCAACTTTGCCAGCAGGGGCACCAGATGAGGTTTTTCAATTTAAAATTCTTCCTACTGACGGAACAGAAGTCTTACTTGCCTATAGTGGAAAACAGGATTATCAGCATACTGAATTGCCAGTTTATGTTGAGCGTCTGGAGAATTTAAATATTTCCTACGACCTCTATAATTGGGAAGAGTATGAGGAATATTCTATTCCTGACACTTACTCAACTATCATAACTTATGCCTGTACGGGCTCTGCCAGTCCTGCTACTCTATATTTTTCGCAGAAATTGATGGATTTTTTGAATTCGGGAACAATAGACAATGCCAAAAACCTGTTTTTTGCCTCAGACGGTTTTGCATTCAGTCAAGCAGGAACCCCTAATTCGCATCCGATGAAACAGTTACTTAATGGTTATTTAAGAACACATTCCGTTGCTACAGGTTCTGGAGGTGGAACTAACGGTTTGGCAGGACCCGATGTTTTCAGCTATCAAACCGGCACAATTATTAGTACAAATTCTTCTCCGATTGGTAATGCAGGTACCGAATATAGTGTTTATGCCAATAGTCCCGATTGCATTTTTGCGTATGAAAGCGTTCCAGATTGGTATGTAGATCTGGTTCCCTACCCGGAAATTGGAGCAGTGAATGCTTTTGCCTTTGAAGATGGACCTGTAGATGGACATGCTTATTTATATCATGGAGTTTGTGCTACTGCTGTGGATACACCGATATTCAAGACATTCTACTTTTCTTTTGACTATTCTCAGCTGAATAATCCTGCTCAAAGTGAAGAACTATTCAGCGACTTAATGGAGTGGTTTGGAATTGGCCCTGATGCTGTAGATGATGTGGAAACTCCTGTGGTTAAAAGTGAATTGAAGGCTAATTATCCTAATCCGTTTAATCCTACAACTACCATCGTTTTCTCGCTGGCGACAGCGGAAAAAGTTGAAATCAATATCTATAATCTGAAAGGGCAGAAAGTGAAAACTTTGCTCTCGGACAATCTGCTTTCTGGAAATCATAGTGTGGTTTGGGATGGTAAAAACGATAAAAATAATTCTGTAAGCAGCGGCATATATCTGGTTAAAATGCAAACTGGAAAAACTACTGCTACCCGTAAGATAACTATGCTCAAATAGGAAGTACATTTATGCGTAAATATGTAATAATTATCCTGCTGCTGTTTTCGCTATCAATTCTGGCAGCAGAAGATTACATTATTGGTACTGGAACAGGAAATCAAAATAATATTCCTTTTTATGGTGGTAATAATTACAGTTGGAGCAGGTTCTTTTTTACTGCGGATGAATTACTGGCGGCAGGAATGACAGGAACTGTTGAGATTTCCAAAATCGGCTTTCAGCTGGCAGTAAACACTTTTGAAAATTATGTCACAAACGACCAAAGAATATATATTCGTGAGTTCTATGACGAAACTTATCCTTCCAGTCCACAATATGTGAATCCTTCTGGTTATCCGATTGCCTATCAGGGAACTATTTCTTGGACAAGCCCCGGCTGGGTTTTCATTCAGCTGACGAATCCATATACATATACCTATAATGGCGGTAGTCCTGTCCCCAATGGAATTGAAATTCTCTGGGAAAATAGAGACGGCTCAGCGCAAAGTCCCTATCCAAGATTTACTTATACCCAAGCAAGTACCAATAGAGCCGCTTATAAATATAATAATGATTATTTTCCTACTGGTAGCGGAACCAGAACTAAAAGCAGACCTAATGTCTGGTTTATTTCTCCTGCCACTACAGTTCCCAATCCGGCTGTAAATCCGGTGCCGGCAAATGAAGCAACCGGAGTGGAGATAACTACGAATCTGAAATGGACGAGCGGGGGAGGTGATCCTGTTGATTACCTTGTCTCTTTGTATAGAACTGATCCCTTAACATTTATTGTAAATAATCAAGTAACTACTTCCACCACATATATTTTGCCGACTCTTTTGGATTATAGCACTACTTACTATTGGAGAATTATTCCCCGTAATAGTTTTGGTAATGCAGTTGCCTGTCCTGCTTGGAGTTTTACAACTATGGCAGATCCTTCTATTATGAATTATCCTTGGACGGAAAATTTTGATGGAAGTTCTTTTCCTCCAAATTCAGATTGGTTGCGTAGAGGGGGTGACCTGGTTGATCCAATTCAATTGGGAGGTAACTCATTGTGGGAACAGGACGATTGGCTAAATATTGCAGGAACGGATAAAGCAGCCAGAATCAATATCTGGGGCAATTTAAATGGCTGGCTTATCACTCCTCAATTTTTGTTTACTGAAGATAGTGATTATCTCTATTTTGATCTGGCATTGCTGAAATATAATCAAAATCCAAATGGAACTCCTCCAGATACAACTGGACTTGATGATCGCTTTGCCGTTTTAATTTCCGATGGTTATACTTGGAGCACTTCTAATATTGTGCGAGAATGGAATAATACGGGTTCACCTTATGTTCTGAATGATATTAACCCTTGGGGAGAAAGGATTTGTATTCCCTTAAATGGTTTAACAGGACATAAGAGAATTGCCTTCTTTGCTGGCTCTACAACTTCTAATGCTGATAATGACTTTATGATTAATAACCTATATGTGGGACCTCTGGTTCTAAGTAAACCGGAAGTGCAACTATCTCAAACAGGTGATAATAACTGTGTTCTAAGCTGGAATGTTGTTTACGGGGCAAGTGGCTATGATATTTACTCTTCCGATTTGCCTACTGGTCCTTGGAATTTTGTTATTTCCACAACGGCAAACCAATATCGGTTTATAGCTGGAACATCTAAACAATTTTTCCAAGTGAAAGCAGTTAGTAGATAATTATGTAAAACCTTATCTCCTTCCACAAAAACCGGCTGAAGTTTTTTTCAGCCGGTTTTTTGCAGCTATGAAAGCAATGAAAAAAGAACTCTGAACTCCTGCACTTTGAACTTTGAACTTTGAACTTTGAACTCCCGCACTTTGAACTTCGAACTTTGAACTTTGAACTCCCGCACTTTGAACATTGAACTTTGAACTCCCGCACTTTGAACTTCGAACTTTGAACTTCCGCACTTTGAACTTTGAACTTTGAACTCCTGCACTTTAAACTTTGAACTCCCGCACTTTATTTACTAAGCACCATTTTCTTGGTCAGCTGTTCTTTTCCACAATTTAGGCGGTAGAAATAAATGCCGCTGCTTACGCTATTTCCTTTATTATCTTTTCCATTCCAGACCACAGAATTTACTCCTGCAGAACATTGGTTATCTTGGTAAAGGGTCTTAACCAGTTGTCCTTTTAAGTTATAGATATTCAGGTTTACTTTTTCCGCTTTAGGCAGAGAGAAAGAAATCGTGGTTTCCGGATTAAAGGGATTAGGGTAATTTTGCTGTAAAGAAATAACGGCAGGATTTGTGATAACTTCATCTTCATTTGCCACATAAGAACTATTCACCCAAGTGGCGTAAATGGAGGTTATAAACACATCATAACTAAATACTGAAGTCCGGTAATCATTCCAAGCAAGAAATGCTTGATTACCGATAGCTGAACTTTGCACACCACTCTGATCAAATATAGCGTTACAAATAACTTGATTGGCAACAGTATTACCATGAGGATCAAGCTCGATATTATATATATCACAACAGTCATATTCGGTTGAAAAGTATGCGCAGGTTAAAAGATATGCACCATTGGCAAATTTCAGCAAAGAGCACTCATAACAACACATTGAATTATTATTAATGGGTATTCCTTCAATACCATATAAAAGCTCACCCGAACTATTTACAATATTAAAGAAGAGAAGATTATTGGCAGGGTAGTAGAAAGAGCTAACAAAGATTATGTTATTATTATCCCAAATAGTATCAAGGGGATAGGTATCTTCTACGCAAATTTGAATACCGTTATCAGACCAAAGTAACTCTCCTTCGCTATTGATTTTTTGAGCCATATATAATTCGTTATAATTGCTAAAATTATAATAGGAATAGGTAAGAACCAGATTATCTGCTTCTAAAAAGGCATTATTGATATGGGCAACAAATGTTTCGGGAAGTTGAGCAAGGTTTAATCCTTCCGGGTTCCATCCGGAAACAGGATTACCGTTTACATCCAATTTTAACGCTTTTATAGAAGTAAGAAAATTGGCATCGGTAGATGACCAAACGAAATACCTTCCCCTATTCTTAACACTATTCACATAATTACTTAATTCAGCAATTACTTTTCCTTCTTCTCCCCACATTTTTTGTCCGCTTGATATTCTTTGTGCCATAACATAACTATTTGAGTCATCTTCGTTTAATACCCAACCGATATAAATGTCATTATCCCAGCCGGATAAAGAAAAAGATCCTCCATAGGTACTATACAGCAAAATACCGTTTCCGTCATATAATTTTGTGCCGTTGGCATCAATACACTGCAAGTAGGTTGCATAAAGAATGTCGTCATTTTGGATTCTATAAATAATGGCATATTCGTTTTCCGAGATCTTTTCCGTAGTTAGGATTCCCAACAAACCAATATTTGGTTCTGTTAGGGCTATGCCATTTTCCTGGAATAATGCCTCCTGGTTACTGTTATATATTTGATAATAAATTGCGTTGTTATTGCGAGAATCAAACCAGATATTCAGATAGTGATCTCCTAAAGCTACACAATCAAAAAGCATTGCTGCACTTCCTAAGTGTTCTACTATAGTTAATTCTTCCGGAGGCAGTAAACTAATTCCGGCATCGGTTACAACATTGCGTTTTATGCTTATGTTATTGTTATTTGTATCAGACCAAACGAATATATTGTTGCTGCCATCAGGGGATGTAACATAATTCAGATAATCAGATAATTCCTGAATTATACTGCCATTTTCACCCCAGCATTTTATTCCCTGTGGATCAATCAACTGTGCCATATAGTAAATACTGAAAGGAGAATAATTCACGGTGGTCCAGCTTGCCAAGATGTTGCCGTTATTTTTCATTAACATTTGAAATCTATTTTCCCTAGGACCATAGTTACTTACCAAAATTCCCGATTCCAGCCAGACAGGAAGTAGGTTTGTATCGTATTTTTGCATTTTAATATTATATTGATGCATCGTATAATTCCATTCCTGCCAGGCAAGTAATAAACCTCCCTCTAAAGTTGCCACAGGAGAAATCTTGTCATAAGGTGAAACTGAAGAAGGAAACTGATAAACGGTAGGTTGAGGGCTTAACAGATTACCATTTGTATCAATTTTTCTAAAGGCAATGCCATCGCTTGGGAGAGAACAATATCCCCATAAAATAATCTGATTATCAATACCTTTGAGGATATCATAATTAGTTGTATAAAGATCTGCATTAGGAACTAAAGGGTTATTACCAGTTATAAAACCTTCCTGTGAGAGATGAATAAGATGAGTTATTTTTGTTGTATTTAAACCTAAATACTTACTAATAGCAATAATCGCTCCCCCGGAATTATCACTAACGGCATTTTTGAGCGTGACATACAATGTATCAGTATATATAGAAGTGTTATCCAGAGAAAAAATATAACTGCCATTTGCATCAATCATCTGCCTGTATAAAGAATGATAAGCTGAAGTGTATAAAATATGCGCGCCCCCAGAGGCATTAGGAATCAGTTTTATCGTATCTATTTTCATAGGTTCACAAGAAAATAGAACACCGTTGGGAGACCATAAACATTGTCCGTCGGGTGTTATTTTTTGCATATAATAACTTGTGACTGAAGCTAGTGAATAATCGGTGTATAAGATAATGCAATTATTATCGGAAGTTTTCACCAGATCAATAATATTCTGATCTCCGGGACTATCTGTCAGACAGAGGTTTTCATCCCACAAACAGAGTCCATTAGCATCCAGTTTTTGCGCAAAGATATCTGGATTCCCGTTAACTGTGTCATTCCAAAAAACAATTTCATTGCCGTCAGCTGTAGAAAAATGAAAAGTAGATAATTCCAAATAATCAGATCTTCTAACACAAATCTCTTCTGCCCCAAAGGCGAAAGCAATTACGATGAATAAACATAAGGAAAACAAGCGTTTCATTTTATCCTCCCTTTTATTATCTTTTATAATGAGATATATATTTATGCAAGAAATGAACCATTAGATAGATATTTTTCCCAAAGAAAATAAAAACTATCTATCGGCTACACCGAAGCAGATCATTGCACCCTGATTACACTTATAACGCAGTAACATATCCGTAACAATCAAGTAACGAGACAACTGCAGTGTTACGGAAGTGTTACTGGGTTGTTAGAGAATTTACTATGGGACAAGCAATTAGGATATTCTTGCCAATGTCGCAAAATCATCCGGTAATTATGGCAGAAGATTGAGGGTAGGAATAGACGGAAAGATAAGGATTTCGGAGCAGAAATGGATATGACACTGAACAAGATAAAAAAAAGGGCAATGCCCAACAAGCGTTATAGTAAATTACCTTTGGGCTTTGCTACCTTTTAGCTTTTCTCTATCTCTAATGTGGTGTCCGATTGTTTTAGCTATGTAACAAATTCCTACATCAATAAATATAAAGGGAAATGGGTTGAGGCACAACGACTTATGCTACCCTGTTCTAAAAATGGGGGGATCTGAACTGAAGAAAATAAGCGCTTGACAATCTGGATGATAATA
>DJGX01000007.1 GCA_002432865.1 Cloacimonetes bacterium UBA5835
GAACTCCTGCACTTTGAACTAAGAATAGTTCACGCAGATCACGCAGATTACGCAGATTTAGTTTTGAAACGAGGATTTTAGGATTTTAGGATTAAGAGGATTTATTTATAAGCCACCGAGGCCACCGAAGTCACCGAAAATAACTTACAAACAACCTAAATTACATTTGGGGCAATTAGGACTTACAAAAACGACAACTACTTTCCCATATTTTAGCATTGGCAAGTATAATTTACCTGCGGTAATAATGAGACCCCGATATTTGGGACTCTCTCTTTTTCAGAAAAAAGATAGGCAAGTATTATTTACCTGCGGTAATAATGAGATCCCGATATTTGGGACTCTCTCTTTTTCAGAAAAAAGATAGGCAAGTATTATGTATCTGCGGTAATAATTAGACTTCTGTGCTGTAAAAAATTTATCACAAGGTTCAAGGTTATTAAGGCACTCAAGATTCCCAACTTAGCAATTCTTTCAAATTTATATTTAATCTTTTAACTCTTTCTTTTTTGGTTACTTCACCCATTAATCCTCTTTATGCTCCTGGCAAAATTCTATCAAAACACCTAGGCTTGATTTTGGATGTAAAAAGGCAATATCGGAATGATGAGCTCCCGGACGGGGTTCTTTATCAATCAGATTGATTCCTAATTCATTTGCTTCTTTTAGGGCAAGGGGAAGATCGTCAACGGCAAAAGCAATATGCTGAATTCCTTCGCCTTTCTTTTCAATAAATTTGGCTATAGGGCTATCATCTGAAGTAGGGCAGAGGAGTTCTATTCTCGTATCCCCACAAGGGAAAAAAGCCACTTTTACTTTTTGCGAAGGAACCTCTTCTGTCCCTTCTAATTTTAAGCCGAGATTTTCATAAAAGGTGATACCTGCTGAAAGGTCTTTAACTGCAATACCAATATGGCTGATGTGTTTGATCATTTTTTTCATTCTCCTTTATCTATAGGCGGGTTGAACTCTTGGTTTAGCCCCACAAACATAATTTAAGGCTATAATAGAATATAGCGGAAACAACATTATTTGGTTGTAAGAGGAACGGCAGGATGTCCTAATTCCAAATAGTTACGAGTCCTCACTGCCAAATGGATTGGTGGTAAGTGTAGTTTTTACCTTGGCAGTGATGACTCCTAACTTTTTTTAAGGTTTATTTTTTAGCCAGGTCGAAGCCAATTTGCATTGCTTTCAGATTCACATCAATAAATGCGGGCTTGACCGATTCTTCAATAGCTTTTTTTAATGAACTTTCTTTAACGATTCCGGTAACTTTCACCAAGAAGGCAAGAGCCATAATATTGGTAGAAATAGGGCTTCCCAATTTTTCCTGAGCAATATCCGTGAAAGGAACTTCGTATGTATTTTCGGATGCTAAAGCAAGGTTTTTTACGAAAGTAGTATCGATTATCAAGATTCCATTATCGCTTAAATCGAAGAGGAACTTATCGCAGGCCTCTTGAGTTAAAGCTAAGAGGCAGGAAATATTCGTTGCTTCGGGAAAATGAATATCCCTATCACTAATAATAACATCAGCATGGGAATATCCACCTCTGGATTCTGGACCGTAGCTTTGAGTTTGAGTAACTTTTCTATTTTCCAAAACAGCTGCCCGAGCCAGAATTATGCCTGCTAAAATAAGACCTTGACCTCCACTTCCGGAAAGGCGAACTTCATATGTTTTAGTCATCATTCACCTCCAGCGGTTTGGATTTTTTTGCAAAGGGCACTATATTCAGCAGTAAATTCGGGACGGATTTCCTTGCGCAAAATACCACGGATGATCTTGCCTTCAATTTTATCTGGGGGCAATTTCTCTGTTGCAGAAAGGGGGATGGAATTATCGCGAAAGTCCTTCAACATTTGAGGTGCTCCACCTTTTTTATTTAAGCGTCCGTATATAACGGGACAGGCACTAATCACTTCAATTAAAGAAAAACCGGTATGCTGAAGTGCATCTTTTATCATAGATTGCATTTCCTGAACATGGAAAGCAGTGGTTCTAGCAACAAAAGAAGCTCCTGCACCCATAGCCAGATTGCAGATATTGAAATCGGGCTCTATATTTCCATAGGGAGCTGTAGTAGCATAAGCATCATGAGGTGTAGTGGGACTGCACTGTCCACCCGTCATTCCATAAATGTTATTATTTATCATAATCACTTTCAGATCTATATTTCTGCGCGCTGCATGAATTAGATGATTTCCTCCGATGGCTGCACAATCGCCATCACCAGTAACTACGATAACTTTCAGATGTGGTTTATGTAATTTAACCCCTGTTGCAAAAGCGATACTGCGTCCATGTAAAGTGTGCAATGTATTAAAATCTACATACACAGGCATCCGGGAAGAACATCCGATTCCTGATACCATAACAATATCGTTGCGATCTATATTCAAAGAGGCAATTGCTCGTATAATGGCTCCTAAAACAATACCATTACTGCATCCTGCACACCACACATGGGGAAATTTTTTATCATGACGCAGGTATTCATGAATGATGCGTTGGGGAATATTAGCCATCTTAGCATACCTCCTTGATTTTGTTCAGAATATCGTTGGGAGTAATTAATTCGCCACTAACCTTATTAATTGGAATTAATCCTCCGTCACTTTTATCTTTTGTTAAGCGTTGAACTTCGTGAATCAGCTGTCCCTGATTTAGTTCTGGAACAATCACGGTATCTACATTTCGTAACATTTTACGAACAGCATCATCCGGGAAAGGCCAAATGGTTAAAGGTCTTAAAAGCCCAACTTTAATTCCTTCTGCACGAGCAGTGGCAATTGCAGCTTTCGCAGCGCGAGAAGTGATCCCTGCGGCAAAAATCGCAATTTTGGCATCTTCCATTTCATAGCTTTCGATCTGAACCAGATCGCGGATATTATAGGATATCTTTTTGCGTAAACGTTCCATCATCTCTGCTGCTTCACTTGGTTTGTTAGTAGGAAAGCCATGTGAATCATGAGTTAAACCGGTAACATGATACCGGTAGCCTTCTCCAAAACTGGCCAGCGGAGAAAGATATTTTTGATTCTCATCATAGTGTTTATACCACTGAGGTGGAACAGTTGGTTTGATCCGATTGATGATTCGGACATTGGCAATATCAGGAAGACAAACTGCTTCACGCATATGGGCAATCACTTCATCTAATAGCAAGATTACGCAAGTTCGATATTTTTCACTTAAATTTACTGCCCGAATGGTTAATTCGTAACTTTCTTTAACGGAATCCGGGTAAAGAACAATGGCTGGAGAATCTCCATGCGAACCCCATTTGGATTGCATCAAATCTCCCTGGGCGGGACTAGTAGGCATACCTGTACTTGGTCCAACACGTTGAACATCAACTACCACACATGGTGTTTCGGTAATTTTGGCAAAACCTATTCCTTCCTGCATCAAAGAAAAACCAGGTCCGCTGGTTGCTGTTAAAGCTTTTGCTCCTGCCAAAGAAGCACCAATTATGGCACAAATAGAGGCAAGCTCATCTTCCATTTGTATAAATGCACCATTTCTTTTAGGAAGTTCAGCTGCCAAAATTTCTGCAATTTCCGTAGAAGGCGTGATTGGGTAACCGGCGAAAAAATCTACTCCGGCATCCAACGCTCCGTAAGCAACAGCTTCGTTACCTTGCATAAGAACTGTTTTCCGCTCTCGTTTTGTTTGGATTTCTTCCAGTTTACTTTCTGGTTTTGCTGCCAGGGAGGCTTTTTCTTTGGTTGTTTTAGTTTTATCTTTTTCTGTCATCATACACTCCTTCAACGATCTTTAGCACCGGTAATAGCAAAATCAGGGCAAAGACGGTCACAATTTTCACAATGAATACATTTTTCCGGAGCTTGAACAAAAGGTGAGCCGTCACTTTTTCTGCCTAAACATCCGGTTGGACAAAAAGCCACACAAATTCCACACTTCTTGCACCAGTTATAATAGATGAGGACGGGTGAATCCTCATCGCAAGGAGCTTTAATTTCTGTTATTTCCACTTCCATTTTTTCGGGAGTGTCTTCTTCGCGTATAATCATGCCCATACGGTCTTTTTCGACTTTTTTGGACATTCTTTCCTCCATAATATACTTATTTTTGTAATACTTTTTTAAAGTAATTGCCTAAACGTTTGCATCCCTCTATGTTAGTTTCAATGCTTTCGTAGCTGAAATTCAAACGCATTGTGTTGTAGCCCTTGCCATTACAGAAGAAACTATTTCCTGCCACATAGGCAACATTAGCTTCTTTGATGCAATCGAGCAAAATTGCATTGGTATCAAGATCTTCAGGACCTGTAACCATTAGGAATAGACCACCTTCGGGATGGGTCCATTTCATCTCTTCGGGCATATATTTTTCCAAGGATTCCAGCATAATTGTCTTCTTTACAGAGTACATTTCGATAATATCGGCAATTTTAGAATCCAGATAACCTTTTTCCATATAGCGAGCAGCAATTCTTTGAGTGAAAGGTGGAGTGCAAAGATCAGTTGCCTGCTTTCCAACTACGATTTTATCTAAAATATCGGGATGACCAACCACCCAACCAATTCTGAAACCGGGGCAGAAGATTTTGCTGAATGTTCCTAAAATTACTACTTGACCAGTTCCATCAAGTTCATAAAGGGTTCTTTGGGTTTCGCCCTCATAACGCAATTCGCGATAGGGACTATCTTCCAGGATAAGAACATCGTATTTATGAGCAATTTCCAAAATTTGTTTACGCCGGCGCTCAGTCATTGTGATTCCAGCAGGATTTTGGAAATCTGGAATCAAATAGATGAATTTTGGTTTTTTACCTTTGGCTGTAAGGTCTTTTAAAGTCTCTTCTAGAATATTGGGATCCTCACCTTCGTCATCCATAGGAATACCAACCATATTTGCTCCGTAGGATCCAAAAGCCTGAAGAGCTCCTAAATAGGAAGGTAAACCAACAACAACATAGTCACCTGGATTAATGAACATTTTAGATATAAGGTCTAATGCCTGTTGAGAGGCAGTAGTGATGATGATATTATCTTGAGTAACATCAATGCCATTGGCTTTATAACGGTTAGCCAGCATTGTCCTTAATAGATTATCACCTTCAGTAGTTCCATACTGAAGTGCATAAGCAGCTTCGTTTTCCATAACTTCGGCAATAATGGTTTTCAGCTCTTCAATCGGAAAAGTAAGCGGGCTGGGAAAACCTCCGGAGAATGAAATCAAACCGGGTTGACCAAGATACTTAAGCAGTTCACGGATAGCGGAACGTTTCATACCTTTAATGTTAGTCGAAAGGATGTTTTGCAGATCGGTGATCATTTTGATCCTCCTTGTATTTTTTTTTATTTTTCTTCGTAAATTAACACTTTTTTGTTGGATTTGCGCCATTCTTTGTACGCATTTTTTATCTCTATTTCCCACAGGATCCGTTTGTCGTTATCTTCAAAAGTAACAATATCTATATAATGAGTGCGTCTGGATTTACCGATAAAGCTTTTGCGCGGAAATTCTACAACTAATTCCCCTTCTATGTTCAAAATGGTAACTTCATTTAGAAAAACACCATCAGCGATTTCTATTATTGCTCTGGCTTCCACGCTTCCACTTTGGACATCTCTAAAATGTATATTCATTAATAACTCCCATTCTCTTCTTATACTTTGAATAAAAAATACACAAATTGGTCAAGCGATTTTTTTTAGTGGCTGAGTCACAAGGAAAAAAGGCCTTATGCAATGTTCAAAAATACCGTTAAGATATTCTCCCATAAATAGCTTTACTACAATAATGCTTACTGCACATTACCCTATTGTGACTGAAAAGGTAATATGAATCGTACACCTATGCTCAATTGATAATACTATTGTGCTGTAACATCAATTGAATTACGGGCTTAATTTGATTCTGGATTTTCTGGGGTAAGGGGTTGATCTTGAATACGAAAGATCTCAGCAAAGTAAGAATCATAATATAGCACAGTTAAACTATTATCATCTGCATACATTATATGAACAGTGCGCGTTGTGGATAAAAACCAAATAAGCTGGCCAGTTTCTTCATCGTAATGATTGGTTTTACCATGCAAATCTTGTAATGCTTGTAGTACAAAAGCATCATTTTCTTCTGTATTATCGGGATTATATTTGATGAACCAACCGATAACATATCTGGTTTGGGGCTCTAAAAAAACCAAAATTGCTTCTACCAGATCACTATCCTTAGGGTAATAACGCACTAAATTCTCGTCTATATTAGTAGTATAAAAGTTACTTAAAGCCAGCAGGGAATCTGCTTCCTCAATAGGGATAGCATAGCTTAAATTAAAAAGACCGGTCTGAGCCGACAGGGCAAAACTGCCCGCAATAAGCATTAGCAGGATAATTAATCTTTTCATTATACAGTCCATTATCATTAATTTATTCCAATTTAAATTATAAGAGCAGAAAGTCAAGCAAAATAAGCTCTCATATCGATGTTGCCTCTCACGGGCTACACAGATGTAGTTTTAGAAACGAGGATTTAAGGATTAGTTCACGCAGATTACGCAGATTACGCAGATTTAGTTTTAGAAACGAGGATTACAAAAGAGTATTTAGCCACCGAAGTCACCGAAGTCACCGAAAGAACAACTTTGAACTAAGAATAGTTCACGCAGATTACGCAGATTACGCAGATGTAGTTTTAGAAACGAGGATTACAAAAGAATATTTAGCCACCGAAGCCACCGAAGTCACCGAAGTCACCGAAGCCACCGAAAGAACAACTTTGAACTAAGAACTCCTGCACTTTGAACTAAGAATAGTTCACGCAGATTGCGCAGATCACGCAGATTTAGTTTTAGAAACGAGGATTTAAGGATTAGTTTGCGCAGATGTCACAGATGAACACAAATCTTGTATTAGAAATCGTTTTGTAACGAGGGTTATCCTTGCTATATATTGCTATAT
The DNA here is from genome assembly GCA_002432865.1 of Cloacimonetes bacterium UBA5835. Taxonomy (GTDB): domain Bacteria; phylum Cloacimonadota; class Cloacimonadia; order Cloacimonadales; family Cloacimonadaceae; genus Cloacimonas. The sequence continues at coordinate 6,937 of DJGX01000007.1, forward strand.
GTTTACTTTTCGATTTTTTCGTTATAGTTTTAAGGGGATATAGAGCTCGTAAAAATCCTTTCGATTGTCTATTATTTTAACTTTCTGCCTTTGTTCAATGTACCATTGATTCAAATGATCTTCCTGCATTTTTTTTTCGGCAGCAGCAATAATATTTTGTTTATCTTTTTCCCAGATAGTTAAATCCGGCAACTGGCGATTAGTTACATAAGCCAAATACCAGCGTTTTTCGTTTTCGATTAAGGGTGTAAATGAACCCAAGGGAGTGTTTAAAATTGCTTCATTCAAGGCAGGAATTTTGCCAATGGTTCTAATATCGCTATCAGCCAGCAATTTATCCACTTCCACAATAGCAATGCTATCTCTGGCGGCTGCCTCCAAATATGTTTCAGGAGTTTCTCTTTTCATAAATTCCTGAACATAATTATCCATAGTGAACATTCTTTTAGTGCGGTTGGCACGGATGATCATTTCCTGCTTTTTAATTTCGAAATCTATATAGTATTCCGGAATTTCGCTATTTAGTTCCAGAACAAAGATGTCACCTGTTGGTGCGTAAAAAATATCGGGTATTGAACCTACTGGATTATTGAAGGCAAAAGCAATCAAATCTGGAGCTCGTCCGATCAAAGGGATTATTTGGTCTTGTGTATTAAAATAGGGGCTTTCTTCCAACGGCAAATTCATTTCTTTTGCTGCTTGTTTTAAGCCAACTTCTTTAGCTCGATTAAATAAGGTAGTGCTAAGTGTTTTATTATCTTGAGCTATCTTTTCCATATCTTCTGATTTACTTAGAGCTCCAGTAAAACGCACAAATAGGAAACGGCGTCCATTTTCGCGTTTAAATTCCTCTTTATGAGCTTCGTAATACTCTCTGGCTTCTTCATCAGTTACATTTATATTGGTTAGTTTATTATAATCAAAACAGATGATTTTAGCACTGGCATAGTTATTTTGGTGCATCCAGGCATTTTTAACGCTGTCCGGATTTGCCTTGACCTCATTTTTAATGGTTTTTATCAATTTATTGTAAGAATAGAGGTCACGAGCATAATTCATCAATTCCTTTTTAAATTCAGGGTGGTCTTTTAATGCTTGTAAATATTTTGCGTTGTCGAACTTTCCATTGGTTTGGAAGTCCTTTATTTGTTTAACCTCAGAAGGGATATTTTTCTTTATTTCCGCTTCCAATTCGGCATCGGTTACCTTTATTTTGCCCGCTTTGATGGCCTGATCGTAAACATAGATACCTACAAGTTCTTCCCAATATTGATTATTTAGCTTGATGCTATCCTGTTTGGTGAGTACTTTTCCCCCTCCGTAATATTGCAGATAGGCCTTAAAACCGTCATTAAACTTTTTATAATTATATTCCCTATCTCCAACTTGGCCAACTAATGCAGTTGGATCGGGCTTAGTAGCCGCTAAAGCAATTGACCATAATAGGCAGATTACAACAAGGATCGCTATTTTATGTTTCATTCAATCACACCTCATAATTTGGGACTTCCCTTTTCTTATAAACAATACTTTTGAATAGCGGATTTACTGCAAGGAAAAAAAACAGAGAAAGATATTAAATTAAGCAGAAGAAGATAGGTTATCATTACTATTGTATGGAAGTTATGTTTGTGATTTGCTGGAATAGATTGCAAAAATGAAACCCCGCTTTTAGAGGCGGGGTTTCGCATTGTAATTGGTTACAGTATATAACTGTAGCAGAGCTTTATATCAAACTCCGCAACAAGGTTATTTAGAGAGTAGCATTTTACGGGTAATATTCTTACCAACATTGGTTACACGGTAGAAATATAATCCGCTAGCGACTGTTTGATTGTTATCATCCAATCCGTTCCAAACAACTTTCTGATTGCCAGCAGTCATATTGCCATTTACTAAAGTCCGAATCAATTGTCCTTTTAAGTTATAGACCTTTACGCTGGTAGGTCCGCTTTCAGGTAAACTGAAGTGGATAGTTGTTTCAGGATTGAAAGGATTAGGATAGTTTTTAGCATCCAAAACTAAAGCTGGAAGGGTAGGATCTTCTCCAGCCATACCACCCATTACTATAGGACGGAGCATAATTTCACCCTCGGTTACGGGTTCCCAATTAGTTCCGATCTTTTTATAGCTATAGCCGCTGGAGTTCGTATCCAAACCTATCAGTGAAGAATTAACAGTTTCCATAATGCCAATGTAGAAAGTTGCATCAGTCAATTGCACTTCTGTAGGAAGAGTGATGTAGTTCCAACCTTCGACGATAGAAGCAAGAGGATACTGATATTGAGTAAGTTGTACACCAGGAGTACCATCTACTCCGGAGTTATCATAAACCCGGACAATCATTGGAGCGGTACCTACTGTGTGCACATAGGCTTTGATATACTTAATGCTAAACTGACCAGAATGGGAGTATTTAACAGCCATCTGTTTTGTGGATCCAACGCTGAATCCTTGTTCGGCAATACCATCATCGTGGTTCAATTCATAATGATCAGCGGGCACCACGAAAGTGGTTACAGCATTGGACGCACTGGATTCGTTTGTTCCATACATTGCAGTTACATAGTAAGTATGAATGCCGCCGGGGACTTCATTATCGGTATAGGTTAATACACTGCCTTCTACTTGAGCAAGGTAAGTTTCATCACGATAGATCTTATAAGCAGTTATTTGGCGTCCGCGAACTGGTTCATTATAAGCAACGCCAAAAGTGCCTTCGGCAAAAGTATCGTTCATAGGAAGCTCGCCAAGTACATATTCTTTGCCATTAGCATCAGCTACATAAACTTGAATATTCCAGTTGTAGGTAAGTGTTGCACTTTGTTGAGTAAGAGTTTGCCAGACACCACTCAAACGAATCATATTTCCGTAGCCCTCAACTTGAGGTCCACTATCACAACCAGCAGGGAATCCACCTGTTGTATTACAACGGAAACCAGCCCAAATTGCAGTTCCTGAGGGAATAGTATAAGGTGTATTAAGAACTACTTCATTCCAGGCATCTTCAGTGATTGTGCTTACAGGTTGATCGTAAACCATAGTTCCGGCAGAACCGGTCCAAATTCGTACAGAATAAGAACACATAGAAGTTGGCTCAGCTGGGACAAATTTGATTTTGGTAATATTCATTCCCACATAGGGATAGATGCTATTAACATCACCTAAGGGGTCCCATTTTGCTGCAACATCAAAATCTGCAGCTGAATTTGTTCCAACGGAATTACCAGCTGGTTCACCACAATAATAAATCCAGCCTTCTTCTCCACCGCCACCTCCGCTACCGGGAGCATTCCAGTTAAGAGTAACTGAATTTCCGGATACGGTTGCTTCCAGGTTTTCGGGAGCAGCAATAAAGATATCGTTATAAATCTTGAAATCGTCGATGCGAATACCTGTTCCGTTAGGTGTATCAGCATCGGATTTGAAGAACCAACGGAAGATAGCTGTTTCACCATGGTAATTACTAATTAAACCATCCAGAGTATAGCTTTCAGTCATTGAAGCCCAAGCAGGTGGAGCATCACTATACACATAGTTGTTTCCATTTGGATCATCATATGGGTTACTCATATAGTGCCAAGTAATACCATTATTAACAGACATTTCCCATCCCCAATAATCTACTTCAGGGAAAGTATTGGGATCGGTAAAATTACCCATAATCATAAAATCAGCACGAATATCACCGCTTTCAGGTAATTGAATAGGGGGGCTTACCAAATAATTCATCATATTGATATTATAAGAACCAGCATCATTTTGGCAGATCATACAATGGGAAGGAGATGGGGCAGTTGCATCAGTTCCCAGATGCCAGATATCTCCACCTTGAGGAACCATAGAAGACCAAGTCATTTGACCATCATTCACACCATTATTAGTATATCCACCAAAACTGATATCATCAACCATCATTCCATACATTGCAGGAGCTTCGCTTGTACAATATGCAGGGTCGGAAGCAAAGGCAAAACGGATTTTTACACTTTGACCTACATAAGAGCTGAGGTTAAAAGTGCAGTTAGTCCATTCCCGTACTCCACCCCAAGCAGGAATTCCAGTTCCTTCACCATGTTCAAAACCGAAGGAATATGCAGAGGTCATATCGTAAGCGGGAGTTCCGGTTATTGGAGTCCAGGTAGTTCCACCGTCAGTGGAAATTCTCACATTACAGGCATCCCATCCATCGTAAGGTGGATTTGAGCTTGGAGTTTCCACATTGTGACGCATTTTGAAAGTTAAAGTTGCATTAGCAGCGGTCAAAGTCCGCGCTGGGGTATCTAAGACAAGATATTGATGATTGTAATAACCACCAATGTAAGTTCCTTGAGCCAGGGCTGGATCACCCATCCACCAGACATCACTTTGGGTTCCACCAAAATTGTAAATATGCCAATTATTGGGAGACACCGCACCGTCGTAGTGAGTCCAACCAGTAGCTCCAGATTCAAAATCTTCGCTATAAGCCACAACTTCATAGCGGCTGCCATTTGCAAATATGGCTGTTACAAGTGTAAGGGCTAGTATAATCAGCCAATACTTTTTCATTGATCCTCCTTATAGATCATAAATGATACTTTCTTCTAATATACTGCCAAGGATAAAATAAGATTACTCCGTAGGATTTGGGTTATTGTATACTTATACCAGAGTTTTTTATTAGCAATATGGATAAGCACAATACGGATAAAACTCTTATTTAATCTTGGCAGAACACTCTATCACATATATAGGTGGTGACCAATTTCGTCGATAAATTATGAAAGCCACCATTGTATATTGATATCATAATTCGAATCCCAAATTCTGTCAATCACTTTTTCTATATCAGCCCAATTTTAGGTATACTGTAATCTATATAAATCGTAATATAAGCCCTGTTTGTCAAGGAGTTCGAAATGCGAACCTTCTTCAACAATTTCACCTTTATGCAACACTAAAATGCGATCAACATTCTGAATTGTAGAAAGTCGATGAGCAATTATTATTGATGTTCTATCCTTGATAATTTTGTTTAACGCATCTTGAATAAGAAGTTCGGTTTCGGTATCTATATTCGAAGTTGCTTCATCCAAAATAAAAATGGATGGATTATAAGCCAGCACTCTGGCAAAAGCGATAAGTTGTCTTTGCCCCGTAGAGAGAGTTGCACCTCTTTCCATAACCGGTTCATTATATCCATTAGGTAATTTACTAATAAACTTATCAGCATTAACATATTTGGCTACTTGGATAATTTCTTCATCGGAAAGCTCATCATTATTGAGAGCAATATTATCTTTTATATTTCCCGAGAAGAGAAAAACATCTTGTTGCACGATACCAACATTTCTTCGCAGGTCAGCTAAAGAATAGTTATGTATATCTTTCCCATCTATCAGAATTCTACCTTTTTGGTAGGGGTACATACCCAAGATCAAATTTACGATAGAGGTTTTGCCACTGCCTGTATGGCCAACTAGAGCGATTTTTTCGCCAGGAGCAACTTTGAAAGAAATATCCTTTAGCACCCATTCGTTTTCGTTATAGGCAAGCCAAACATTTTCGAATTCAATTTCGCCTTCCAGCTTAATATTTTGATGTTTTTCTTCCCGATAATCATCTGGCGAAAGAGCAAGTAAATTGAATATTCTTTCTGCACTTGCCAAAGCACTCTGCAAGAAGTTAAATTTCTCCGAAAAATCGTTTATGGGCTCAAAGAGTTTCTGGATATATTGAGTGAAAGCCATCAGTAAACCGATAGTGATTACATTTTGTAATATTTTCCCTCCTCCATACCAAATAATCAATGCTACAGCAATTTGAGATGAAACATGGATGATAGGACGGAAAAAGGCAAACAGACGGATCTGTTTTATCGAGGCCAGATAGTATTTTTGATTTATGTCCGCAAATTCTTGACGCTTATGAAAATATTGATTGAAGAGCTGGATAATTTTTTGCCCTTCGATATGCTCTGCCAATGTAGCATTTAGAACAGCAAGGTGTTTTCGTACTTCGCGATAGACCACTCTGGTCTTTCTACGGAAGATAACTATTACCCAAATTACTAGTGGCAAGATACTAAAGCTTACTAAAGCCAAATGCCAGTTTAAAGCCAGCATTAATATCACAATCGTAATAATTAAAACTACATCTTGAATTATAGTAATAACTCCGGAAGCTAACATTTCATCAATAGCAGCAATATCGTTTGTAACTCGAGTAACCAAACGTCCCACAGGATTGGTATCAAAGAATTTTGTAGGCATTTTTTGCAGATGAGCAAAAACATCATGTCTCAGATCAGCCATTGCAGTTTGCGAAAAATATGCCGTAAATACAGTTTGAAAATAGCTGGCTACAAAGCGTAAAGTTATAATGGCCAAAAAGATAAGTGCTAATATCAATAATTGCTTTGAGGCATCGGAACGAACCTCCAGGCGTTTTGCTTTAGGTAATTCTTTAAGTTGTTCCTTGGGAATAGCAATAGTTTCAGAGCCGATTTTAAACCATCCGGTAAGATTTGGTTGCTCAGGATTTATATTTTCCGGCAGATATTGTTTTAAGATGCTTATGTTTTTGTCTTTAGCGCTTACTAAGAATACCGTATCTTCTTTTAAAATACCTTTTTCTTTCAGCTTTTCCAAGTCCGCTCGGTCCATTTTGTTACGATCTTTGGAACTGATAACGAGAAAGTGATTATCACCATATTTATATTCTTTAAATCCAAGTTTTTGGTAGCGGTTTATAAATTCGTGATAATCATCTTCTTGGGTAAAAATAGCCAGAGTTTTATCGGACACGATATAATCATCAATAGCTGATCTTTGAATTAAGGGAATAATAACTTCTGCACCGGAAATTAACATCAGGAACAGAAAAGAAAGAATAACCCATTTTAGGTAGGGTTTTATATAATGAATGACATTGCTAAAAAGCCGTCTATCGTATATTTTATTCTTTAGCTCATCTTCAAAATGTGCCCCTCGTCCAGAATGACCTCCACCGCCACCACCGCCAATCATTATTCTTCTTCTCCTTCGATTTTTGCTCTAATTCTTTGTTTTTCATAGAGGTCTTTGTACAATCCACCCTTTGCCAGAAGCTCTTGATGGGTTCCCTGTTCGGCAATTATTCCATTATTGATAACAATTATTAGATCAGAATGTTGGAGCGCAGAAATGCGATGGGCAATTATAAAAGTTGTTTTTCCTTTCCTAATCTCTATTAAGCGGTTCAAGATCCTACGCTCGGTTTTTGTATCTACTGCCGAAAGAGCATCGTCCAAAATTAAAATATTAGGATTAGTAAGCAAAGCTCTGGCAATCGCTACGCGTTGTTTTTGTCCTCCAGAAAGAGTAACTCCTCTTTCTCCAACAATAGTATCAAATTTGTGCTCAAATTCCATTATTTCATCATATACCTGAGCAGTTCTTGCTGCCTCAAAAACTTCCTCATCTGAAGCTTCAGGATTGCCCAAACGAATGTTATCGGCAATTGTTTCAGAAAATAGGAAAATATCTTGAGGGACAAGCACAATATCTCTTCGTAAAACATTTAAGGGAATTGTAAAAAGCTCATAATCATCTATATAGATACTATTGCGTGGGGGGTTATATATCCTTACTAATAGTTCAATTAAAGTAGTTTTACCACAACCTGTTGGGCCAACAATTGCCATTGTTTTTCCAGCTTCTATCCCCGCTGTGATGTCATTAAAAATAAAGGGTAGATGATCTGCATAGCGGAAAGATAAATTTTGGAATTGGATTTTACCTTTTAGATGAGTTATACGCTCATCTGCAAAGGCATCATCAATTTCAGGATTAACTTCAAATATATCATTCAAGCGTTTCAGGGAAGCAGTTCCGCGTTGGTACATATCTACAATATGGCCAATAGCAATCATAGGCCAAACTAGCATTCCTAAATATTGGAAGAAAGCAATAAAACCACCAACGCTTATTTCGCCACGAATGGCTGCCTTACCTCCAAAATAGAGAGTGATAATCATACTTATACTGATAATAAAACCCATAAAAGGATGAAATACACCAGCTATTTTCGCCAGCGCTAAATTCTGATCTACAAAATCGTGAGATACCTTATCAATTTTCTTTAATTCGTTTTTTTCCTGACAGAATGCCTTCACTATTCTGATGCCAGAAATGGTTTCCTGAACTTTTCCACTTAATGTAGCAAAACTTTCCTGCACAGCTTTAAACCGAGTATGCACCTTTTTCCCAAAATACAAAACAGTTAAGGATATAATAGGCATAGGAATTATTGCCAGTAATGTTAATTTAGCATTTATCGAAACCATAAATGAAAAAGAGGCAATGGTCATTAGCACAATATCCATTGCAGAAATCAATCCCATTCCAAAAAGCATCCGTACCGCATTTAAATCATTTGTAGCATAAGCCATTAAATCACCGGTTTTGCTTTTATTAAAAAAATTCTGAGATAAGGTTAACAAATGATCGTAGTAATCCTGACGCAAGCTCTTTTCTATGAGATGCGAATTGCCGATTATCAGAATCCGCCAAAAATATCTTAGTACCATCACTGCTATGGCACAACCGAATATAATTAGCCCAATCCAAGCAAGACCTCTGTAGTCAATTGTCCGTTCCTGGATGTGATCTATGGCATATTGCATCACTTTAGGGACAGCAAGCTGCACAAGATCAACCAAAATTAACATTACCAATCCACCCAAAATCCGGGTGTAGCTCTTCTTCAAATAGGGAAGAACAGCATCAAATGTTCGCATTTTGCTCCCATAATCAATTATTTGGGGATGAAAGCTAACCTGAAGAACAGGTGCTATAGACTATTAAAACCCAAAGTCAACCTTTAGAAATGGATAATTTTGTCAAATGTTTTCAGTTGATATTGCATATTCCTATATGGTAAAAAACCAATGTACTATCATAAAATAGGGGATTTTTATAGTATCGAGATTTTAACAAACAGATTGAATCTTGCTTAGATAGTTGTGGTAGAACCACCGTGATGCTATGGAGGGAAATGCCCAAGAAATACCACTGTATCTCTACCACATATAATTAAGCAAGAAATATGTATACTGAGTCCTTCTGAAAAAAGTGGACCAAAATTAAGAAGAAAGAAATGAACAAAAAGTTTACCTAAAAGGCTGCATATTCAGGATAGGATGCCATCGAATATATAAGTTGCTCATATCTGGGCATTCAGCGTGAATTATTTTTGCGGAAGAACGGCGTTCTCCGACTACCCAGTTGTCATCTTCTTGGTATACTCTTTTTAAATCTGAGAGTATTAATTTCGGTGACTTCTGTGGTCTCGGTGGCTAAATCCTCTCAATCCTTAAATCCTAAAAATCCTTGTTTCTAAAATTAAGCCAGCGTGAATTATTTTTGCGGAGGAACGGTGTCCTCCGGCTACCCATTTGTCATCTTTTTTGTATACTCTTTTCAAGCCAGTGTGAATTAATTTAGATAATTTGGTTTCATCAAGCGAGAAGAATTTTGATTGACGATAAATGCCTTGTAAAAAACTATGTGTCTTACAAAAAATTATGGTGAGACAATGAACAAGCTTTTTATGTCTGAGCTGGTAAAAATTATAGAAAAATTCGAGAATAAAAATGCCTGTTTACATTATATGGCAGACCTGCTATCGGAAAGCGGTTGTTTAAGTTTTCCAGATCGTTTTTTGGCTGCAGTAAAAGGTAGAGAAGAAATAATGAGTACTGGTATTGGAAGAGGAATAGCAATTCCGCATGCAAGAGATCTAACTGTTAGTAGTTTAAAAATTGCTGTATGTATGATAAAGCAAGGTTTAGATTTTACAAGTTTGGATAATTTACCTGTAAATTTGGTATTTATGATTGCTGTGCCTCAAAGTTCCAATCAGGATTATATGAAGATATTACGCTCGCTTTCAGGCTTTTTGAGGCGGGATGAAAACCGTGAATCGTTATTACAAGCAACCGATGAAAGAGATCTATATGAAAAAGTTCAGGTTCTTGAAGAAGAGCTTCGCCCTCAGCTTGGCGTTTAGCTTTCTTATAATATTACCGTTATTTTCACAGCATCAGGATGCGGGAACGACCGGATTCTCTACTTTGAAGATTTATTATTCTGCTCGAGCTAATGCTATGGGGCAGGCAATGCTGGGGAGAGCGATGAATTTTGAAGGGATGCAATTCAATCCCGCTACCCTAATAAAAGCTAAAAACAAGGCTGTCTATACTACTTTTGCAGATCATTTTGTAGGTTCTGGAGGCGGATCTATAAATTATATGGTTCCCAAGAATATCTATACTTCCTATGGTTTTTATCTCAATTACTGGAATTCTGGTTCTATCGACAGAACGGATATCGGAGCAAATGGCGAGTTTATTGAATTAAACGATACTTTTGGAGCACAGGATATTACCGCTGGGTTTTCTGTGGCCAAATTTGTCAGTCCTGCTTTAGATGCAGGTGGAAGCGTAAAACTTGTTTTAGATCAAATTGATGGTAAATCTGCTACTGCTGCCTTAATTGATCTTGGAATTTTACATCACACTCCCAATGAAAAAATAAAAGTGGGGCTTACTATCCGCAATTTAGGCTTTCAATTGAGTCATTATACTAATAAAGATTATTCTGAAGGAATACCGATTACTTTTGGTGCTGGTATTGGAATTGATGCCGCAAAAAATACTCTGCTCAATATAGACCTAAATAAGGCTAATGGAGAAAACTTCATCGGGAAATTTGGCATAGAACAAAGTGTTCATCCTTCTCTGGTGCTGAGAGCTGGTTTTAAAACAAATGGTGGCGATTATTCTATAGGCGGCGATTTGGGTTGGAGCTCTGGAATCAGTTTAGGCTTGGGATGGACTTGGAAAAAATATGCGATTGATTATGCAATTGCTTCTTATGGCGATTTAGGATTTACAAATCAGGTTAGTATACGCTATAATTTTGACTAACTATAGACGACTATATATTAAGGTATAGGAAAACTTTTGAAACAGAACCAATTTTTACTTGAATTGGGAGTTGAAGAACTTCCTGAAAAACAGATTACTATTGCTTGTAATAGTGTAAAGCTATCTTTTGCCAATTTTTTAAAGGAGAATAAACTTAATTGCTCGGGTTATAAAGTGAGTGGAACACCGAGACGAATTTTCTTGCAGGCAATAGACCTGGATAGCCATCAAAAAGATGAAGAAATTGTTAAAACAGGTCCCGCTTTTCGCCTCGCATATGATGAGGCAGGAAATTTAACTAATGCCGGAAAAGGTTTTTTGAAAAGAAATCAGGTGGAAGAAAGCGCAATATTTATTCAGGAAACAGATAAAGGTAAGTTTTTAGCGGTAAAATATATCAAAACCGGGATATCCACAGGAGAACTTTTACAGAAGTGGATCCCGGATATGATTTTACAGATACCTTTCGATAAAAAAATGCTGTGGAATAAACCTGGTTTTGCTTTTTCGCGTCCTTTACGCTGGCTTCTAATTCTGCTTAATAATAATCCTCTTACTATAGATTTTTTTGGTATACCTTGTGGGAATACAACTTATGGTAATCGCTATTTAGGTTTGGATAGATGCATTACAATAAATAAAGCTGAAGAATATATCCCCAAGCTGCTGGAACATAAAGTTGTAGCTGAAATTGATGAACGCCGCAAAGAAATTGTAGACCAAATGGCTAATATCTTTCCCAAAGGTGATTATCGGGTTATAAAAGACCTCCCTTTAGTGGAAACAGTAGTAAACCTGGTAGAATTTCCTACAGCAGTTTGCGGAGAATTTGAACACAAGTATCTATCACTACCCGATAAAATTATTATCAGTACAATAAGTCAGGCACAAAAATACTTTGCTGTACACGATAAAATTGGCAAGCTGAGTAACAAGTTTGTCTTTATTTCCAATGGTGATCCAGCAGCCTGGGATCTTATTAAACAGGGAAATGAGAAAGTTGTAAATGCTCGTTTAGCTGATGCATTGTGGTATTGGAACGAAGATACAAAACACCCACTGGATTATTGGACCAAACACTTGGATATGGTTGTCTTTCAAGCAAAATTGGGAACAATGGCTGATAAAACAAAGAGAATAATTTGCCTAACTGAGCTTATAGCTAAAGAACTTAATCTACCTTCAGAACAGAGAGAAAAAGTGCTTCGCTGTGCAGAACTGTGCAAAGCGGATTTAGTTACTAATATGCTAGGCGAAAAAGAATTTACCAAACTCCAGGGATATATTGGTAAACAGTATGCTATTGTTTCCGGTGAAGATGAAGAAGTGGCAGAAGGGATATATGAACACTATATGCCCCGTGGTTCTGCTGATAAGCTACCTTCTACTTTGTGTGGAGCTCTGGTTGCTATTGCTGATAAAATGGATACTGTGGCTGGAATTATAGGGATTGGTATGCTTCCCACTGGAAGTGGAGATCCTTTTGCTCTTCGACGTGCAGCCAATGGTATAGTTCAAATTATCAGCCACCGAAAATGGGATTTTAATATCTTTGCTTTAGCTGATGAAGCATTGGAACTAATCAGTAAGCAAACGGAACTGGATAAAAATGCTTATAGCAATCTACATAGCTTTATTGAACAAAGGATAACCGGTTTGCTGAAAACAAAAGGCATTGCTTACGATGTGATTGATAGCGTTATGCATATCGATAAAAGCCATATATATGATCTGGAAAACAGAGCGAAGGCTTTGAATGATTTAAAAAGCAAACCAAATTTTATTCATTTGGTGATCGGTTTTAAAAGGGTAGCCAATATTATTGCAGAGACCACTGAATTTGTCCCCTTTGATAAAAATAAATTGGTTGAACCGGAAGAGATTAATCTATATAAATCGTTGCAAAAATTGCATAATGATATAGATTCTGCTTTACAAAAAAAGGATTATCCTCTGGCTTTGCAATATCTGATCTCGTTTGGCAAAGTGATAGATGCCTTTTTTGATGCTGTTTTAGTAAATTGTGACGACGAAGTTTTACATAATAATAGACACTCCCTGCTAAGGGAAGTGAAAAATGAGTTTTTAAGAGTTGCCGATCTATCGTTGATAGTATTGGAAACCGAATAACAGGAAGAAGAAATGTTCATAATTGACGAAGTGAAAAAAAAAGCTAAAAAAACTAAGGGCAGCGTAGTTTTACCCGAATCATCAGATCCTCGGGTTTTAATTGCTGCCGCTCAAATCGTGAAGGAGGATTTGGCAAAAATAATACTATTAGGCAAGGAGGAAAAGATAACTGAGGATGCTAAAGCATTGAATCTGGATTTGAATGGTGTAACGATAATTAATCCTGAGACCTCAGAATACCTATCTGCTTTTGCTGATGCCTTTTATCTGAGGCGCAAACATAAAGGAGTAAATCCTGTCCAAGCATTGGAGACAGTTAAAGATCCCCTTTATTTTGGCGCTTCTTTAGTAAAACAGGGAAAGGTTAGTGGAATGGTTGCTGGAGCTGCTAATACGACCGCTGATGTTTTAAGGGCGGCTCTACAGGTGATTGGTGTGATGCCTGGATTGAAAACTGTTTCCAGTACTTTTATAATGCCGGTTCCTGATTTCAGAGGTGAACCCAAGGTCTTTTTGTTTGCCGATTGTGCTGTTGTTCCAAATCCTACTGCTGAACAACTTGCTGATATAGCTATATGTACTGCTCTAACGCGAAAAGCAATTATTGGAGATGAACCAAAAGTTGCCCTGCTTTCTTTTTCTACCTTAGGCAGCGCAAACGATGAATTGGTGGATAAAGTTATATCTGCGAAAGCAATTTTAGATGAAAGAAAGGTAGATTTTGAGTATGATGGTGAATTACAGCTTGATGCAGCCCTCATTCCAGAAGTGGCAATTAGAAAAGCTCCTCAAAGTCCTATTGCTGGAAAAGCTAATACCCTTATTTTCCCGGACTTGCAAGCTGGAAACATTGGTTATAAACTGGTTCAATATATAGGAAAAATAAAAGCCATAGGACCAATCATTCAAGGTCTGGCTGCTCCTGCAAGTGATTTGTCTCGCGGGTGCTCTTACGAAGATATTGTGAATACAGTGGCTTATGTTCTTCTTTTAGCTGCTCAACAAAAATATAAATAAAATAAAAAAATACTGGAGGCAAAGATGGCCACAAAGCTATCCAACCGCTGCCGTTTGATTAAGCCCTCGCCTACACTTAGTTTATCTGCTAAGGCGAAGGAAATGAAGGATGCTGGAATTGATGTAATCAGTTTCAGTGTCGGAGAGCCGGATTTTCCTACTCCGGATTATATTAAAAATGCTGCTCATAAAGCTATTGACGCTAATTATACTCGTTATACCAATAATGCTGGTATCCTGGAATTGAGACAGGCAATTTGTGATAAACTTCTACGAGATAATGATCTTAAATATTCCCCCAAAGAAATTCTGGTTTCGCCAGGGGCTAAAGCATCAATTGTTAATGCTTTAACTGCAGTATGTGATGTAAAGGATCAAGTGCTAATGGGAGCTCCTTATTGGGTAAGTTATCCCTATCAGGTTGCCCTAGCCAATGCAGAACCAATATATATTCCTACCAAAGAAGAAGATGGCTATAAAATTCGAGCTGCAGAACTGGAAATTGCTATACAGGAAAATCCTTGCACTAAAGCCCTGATTCTAAATTCTCCCGGAAATCCTACTGGTGCTGTGTATACAAAAGAAGAACTTGCTGCTCTTGCTGAAATATGTATCAAATACGATATTCTGGTTATTTCCGATGAAATCTATGAACGCCTGGTTTATGACGATGTAAAACATATATCCATAGCCAGTATCAGTGAAGAAATGAAACAACGGACAATTGTTATAAACGGAGTTTCTAAAGCTTATGCGATGACAGGTTGGCGGCTGGGTTATGCTGCAGGACCTGCAAATATTATTGCTACGGCGGGGAAAGTTCAGGAACATAGCACTTCCTGTGTAAATTCTATTACTCAGTATGCTTGTGTAACAGCTTTAAATGAAGAAGATGATTCCATCGAAAAAATGCGACAAGAATTTTCTGTCCGCAGAGATTTTCTCTATAACGAACTGAAAAAGATTCCTCATATTTCCTGTTTTAAACCCCAGGGTGCTTTTTATATTATGCCAGGCATAAAATGGTATTTGGACAACAACAATCAGAATATACAAACTTCTGATGATTTTTGTGCTAAATTACTTGACAAATATAGTGTTGCCCTAGTACCTGGTAGTTCTTTTGGGATGGAAGGAACCGTACGGTTCTCCTATGCAAACAGTATGGAAAACATTAAGGAAGGAATTAGTCGCTTTGCTTCCTTTTTACAGGAGCTAAATCCTGGGAGGTAAAAGATGGATGATTTTAACGATAAAATGAATGATCGCTGGAAAGAAAAGCGCAAGAAAGCATATAATTGGCCTAGACTGATTATTATGATACTTGCTCTGATAGCAATTCTTTACATTATGAATCATCTGGGAAATACTAAAAATGTGGTGCAAACTCCTTCAGCAACTGTAACAGACACACTTCAGGCAGATTCTGTGCACAAGGAGATAACACCTTGAGTTTAGTTATCGTTGGTTCAATTGGTTTAGATAGCATATCTACACCTGCAGGAGAAGTTTGTGAAGCTTTGGGTGGTTCTGCTATATATGGTTCTTTGGCGGCTTCCCATTTTACCAATACTCATATTGTTGGTGTAGTAGGAAAAGATATACCTGTTGAATATCTAAACCTGCTGCAAAAAAGTGGCATCAATTTAGATGGCTTAGAGGTTAAAGATGGTAAAACTTTTCGCTGGAAAGGGAAATATTCTACCTGGAATAGAGTGGAAACCCTTTCTACCGATTTAAATGTATTTGCCGATTTTTCTCCTCAGCTGCCTGAAAGCTGTAAATGCTGTCGTAGTTTACTGCTTGCCAATATCCATCCAGCATTGCAATTACAAGTGCTAAATCAGGTATCGGGATATTCGCATCTGGCTTGTGACACTATGAATTATTGGATAGAGCTGTGTCCTGAAGAAGTAGAAAAAGTGCTGAAACGGGTAGATATAGTTTTTATGAACGAGGATGAAATTCGGGATTATACGAAAATTGCGGATATCTACTCTGCTGCGTATGAAATTCTATCATTAGGTCCTAAATGGGTAATTGTTAAACGCGGTGAATGTGGTTCAGTAGCTGTTTCTAAGGATGATATGTATTTTGCTCCGGCTTATCCTGTAAAAAAAGTTAAAGACCCAACTGGAGCAGGTGATAGTTTTGCTGGTGCTTTTATGGGCTATCTGGCTGATCACGATTTTGTGAATCATACTTTAATTAAAGAAGCAATCCTTTATGGAACAGTTCTTGCTGCAATGAATGTATCAGATTTTAGCGTTCAGGGTTTAGTGGGGAAATCGATGAGCGAAATTGATAACTACAAGGATAGATTAATTAAATGGACATCCTGAAAGACAGCTTAGATTATCGCAGTTCCGGGGTAGATATTGCGGCTGGCGAAAAAGCCGTAACAGCTATAAAGCATAAAGTAAAAGCTACCTATAATAGCAATGTGTTAAGTGAATTAGGCAGCTTTGGTGGCTTGTATCAAATCGATAAATCCAGCTGGCAAAATCCCATTCTCGTGTCTAGCACTGATGGAGTTGGGACAAAACTACTTGTAGCTATTCTAGCTAATGAGTATAAAACAATCGGTCAGGACCTGGTAAATCACTGTGTGAATGATATCTTGGTACAAGGTGCCATCCCCCAGTTCTTTTTGGATTATATAGGTTTGGGTAAATTGATTCCTGCAAGAGTGGAAGATATAATAGAAGGTATGGTAGTAGCTTGTAAACAAAATTCTTGTGCTCTAATCGGGGGAGAAATGGCAGAAATGCCTGGAATATATAAAGAAAAGGATTTTGACCTGGTAGGAACAATAGTAGGAATTGTGGAAAGGGAACAATTGCTTCCCAGAGCAAAAATGAAACCTGGAGATAAATTAATTGCTCTTCCAAGCAGTGGATTACATACTAATGGTTATTCTCTGGTGCGGAAAATTGTATTTGAAAAGCTTAATCTATCGCTAGATACATATATACCAGATTGCGAAACAACTTTGGGCGAGCTTCTTCTAAGGGTGCATCGCAGTTATCTTCCTCTGTTGAAAGATTATCTTACCGATCCTTCTTTATTAGGACTTGCTCATATTACGGGTGGTGGAATTGCTGGAAATCTGAAACGCATCCTTCCTGATAATGTGTCTGCAATAATTAACCTGAAAGAAACAGATATTCCTCCATTTTTTAAATGGTTACAGGAAGCAGGTAAGGTAGATTTCTCCGTAATGAAGGAAACCTTTAATTTGGGAATTGGAATGCTTTGTGTAGTAGATCATAAAATGCAAGATAAGTATTTATCTATACCTGAAGCAAGATGTGTAGGAGAGCTTGCCCCTTCAGACTATATTCAGGAAAAAATTGAATTTGATCTGTGTGGTGCTAAATAAATGTCTTATGTAAGTTTCTCCTTGTTCAAACCTCATTTTTGGTTAAAATATATAAAAAACCTCTTGACGATTTTGTATGTATTAAAGATGAAGTTTTTAAATAGGTTTTTTAAAAAAAGATCGAAATTAGTTCCTTCTACTAAAACAAAAGAAGGTGAAATAAAGAATACCCATAAAGAAAGGGAGGTTTTCGATGCGCAAATATGCATTGATCCTGCTAATAATCATGCTTAGTGGAGTAGTTTTTCTGGACGCTGCCACTACTGGGAAACTTTCAGTTCGAGTACGTGATAACTCAGGGCGTCCACTCGAATTTGCGAATGTTGTTGTCTCACAAGGAAATCAACGCATTACTGGTGGCCAGACCAACGAAAAAGGATTAGCAATTATCATAAATATTCCTCCTGGGATATATACTGTTAAGATTTCATTGATTGGCTACGATACGGTAATTTATAATGATGTCCGGATTAAGGTTGATGAAACAACATCTCTTACTCCCACAATGACTAAAAGCGGGATAGAAATGAAGGCAGTTACTGTTACTGCAAAAGTGGATAATGTGGATAAAAACCAGATTGGAAGTGCTAGAACTATAGAGATGGATATTATGACCAATGCTGCAGTATCCGATGTTTCTGATATTGTTTCTCTTCAAGCAGGTGTTGTTAATATTGGAGGCGAATTACATATCCGCGGCAGCCGTGATAATGAGATAAATTACACTGTAGACGGAATGAGCGTTACCGATCCTGTTGACGGAGGAGCAACTTTACAAGTGGATACTGATGCCATTAAGGATATGAAGGTTATGACTGGTGGCTTTCCTGCAGAATATGGTAATGCCCAAGCAGCCGTGATTAATATTGTTACTAAAGATGGTGATCCTTTTTTCTCTGGTAAAGTAGAATATAATACTGATCATTTAATTTCGGAAGGTCGGAATTCTGATGTTTTAAAATTTGCTATTGGAGGTCCTGTATTACCTTTCGCTTCTCAGAAAATGAAAGAAAAATTCACTTTTTATCTTAATGGAGCAGGTGAATGGTTGGATGGCCGTTTGAAAGATTATTATATCAGCGATCCTAATAAGGATTATTCTATGAACGGAAGATCATTAATCGATGCAGATTATGAGGAGTATAATCCTTATTCAGATAGAGACAACATACTAGGTATTGATATTGGGAACAGAAACTTTAATTCCTATAATATAAACTTGAAATCTAAGTATGCTTTCAAACCTGGACAGGTTGCCACTTTTGCTATTCGAGGCGATAGAAACTTAAACTATCTATATAACCATACCTGGCGTTATGCTTTGCAACATTATGCTGAAGAAGAAACAAATCAACGGCAATATATTGGCACCTATGATCGGGTTATTAATGACAGAATGAATCTGAAAGTTAAAGCCAGTTATTATCAAAAAGATAATTATGAAGGTCCTAGGGGAATTGACAGGAATAACTATATGTATATGACAATTGATCCGAATAACATACCTGCTAATTACATTGATATGGTTTCCTTAGGAAATTATGGATATACTACTATTGATGCCAATAACGATAATGTACACGATGTGGGATTTCTTCCCGCTGAATATTGGGTCTACCGTTTGGAAAGTGTGGAAGAACCCAGAAACATTCCTGGCTATAACCCTCCTGGTACAATTTATAGTAGATATGTTGATGACACAACCAAAATTATCAGTACTCGTGCGGATTTTGAATGGCAGGTCAATGAAACCCATTTAGCTAAAACTGGGTTGGAGGTTATCAAGCATAACATTATGAAAAATCAGCTGGAAGATTATCTTAAAATTGATGAAAAACGCAGAACCAATTACCTGAATAGTATTTTCAATGTTAGAAATTTTGATCTTGATAATTATGTGGATACCAATGGTGATCTGTTATGTGATTATGTTCCTGAAGGGTTATATGCTCTGGCTGCAATTCAAGAGGTTCCTACTTCTTTAGCGGATTTAGTACCTATATACTATCCTCAAGATTACTATGCTGCAGCAAAGGCAGCTGCTGGCAAACGCGATGGTTATAAAGCTGAACCTTGGCAAATGGCCTATTATTTGCAGGACAAAATGGAATGGGAAGGTATGATTGTGAATGCTGGATTACGCTTTGATTTCTGGTATTTAGGAAAAGACTATTCTGTAGCCAGAGATGATGGTAGTTACGATTCCCGCGCCTTTGATGAAAGTGATCGGCTACAAGTTATGATCTCTCCTCGCTTGGGTGTTTCCCATCCGATTACCGATAAGGATGTACTGCGCTTTGCATACAATTACCAAAATCAATTACCCCAAATGCAATATATCTTCACTAGTAAAACTCCGGAAGATGCTAACGATTCGGATACAATTATCCAAGTAGGAAATCCTAGTTTGGAACCTCAGATTACTATTACTTACGAAGTTGGGCTTTCTCATCAACTTAGTGAAGATTATGTTTTAGACCTAACTGCGTATTATAAAAATTTATATAACTATGTGAATACAAGAAAAGAGCGTAGCGAAATTGAGCAAACAGTTTATTGGTACAGATATTATTCTAATGATTATGGCTCTGCTCGTGGTATAGATATGCAGATAGAGAAACTCCTCTCTAACTTTAACACTTGGAGCCTTGCTTATTCATTAGCTTGGGCTCAGGGTAATAGCTCCTATACAGTTATCCAAGATGAGACAACTAATTTGAGAGAGTTTCCTTTGGATTGGGATATACGGCATAATATAAGTGCTAATTTCACTTTCCATATTGCAAGAGGCGAGGAATACTTCATTCCGTTTACTGATTATATTTTACCTCTTGATGATTTTTCTGCGAATTTTAATTGGACTTTTGCTTCTGGTGCTCCATACACTCCTCAAAGTGCAGAATCTAATAGTTCATTAGATACTAACAGCAAAAGAAAAGATAATACTCAGCAAGCGAATTTGAGATTAACTAAGGGTTTTGTTTTGCCTAATAATATGAGTATCAGAATTTATGCAGAAATAGAAAATCTGTTTAAAAACATGAATGTTCTAAATGTTTATCCTAAAACAGGCAATTATTATTGGGGCGGGGACAACCTGGAAGAAGCTAATATTCCTGGATTTGTTTATGATGAAGTACAATATGTTTATAGCCTCGCATACAAAAATCCCACTTATTATAACAATTTCCGAGGGCTTACTGTGGGCGTCTCGTTTAACTTCTAAATTATTCCAAGGAGGAATTAATAAAAATGAGAAAATTCATCGGAACAATACTGTTGATAATGATGATGACCTTTGTATTCGCGAGTTTCGCTTATGCACAGGAAAATACTGCTGCAGCTGATCAAGGTGGTGGCGGGTTACAAAATATTGCAGAGCTCGTATTTGGCAGTGGTCTGGTTAAATGGTTCAAGGATGGTGGATGGGCTATGTGGCCAATACTCTTCTTGGCTATCTATGGCTTAGCTTATATTATCTGGAAGTTTATTGCCTTACTTACTGGTAAAGTTAATTTAAACGCTTTTCTCAACAAGATCGTTCCTTTAATAAAAGATAAAAAGTATGAGGAAGCGAAAGAAATTGCCAGTAAAACAAGGGGACCTGTAGCATCAATTATTTATGCAGGATTAGAAAAAATAGATAAAGGAATTGATGCTGTGGATGAAGCTATCGAAAATGCTTCTATGATTGAAATGAGTTATCTGGAAAAGGGATTCATTGAGCTATCTACTTCTATAACACTTGCTCCTATGTTAGGATTCCTTGGTACCGTTGCTGGAATGATCACTGCATTCGATTCTATTGCTGCTGCTCGGGCTGTCGATGCTACAATTGTGGCCACAGGTATTAAAATTGCACTTGTTACTACTGAAGCAGGATTGATTGTAGCTATTCCTGTTCAGTTCTTTAATAATGTGTTTATGACTATGGTAGATGGAATAGTTATAGATATGCAAAGAGCATCCGAAAAGGTTACAGAAATACTAGCCGAAAGCATAGGTACTAAAAAATGAAAATTACTCGGAAGAGGAAATACATGGCAGCTATCCCAACAGCTTCCACTGGTGATATTGCCTTTTTGTTGATCATCTTCTTTATGTCCACTACCAAGTTTGATGTGAAAGAAGGTATTAAGCTTGTTCTTCCACAGGCGGCTGAAGTGGAAAGTGGAAAAACTCAAACTCTTACGCTTACTGAGAAGGAAATGACTCGTATTCAAATCCTACCTGATGGGCAAATAGCGTTAAACAGGGAAGCACCGCGATATATTGAAAGTAGCGAACTGGATGTTATCATTCAGCAGAAAGTACAAATTAATCCAGATATGATTTTTAAGGTCATTACTGACCGTGAAACAAAATACAGCGAAATGATTAGAGTGGTTGACCGCTTGAAAGCTGCTAAGATTGAAAAAATCTCCCTATCTACAAGTTAGGAGAAAGAAATGGCTAAATTTAGTACAAAAAAAAGACGTGATGTTGCCATTCCTCAGGCATCTACCTCTGATATTGCCTTCCTCTTGTTGCTGTTCTTTATGGTGACCACAGTTTTTGTGCAGGAAAAAAAGTTCTGGGTAGAACGCGATCGTTGGCCTCACGCAGAAAGTATTGAACGCATTCCGCGCAATCATACAAGTACAATCTATGTTATGCGAGATGAAACTATTTTACTGGATGATATTCCTACCCGGATAGAGAGCTCTGAGGATGTATTCATTTCACAAACCCTTATCCGAAAAAAAGCGGAAGATCCCGAGCTGATAGTTTGTTTTCGAACAGATAGAGACACGAAATATGGAGTAATGTCTGATATAATGCGGCAACTTCAAGATGCTAACACATTGGTAGTTGCCTTTGAAACTCAACCATTGCTAAAATAAAAGGTGGATAAGATGACAACACACAATCAAGATTGGAAAGACATTGCTAATGCACAATTTAGCAAAGCACTGGCTTTATCTCTTACCTTGCTTATCTTTGGCATAATGGTAACTCCGAAAGTTGAAGTTCGTAAACAGGTTTTTCAAACCCAACAAATGGAATTGGTCGATATTCCGATGGAAGAACGAGAACGGATAGAAGCACCGCAAACAGAAGTTGATGTTAATGTAACTTTCCAAATCAGCGATGTATTAGGAACTGAAGAAGTGGATATGGCTGCTTTTCAGGAAGCACTTTCGCAGATTGGAGATATCTACAAAACAACAACTACAAGTGTTCAACAACAAGAAGATGAGAGAGTGGTAAATTTCGTTCCCTATGATGATGCTCCAGTAATTATCGGTAAAATTGAACCTGTTTATCCTGAATTTGCTAAACGAAACAAATTGCAGGGAACCGTAGTATTGGAAGTGGAAGTTTTAAAAGATGGCAGCATTCGTGATATAAGAGTTCGCCGCGGGGTAGGAGGCGGTTTGGATGAAGCTGCTATTGAAGCTGTGCGTAAAGTAAGATTTCAACCCGGGAAAAGTAGTGGCCAAGCAGTTGACTGTTTGGTTATAATTCCGGTAGAATTTAAAATTCAATAAATTGGGAGTGCTTAATGAAGTTGTATAAAATTGGAATTTGCCTTTGCCTACTCCTTATATTTTCTATAAGCTCAGTATATGGAGCGAAGGCAGTTCCCTCAACTGGAACAAAAAAACTGGACCTAACGAAATATCATAATGTTGGAAATATCTGGTTAAGGGTAAGTAACTATGGATTTTTCGGTTCAGGTGATGATATTGTTCCCCGATATCCTTCCTTAGAGTATCCAGGTGGTAGCGGTATGGATTACCTTTATCAGGGAGCTTTATGGTTTGGAGCCAAAAAACAGCGTCGTAACAATCTAAACCAAAAACTGTATTGGTTAACATATCCACCCTCAGCTAGCAACGATACTCTTATTACCGAATTAGACCCTCGCTGGAATTCGAATAAAGTAGCAGCATTGGATACATTAGTAAGTGTTGGTTTTGATGGTGATGATGATTTATACGAATTCTTACCAGCCTTCAATCCCTTGGTTGTTGCCAATCCCGAGCAATCCGGTAACTATGCTCTTTATAATAACCAAGATGGCATAAGCTATGCTTCGACTAGGCAACAAAAAAGAGGAAAAGACGATGATGGTGATGGTAGGATAGATGAAGATGGAGCTGGTTTTACATTCCCCTTTAGAATGGCATCGGAATTACCAATTCAATTTGCTAATGATTTCGGCGGTAGATTTATGTATGAAGTTCCTATATCCGCCTTCTCTATTCTTGATGATCCTAATAATGCGGAAATATGGTTCCCGCTTGGTTTTATGGAACTATCTTACCGGAGTAACGATCCTACTTATAATTATGCTTTTTCAGCTCCTTTTGATGATGATGGTGATGGAAGAGTAGATGAAGATGGAGCTCCTGTTTCTGAACAGGATTATATCTCCTTCTATTATGATTATTGCCCCTTTGGTACAGATGGAGAACGTGATTACGGAGCTAGCAAGGGCGGTAACACTCACATACCTATAAAGGTTAGAGTGCGCCAAATGAGCTATCAATGGAGCTATGATTATATTAAAAATTTAGTTTATGTGGAATTTGATATTACCAATATGAATGATCTGGATGAATTGAAAGATTGCGCAATGGGTATATATATGGATTGTGATGTCGGTCCTCAGACATATGGAGTGGAAAAAGCATCTGATGATAAATCCGGTTATGTAAAAGGTCCAGGTTATGAATTTGCTTATACTTATGATGCCGATGGTGACAATGGCCTTTGCACTGGATTAGTAGGAGCTCGTGTTTGTACTCCTGATCCTGAAAAATTGAGTTTCGATTGCTGGTATTGGAAAGTAGGACAGGGACCTGATGACAGCCGTCCCCGTAATTTAAGTCCTTCAAACAAAACAGCAAATGAAAAATACTGGCTGCTTACAGGGCGTAATCCTAATACTACATATTACACTCCGTTGCGTCCAGAAGCTGACGACCAGACCGAATGGGAACAACCCTCTCCAAATGATACCCGTTTCCTTTTCTCATTCTATGGTGCCCAACCTGGAACTGAGGAATATAATGAACAGGATGAAAATGGGAATTATCACAAGCGTTGGAATCTGGCACCTAATAAAACAATGAAAATTGTGGTTGCTGTATTTCCTGGTGATAATAAAGAAGATCTGAAGAGGACAGCTCGTTGGGCAAAGGAAATATACGGTCAAGCTCAAGATCTAGTCACTGTGGTTCTACCGGATACTTTCCCGCACTATAATCCTCCGGAACCACCCGAAATTCCTACTATGTATGCAGAGATGGTTAACGATGGTAATCAAATAAACATTTATTGGGATAATCGCAGTGAATTCTCCTACGATGTTAAAACTGTCAGTACTGCTGTTATGGGCTGGCAGGATCCTAATAGTGCGAATATTATTAGCGGATTAGATAGTGATCCTAGGCCTCATATAGCTAATAATTGGGCTGACATTCCTGAACAATTTAGGCCAGATGAATCCTTACCTCCTGATAAATGTTGGAATATGAATGCCTTGGTAAATCCTTTTACGGCATACCGTTTACGCCATGATTTTCAAGGTTACACTGTTTGGGGAAGAAGTGGTAGTGGTAGCCAGGAAGATTGGTCTATGATTGATCGTTGGGATAAAGTAGATACTGCTCAGGACTTGGCTGACTATTCAGCTAATTATGGATATCCAGATGTATTTGTTGATTTTGGTGGATATATGGGTATCAATACAGGTTTACCCAATAAAAATGCCTGGAATGCTCCTTTAAGTGAATATAATAAATTCTATTGTTTCGACGAAAATTATTCTCTTGTGCCCAATGGAGATACTTTCTATGGCTGGCCTATCTATGAACCAAATCCAATTATAAATGGTACTCCTATGGATGAATTAACCGATTGGTCTACAATCCAAGAAGCTGCAGATGAAATTGTTGGTCCAGATATGGAAACCACGAAATTGATGCAAGCACGGCTCTTCAAGCATAATGAAATTCCCCAACAGATATTTGATGCTTTATATGATCCGAAACTTATTCCATTGCGTGGTTTTGCTTTTCCTGGAGGAACAGGTAATGAAGGACCTGATCAGGATGAATTACTGGAATTGAAAAAAGAAAGATTAGCCAGACGCTACTATAAATCGGAAATACTATATCCCCGAAAGGGAATAGAATATTATATTGCGGTCACTGCTTATGATCGTGGAATTCCATCTAACGATTTAAACTTCTTAGAAACAGGCCGTGATGCGGATGCCAATATGAGAGTGTTTTTCCCTGGAACTTTAGCAAAAGAGAATATGGATAAAATAATGGTTGTTCCCAATCCCTACATTGGACACAGTAGTTTTGACGGCCGCAGAGAGAATGATGACAAGGGAGATAAAAGCCGTCGTATATGGTTTGTTAATTTGCCAAAGCGTTGTGACATTAGAATCTATACCTTAGCAGGCGATCTTGTACAAACCTTAAAACATGATGGTGCCCCGATAACCGATATTATAACCATCTCGAAAGCAAGTACAGCAGGTGTTGCTGCTGATGGGATGGAATGCTGGGATCTATTATCCAAACATCAACAGATTATTGCTCCCGGTGTATATCTATATTCTGTAGAAAACAAAGCCAACGGTGATGTGAAAGTTGGCAAATTCGTCATAATTAAGTGAGGGAGGAACTGTGAAGAAAAGAATGATTATTATCATAACGATAGCTCTCGTGTGTGTACCACTGCTTATTGTTGCCAAACCCTTTGGTAAAACAGGCACAGTGGCTTTACAGTTTCTCAAGCTGGGAGTTGATGCTCGTGCTGTAGGTATGGGTGAAGCATATACTGCAGTTACAGATGATATTTCTTCTGTTTATTGGAATCCAGCTGGTTTAGCTCCTGCTTTTGAAAATCAGGTATTTGTTTCGCATACAAACTGGCCTGCAGATATTATGCATGAATTTGGAGCTGCGACCTATACAAATGGCGTTTCTACTATAGCGTTATATGGCAGTGTATTACATATGGATGATATGGATGTAACGGAAGAAGAAACATTAGGTCCTACCGGCGAAAAATTTACTTGTAGTGATATTGCTTTAGGAGTAGCTTTTGCTCAGCAATTTACCAATAAATTCTCAGCAGGTGTGGGCGTTAAATACTTGCGAGAAAACTTATATGAGTTTGATATAAATAGTTATGCAGTTGATCTTGGTTCAATGTATAATACTGGTTGGCGTAATATTAAGATTGGAATGGCAATGCGTAATTTTGGCCCTGATATCCGTTTTAGAGTAGATGACGATGATGATGGCAGCTATGATGAAGATCCATTCGATTTATTCGATAATGATGGTGATGGACTTATTGATGAAGATAGGATTGAATTGGAAAGTAAAATACCTTTAGGCTTTTCTCTAGGTATTAGTGGAGATATTATGCGCCAAGGAAACAATTATATGATTGCGTCCTTTCAAATGGATAATGTAATTGACCGCACAGAAACTTGGAATATGGGAGCAGAAGTGAAGCTTAGCAATTTATTCCTAAGAGGCGGTTATCAGTTTAACTATGATACTAATGGCTTTAGTGCTGGAGTAGGGTGGCAGGTTCCTACCTCCCTTGGAATTTTCAATATCGATTATGCCTATACCTCTATGGGCGAATTAGCAGAGAGCTTTATTAAAAGCGCTCATCGTGTATCTATTAAAATGAAATATTAAAATGAATCTACTAATGATTCAGGAGGAAAATATGAAAAAAGCTCTTCTAATCACCTTATGTTTGACTTTCCTTGTTGGTATCGCTTTTGCACAACAAATGGACCCGGCTACCAACAAGAAGGCACTCGAAGGTCCTGAGATGAAACCTTGTATATTGCAGAACAGCCGTACTGTTCCTCAATATACTTTTACTCGTACCCCTTACGCATTGTTGACCTCATATTATGATTATATGATAGGAAGTTACAATGGTATTCCTTTGCGCGTGATACCATCAGATATCTCTGATGGTGGATATTTTATGACATATCATGCACGTAGGGCAGCTAATGCAACTAGGCGTATATTTTATGCTTACTTAGGAGCAGATGGCAGTTTAACTACTAATAGTGAAATTTCTAATGTCACAGTAAATGAGGGTTATCCAACTCTTGCAGTTGATCCAATTTCTGGGAAACCTCTATATGCTTGGCATGCAAATGCAGATTCTGAAGCCGATTATTTAGAAACGCAATTTACAGCTGATTCTTTTATTCAAGGTACTGACGGTGTGTTCTTACCGATAACAACTCTAATTGATAATCCTGTAACATGCCTTACAACAAACGACAATGAATATATCTGGCCTACAGCTCAAATTGGGCCCTCGCCTATAGCTGGGAAAAGCAGAGTTTATATAGTTGCAAGAAATGCAACTACTCACACTTATGGACCTTCAGAGAATCCGCGTATTGCCTATGCTGATTTTGATGGAGACCAAATTGAACTAGGAGAGCCAGCGCTTGATTGGCACTTTACCTCTATTCCCGAAATGGACCAATGGAATCATGATTCTGAATGGCGTCGTCCATTCCATGCGTTAACTACAGACGATGCGGGAAATGTTTATTACGCTGGTTTTCATTTTGCTACAGAATCTGATGGATCAACTGATATTCCTGAGCCGGATTTAGATGTGTTTAAGTGTAACAACTTTGGAGAAGGAACTTGGACGCGAGTTAGTGAATGGAGCAAGATGCCTTCTTGGAATCCTAATACCAGCCCTACAGACACTACTGGCGTTTTTGAAATTTCAGGTGGTAATAGTCCTTATGGTGATGATGGATTATATTGGAGTGTAAATGGCAGCGCTTCGAGCCATCTGAATGCAACTATTGATGATTTGGGAAGAATTCATTACCCAGCTATCTGGTCATTAAATAATATTGATGGATATTACTATCCTGCATATCAATATCCCAAAGAGATTATTTTTGATCCTTCTGAAGCGGAAGGTTCCCAATTTCTGATTAATGAAATCTGGCCTAAAAAGGATCCTCATAATAATGTAGATCAGTGTTTTCAACCTTGGGACACTGAAGAACCATGGGGAGAAGAAGAATTTGCTCAAGATCCCGATACAGGACAATGGTATGTTAGTTCATACCTTAGCTGGGATTTCCCTTATTGGGATCAAAGTGCACATGGTGATGCTATGTTTTTCCATTGCAACAATATGAAAGTAACCGAAGGTAATGACCACGGAATGTTAGCTACAGTTTGGCAAAATTGCTATCGTGCGAAAAGATTCAATGCAGATGGTGATACTGATTATGCTGAGTGGGCAAACACTCCTGAAATTTGGATTTCAGTTTCCTCCAATAATGGAGATAATTGGAGTGAGCCAATTTCATTGAACAATATTGAAACTCCTGAATTTGCTGGACTTAAACCGATGTGGGTTTATCCTGCTGATAAAATTATCTATGTTGGAGAACAGGATGGCTTAAAAGTAGGTAAATTAGGCTTAATGTTCTATAATGATTACACTTGGGGTTCTTTTGTTATTGATCCAGGAGTGGGTGCTACAAATGATGGCGGACAGGTTATGTTTACCGAAATACAGATTACTTTCCCACCTACAGGTGATGCAGCAGAAGATCCTTCTGTAAGCCCGGTTACCAATATGTTGAATCAAAATTATCCCAATCCCTTCAATCCCGAGACCACTATTACTTTCGATATGCCAAAAACTGCTAATGCTAATTTATCCGTTTATAATGTAAAGGGACAATTAGTTAAGACCCTTCATAATGGAGTTGCAAATTATGGCAGAAATTCTGTGGTTTGGAATGGTACAGATAACAATGGTTCTCAAATTAGCAGTGGAATATATTTCTACCGTCTTTCCACCGATGGAAAAGTTGAAACTCGTAAAATGATGTTGTTGAAATAAAAATAGCCTTCCTCAATAAAAATAAGATGAAGCCCTGGGAGCTTATTCCGGGGCTTCTTCATTTAAAGAACTACATTCTGTCGTTCATCTTACAACCAAATTATGTTGTTTTCGTTATATTCTATAAAATTGTTGCACATATCCAATTATCTTTCCTAATTATTAATCAACCTTTTGAGATACAATCACTTCCAATATATAGTGGATTGTTCAACAAGATAAAAAACACATTAAGATCGATTATTCGAAGCTATTAAGATTTAATTAGACCAAGAATATCAGCAAAATACAAAGTTAAACCTTACTTTTTCTTGACAGTTAACAATATACAACTTGTTATCCACCCAAGCATTTCTCCTCCTTAACTATGGGTTGATGAGGAGAGGAGGAGGAGAGGAGGATGGGTTGTTTGTTTGAGGCGTCCTAAATAAAGTGGACTAAAATTATGGAGAAAGAAATGCACAAAAAGTCTACAGAAAAGGAAGCATATTCAGGGCATCAATGCCTTCGAACCTTAAGTTGCTCATAACTGCTTAATCTGAGGGAATTATTTTCGGTGGCTTCGGTGGCTAAACATTCTTCTAAAATCCTTGTTTAAGAAAGCTCAATTCTCTCAATCCTTAAATCCTTACATCCTTAAATTATGGTTTCTAAGGCTAAACCTACGAAAATTGCGTAATCTGAATGAAAATTTTCTTGCGGAAGAACGACATCCTGTTGTTTCACTTCATAGTCAAAATTATATAGTTTCCGCTATATTCCATTATAGCTTTATAGTTTGTCTGTTGTGGATTGAACAAGAGATCAAACTTCCAGAGTTCTAGTTATTTTATAGTTACAAGTTCTTATCTGCGAAACACAGATAGTTATTTAGAAAGATGGCAAAAAAATCAGTTATCCCTTTTTAGCAATAGCCACATAAAAAATGGGCAACCAATGAAAGAAGTAATAATTCCTACCGGTAATTCCATCGAAAGTAAGTGTTTAGCCAGCATATCACAAGCAAGTAAAAAGATCCCTCCAGTCCACAACGAAAGCAGATATATATTCTTTTGTCCAGATGGAACAAAAAACCGAATGATATGCGGAATAATCAATCCTACAAAACCGATAATACCAGCATAGGCAACACTTATACCGATTACGATGGAAGTTAGAACAAATATTTGTTTCCTAAGCGCTAAAACATTTATTCCAAGGCTCGCAGCATAAAGATCTCCGTTACTTAAAATATCGATAGCAGTAGATTTGAAATAGAGATAGATTAAAATAAGCAGCGAAACCGAGAAAAGAAAAAGAAAGCTAATCCATTCATTTTTAGTGAAGATATGTCCTAAATTACCCATCAGAGTGCCCAAAATTAATGCTGTATCTTGTTGGTGTAGATACATAATTAACGAAATACCAGAAGCAAAAAACATCCCAACAATCACACCCGCAATCAATAAACGAGTTTTATCAAATCTACCTCTATGATGTGCCAATTTCCAAACAAGCAACATTGTTAATCCTGCACCGATAAAGCCTCCTATCGGCATCAACATAATAAAACCGGTTATCCCAAGTACAATACTTCCAAAAGCAGCACCGGATGAAATTCCTAAAATATAGGGTTCGGCTAAAGGATTAGCAAGCATTAGTTGGTAGATAGAGCCAATTCCAGCAAGAGCCATACCGGTAAAAAGAGTTAATAGCAAGCGGGGAATTCTCACTTGAGTGATAATATTTGTATTTGGTTTACCTATAAAGAGATATGCTATGATAACTGCTAAACCAGTTAAAAAAAATAAGATCCAAAAAAGCGTTTTTTTCATTGCTCTTTCCGCCAGGAATCAAAAATACTGGCTAATTGCTTCATTCCTTGTATACAGCGGGGAGTGGCTCGTTGAATAAGATCGGGATTTATCTCTTTCTCGAAGTATATTTTTCTATTTTGAATTGCAGGAATATTCAGCCAGCCCTTACGGTTGATTATATTTTCCAGAGTATCCTGTGAGTAGCAAATCATAATATCAGGTTTGGCTGCAATAACAGCCTCAGGATTAATTCTGGCATAATCTCTTTCCAGTGTGGGAAAAATATTATCGCCACCAGCAGTTTCAATCAGTTCTCCAATAAAAGAAGCATCGGAAACGCTCATCAAAGGATTTCGGTATATTTCCAAATAGACTTTTGGACGAGTTTTACCTATAGAATTCTCTTTTATATTTAATATTTCCTGTTTCATCTGGCTTATCTGTTTTGTGGCTTGTTCTTTTCTATCGATTAATATGCCGATTCTTTCAATAGCTGAAAGCATCTCCATAATGCTTTTAGGGTAGATTACTTCTACGGAATACCCCAAATTCTTCAAATCTAACGCTACACTTTCTTGCTCCAGAGAACTGCAAAAAACAAGTTCTGGATTCAAAGCAATAATGGTTTCTTTATCGATGACGCTAAAAGAGCCAACTACCTTTTTTTGTTGAAGAGAGGAAGGATAATTACATTCTGCAGTTATTCCAATAATATCCTCTTCAGCATCAAGTGCACAAATAATTTCTGCCACTTCTGGAGAAAGAACAACGATTCCCTTTTTGGCTTTGCTATTCATTTGCTTGCAGGAAAAAACAAACATAGCTAAAATAATTAAGGCTACATATACTATTTTTTTCATTAATTTATTCCTCGTGCTTTGCTCATATTAGGATCAGGAAATATTATAATACTCAGTAAAAACTAAATAGAACTGATCCCCCTTTTCTGGAAAAGTAAGATCAGCACAAATTACGCATATATCAGTTAAGCTGCTATAATATAGCATCCTTATTTGTAACACTATCTATAGCTAAAATGATATTAGTTTACCTTATGGCATAATAACCTTCTCCTGTCAAGGAAAATGAACTTTGGTTTAAATTTAGATATCCGCCATACTCTATTTAAATTGAATTAAAAGATGGTTTATTCATAATAACTAAGTTTATAAATGCATTAAGTGCTTAGGTGAAAATCCAGACTTTATGTTCAGGGTTTATGCTTGATTTAACTCCCAATCCTGAAAATAGAAAAGCCTATTAATTTGTGTTTATGTAATGATAGATTTAAGGCAATTGTTAGTTATATAATTATATAGCATAATTGATAGTTAAGACAGGCAATAGTTTTATTTGCAACAATCTAAGTACTGTTACCTTTTTTGCTTGACAATCATTTGCAATGGAGTAAAAAGGTTTTAGTAAAAATAAAGCGATATAGGAAAACAACAATAAGTCCACATAATTTAAATCCTAACAGGAAACGAGGTGAATTATTATAACTTCCAGTAAGATATGGGATGCCATAGCTTTAATAATAGCGTTATTAATCAGCTTAGTGTTGATTGCATCCCTCACTCAAATAATCGTTGGAGGCTTAGTTTTAGAAACTTTCAGTAAAGTTACTATACGCATCATCAATATCCTGTTTGGTATCTCTATAGTATTAATCATTCTTATCGTAGTTATGGAAAATGGTTCTCCAGCAACAACGATGGCATGGATTTTGGTTCTAATCTTTTTACCAATAATTGGCTTTATTTTGTATTTGTTTTTTGGCAGAAATTGGCGAAAGGAGAGGTTATTCAGCAAAAAGGATTATGCTGATACTCAGTTGCTGGCTACCTATATTCAAAAATATCCTTTAACCATAGAAGACAATTGGCAAACAGAATTGAGTGCAAGATTAAATAAGCTTTTAAAGAACAATAGTAAAGCTACCCTTACAGTAAATAACGAAGTTAAATTATATTCCGATACGATGGAAGCTTTTAACGCAATCCTGAAAGGTATATCCTCTGCAAAACACTTTGTTCATATGGAATATTTTTCAATTTTTTCCGATGAGACAGGTTATGATATGCAGAAAATTCTTATCCAAAAAGCCCTTGAGGGAGTGGAGGTACGGTTTATTTATGATGATGTAGGTTGCTGGATGCTGAAAAAGGAATTTAAACAGGAATTACATAATGCAGGAGTTGAATTTGTTCCTTTTATGCCGGTATGGATTCCCTTTCTGAACAGTCGTATAAACTATCGTAATCATCGTAAACTGGTAATTGTAGATGGTAAAAAGGCATATTTGGGGGGATTGAATATTGGTGATAAATACTTGGGAAAAAACAGCTATTATGGTTATTGGCGTGATTCCTTAGCTGAAATTGAAGGACAAGCAGTACTTTCTTTACAGGCGATTTTTTTAGCAGACTGGAATTTTGTGACGGGAAAGAACTTGATGCAGGAAACCTTACTGGATAAATATCTTCCGACAGATATTACTGTTAAGGACAGATTTTTACCAATGCAAGTAGTTGCAAATGGTCCCGATAGCGATTATGCTAGTATTATGCAATTATATTTTGCAGCAATTACATATGCGAAACATAATATTCGCATTTCTACTCCCTATTTGATTTTGAACGAAACTCTGCTATCCGCTTTAAAAATTGCTGCAATCAGCGATGTTAAAATACAAATTATGATGCCCGATAAACCGGATCATTTTTTGGTGTTTTGGGCTTCTCGAAGTTATTTTCAACAACTTTTAGATGTAGGTGTGGAAATATGGACTTATCATAAAGGCTTTAATCACTCCAAAATACTAATTGTAGATGATGAAGTTCTATTAATTGGAACTGTTAATATGGATTTGCGTAGCTTTAGCCATAATTTTGAACTGGCTGCTACAATATATGATAGAAATGTATGTGCAGAGGCAATAATGCATTTTGAAGAAGACCTGATGAATAGCAGTAAAATAAATGCGGAAGAATTTAAGCAGCGTAGTATGCTGTATAAAACTCGAGAATCAATATGTAGATTGGTTTCTCCTTTATTATAAAGGGAGAAATATGTGCAATATTATAAGGAGAAAAGGCTATTAACCAGAAAGGTTGATATTCTATCAATCCTGAAACTAACTTATCCAGCAGCTGAAAAAACATAGGTGACTAAATAGCTAAAGTGTTTATTTTTAATAGATTATTATAGGATAGAAGATCATGAAGTTTATCAGTTATCCCTTATCTCAAAATCTGGACAGAATAGTTCAAGAACTGGCTAAGCCAAATAGTATTCTTGTTTTTCCCACTTTAATTGCTGCCCAAAGAGCTGAGCGCGAATATTTACGAAATTGGGATCTTTCCCGGTGTAATTTTTATAGCGTGGAAGAATTGCGTTCTGCACTAATATTACCCCAATTGCCCATCGTGACAGATGAAAAAAGGCTACTGTGTCTGTATATGGTTATGGAAGAAAGTGAGCGTGATTTTTTTCATATCTATAGCTATTCCGACATAGTGGAATGGGGTAGGCGTTTTTTTGATTTCTTTGAAGAACTCTGTGTAGAATGCATTGAAATGGAAACTTTGGAACAACTACCTAATTCCGGAATTATGAGTATGCAGGAATGGCAGGAAAAATATCTGGAAAAGATTATAGCTATCCGTAATAACTACTTTCAATTTATTAGTTCTTTAGGTTTCAGCGATGCCATTTTTTATCTTAAATCCGAAAATATCATTGTGCCCTGGCAGGGCTGTGAGGTTATTTATATCAATCAATACTATTACAGTGCTCTGGAAAAACAGCAGATAGAAGCTCTTGAAGATGCTGGAAACCAGGTTACTATCGTTACTCACGGTTTGGAAATTTCAGGCGAAACAGATGACTGGAAAGTGCAGGATTTTGATTTGAAAAATGCCTGGAATTCGCTTGAGCGAAAACCTGTTATAGAAATTTTAGAAACTGAGAATGAAACTCAGATGGCTCTGTCGTTCCTATCCTGGAATATGGATAATAATTGTCCTAACAGCGCTATTATAGATAGCAGTTTCCATCTAAAAAGTTACAGTCATTTCTTTCCTGAAGAACATTTTGCTAAACCGGATAATTATCCTTTTAGCGATGGAACTATCTATAAAATGCTATCTGCAATATATAAAGGGTTGAAAGCATCCAAAGAAAGCGATGGCTATCTTCCAGTAAGAATTCTGGCTAATTATATATCCGAGGATTGGTTTTGCCACTACTTTTTTGAGGAGAACAGTAATCTGGAAAGAGAGGATTATATCCAACAGCTGCGTTTGGAGCTTAGTGATATAATTAATAAAGATACTCTCTATGTAAATTGTGCTTTTTTCAATAACATTAATAAGCCGGTTTTACAATCTCTGGTGCTTCAGTATAATAACTTAATGAAAGCTTTTACAGAAGCGACAAATCTATCTGAAATCTGCTCTCTAATTGATAGCCCTAAAGGTTTATGTCTAATTAAATTGCTGCAAGAACACGAAAAGCAGTATACAGATATTATTCCTGTTTTCTGGACACAAATGGCCAACTTTATGGCTATAGAAAACTTGGGGTTAATAAACTCCTGGAAACAGATTTTTGAGGAAGACACCTTGGGAGAGAATTTACTGGATCTGCTGCTTAACTATCTAAAAAGTGCTAAGATAAGTATACAAAGGAATGAAAAGCTATCTCCTGAATGGGAAATAAGCAATCTACTGGATTCGCGTAATCGGGCTATTACCAAAGTAGCTTTCTTTCAAATGATTGAAGGCATTGTTCCTTCCAATCCAACTCCCGTCTGGTTATTTAATGAGTCGCAACGGGCAAAACTGGGGTTGAAAACTTATAACGATGTTAGAAAATGGGAGCGTTATTATTTCTTCCGTCTTTTGCTATGTTCTGAGCAGGCAATTTGTTTAAGTTATGCAAATCAGGAACGCGATATTAGCCCTAGTTCTTTTTTAGGAGAATTGGAAGAACTATTACAAAATGAAGATGTTAGTTTCTTGCAAAAAAAGATGGTGGGCGTTTCTTTAACTGAAGTATATAGTGAGAATACTCCAGTTAAAACTATCCCTGAGCTTGAGAATAATGAATATTGCTGCGTGGAAAAATTGCCAGAGGAGGATTTCTTTATCATTCCTTCCGATCCGATGACAGATTTTCCTAAAAGCAATATTCGTTTTAGTGCTTCAGCACTTATCCAGTTTATGAAAAATCCTTTTTTGTGGTATGTGGAAAACAAATGTAAACTCTATACACAAAATTGGGAAGCTGAAGAAACAATCAGCTATAAACTCTTCGGCAATATTATGCATAGCTATTTTTCTACAACTCTCTCAAAATTGATAGGTCGCCATATATCTACAGACGCTCTGGAAGCATTTTTTGGAAATAGTGCTAAATTGGAAGCTCAACTGCGAGAAGTGATTACTTCCGATAAACTTATTTACAAGATTCCCAAGAATTACAATGCGGAGTTCTTGGGAGATATTTTGGCCAAAAAATTAGCACAATCTCTTTACCTATTTTATAAAGACTGGCTGAAAAAACAGGTTGAATACCGCACTTTTGATCTATATCCAGAAACGGATGATGACTCAAACCAAGTGGTAGAATATAAAAAATTGGGCACTGTCTCATTCCAGGAAAGAGATTATTTACTTTATATCGGAGGTAGAGCAGACCTGCGTGTGGAACTGGATAATAAAGCAATAATTGTAGATTTTAAAACAGGCAGCCACGACTATCGGCAGCTCTGTATTTATGAGTGGTACTATTATCTTTTGGATGAGATTTTGCCAGCGGATAATGTTTCATCTCTATTTTGGAATATATTAGACCCCACTAAAAAAACGGAAGGTGTGAATGAAGAAAAACGGCAAAAACTGAAAGAGCAAATATTTGAACACTTTACCTATTGTTTGGCTAATGGCTATAGCACAATAACTAAAGTTTCTGATAGACAGCGTTTACAGTATATTACCCGTGCTGATCTACTCAGAGAAATAAGGGGCTTTGAATGATTGAAAATAACTGCCGAATAATTTGTGCCAGTGCTGGAACTGGAAAAACCTATCGTCTCTCTTTAGAATATCTTGCGCTAATCCTGAAATATTATGGAAAAAGCGAATTCTCTTTAGATAATATCCTGGTTCTAACTTTCACTCGTAAGGCAACTGCTGAAATCAGAGAACGGATTATTAAGCATTTGGAATTGCTACTCTCTGATAATGTAGAAGATATGGATGAACAAAATATATTGCTGAATAATTTGCGAGAACTGATGGAGGAAAGATTTGTCCCTTTAAGTGAAATAGAAAAAAATATGCTACTGAGTGCCCGCAAAGAACTAATCTGCGATCAAAGCCATTTACAAGTGATGACTATTGATTCTTACACTGGACAAATTTTTAGAAATATTGTGCGTCCTATTTGTAATATAGAACACTATGATATTGATACCGAAGCGATTATTAAAATAATGCCGTTATTGTTTAAACATCTAATGAAACCCATATTCCGCGAAAGCTTACAAGATTTATTAAGCAAGAAAGT
This sequence comes from Cloacimonetes bacterium UBA5835, assembly GCA_002432865.1. Classification (GTDB taxonomy): domain Bacteria; phylum Cloacimonadota; class Cloacimonadia; order Cloacimonadales; family Cloacimonadaceae; genus Cloacimonas. The sequence continues at coordinate 44,723 of DJGX01000007.1, forward strand.
TAGCCGCTCATTGGATGATTATACTTCCTTCTTCCGTTCTTTAATTGAACAGCGGTGGCTATATTATCTAATTACCAAGCGAAAATCTACCCGGGATAGTTCCTCAAATGGAATATTGATGAATTTAGATCCCGATGCCGATAGCACAGAATATTATGGGAACTTCCTGAATGCTATGCAGGAACTTATTCAGATAGTGGTAAATATTTGTGCTGAAAAAAACGAAGCCTCCTTGGCAGATTATTTTAACAAGGAATTCAAACAACTGGTGAACATAGAATCCAATACAATTAATGCTATATATATAATGGATAATTTGAAACGCTTGGATTTAGATGCCGCAGAAAAACTACTTACAATTCTGGATAAAAGCAATATCTGGAACAAGCAGAAAATCAGTGCTAAAAAATATACTGTAGAAAATACTGAACTGCAAAATGCGCAAGATATGGCGAAACTCTTTTTGGCGGATTATTTGATCCTGAAACTATATATTCCCGAACAAAAGCAAATTTTGGGAATTTGGAGTGATGTTCTGAAAGAATACGATCGACTAATCTACCGCTATAAAAATCTTACCTATAATGATATAACCTGGTTAACTTTTGAAGCCCTTTTCAGCAATGAACCCCCTTTTCTAAATCCTCAAAGTGCTGATTCCGCTACTGAATTTTATCAGTTTTTAACCCATAGAACTCGTTTCCTGTTGATTGATGAATTTCAAGATACCTCCCTTATTCAATTTAATGTGCTAAAACCAATTATTGAAGAAATCACTGCTGGAGAAGGTTCTAAACCCTTTGGCGGCGTAATTGTTGTCGGTGATGAAAAACAATCTATCTTTGGCTGGAGAGGAGGTGAACGCGATTTATTGCTAAATTTGAAAGATATTTTTCCTGCCCTGAAAGAAGTGAAAATGGAATCCTTAAAACAAAGCTTTCGCTGTGGACCTACTTTGATGGAATTTATTAATCAGGTGTTTAGTAATAGCGCTCTACATCAGCTTTTACAAGAAAAAGAGATGCAATGGAATTATGCCCGAATTGAAAGTCAGGAATACAAAAAAGAAGAAGGCTCGGAAATTGAATTCTGCCTGCGCAATTTATCGAAAAGTGCCGATAATACCAATAAAGAAAAAGATATTTATCAAGATTTTATCGAATGTATGGTTATGCCTGCGCTGAGAAAAGATGAAACCGGTTCAATCGCTATTTTATGCAGAACCAATAATGAGCTTACCAAAATTCAACATGTTTTAGATGAATATAAAATTACCAGTTTATATCAACCCAATAGTTCTATTATTGAACATCACTATGTTGCTCCATTACTTTCATGGCTGCGTTTTCAGGCTTGGGGTGATTGGATGGATTTTATTGCTTTTCTGCGTTCGGATTATGTGTTAATCAATACCAAGGTACTAAAACAAACTTTGGCTATTATCGCTCGAACTCTGGAATTGCAAAAGGAATGGGAAAAGCCAATCCTACCGGATTTTTCTGCTTTACCTATAATAAATACTCTATTCCAACTGTCCTTGCAACAACAGGGGAAAAAAGCTACCGAAATATGCAGAGATTTGATTGACTTCTGTTTGCCTTCCAAACAACTAAGTGAACGAGATTATCTAAATCTGCAACGCTTTCTGGATATTTTGGCTACCCGTATGTTGACTGATCCCGAAAAAGGAACTTCCTTTCCTGACTTGCTTGCCTACTTTAATGAAAATGCTAATTCTGAGAATTTTCAACAAGTATCCGTAAATATCAGCGACAGCTTACAATTGCTTACCTTCCATAAATCCAAAGGATTGCAGTTCAAAAGAGTTTTCGTTTTTTATAATTTTTACGGTAAACATAGAGACACCAGCGATACTATATCCTGGGCTTTAAGCTATGAAGATAAAACCTTTAATAAAATCAGGGATTACGGAATAAGTTTGCACTACCAGAAAATAATGAAACTATCAAGCTATGCACCTCTCTATCTACAAGAACAAAAAAGAGAACAATTGGAAGAAATGAATAATCTTTATGTGGCTATCACCCGCGCTGAACAAAAATTGCACTTATATTTTGGCTTTCAATATAAAGAAGGTTGGGATGCCTATTACGATAAATATAAAAGTGAGAGCTTACCGGTCGCTATTTGCAATGCTGTTCAGGAAATCTTTATGAAATCTACTCCCGATGAACGCGGTGTTTATGTCCAAAAAAGTATGTTTGAACTATGCGAGAAGGATAAAACGGAAAAATCCGAAAGAAGCAAAGCCATAAGAGAGCAAATCAATTCTTCCATAAAAATCTGTCATCATAGACCTTTTGATCCTGCAAACTATCTTCCTGCAGAAGTTCCAGATATAAAAGACCTGAAAAAATATTATCTAATTGAGCGCCCTAACCTGATTGGAGATTTACTGCATTTTTATATGTCCTTTATTATTCGTAATGAGCTAAAAGAACATCAGTATGCATTGTATAGATGCCTAAACCGCTATGGAGCAATCTTTACAGGTTCTCAAATAGATAATTTTGCTGCCCGCTGTAAACAAGTCTGTGAACATAATCCTTATCTATTTACTACCAGATGGAATGAGATTTTTACAGAACAGGAAATTGTGGAGAATAGTAAAATATTCAGAATAGATCGGTTGATGATTAATACTGCTGAAAAAGAATCACTGATTATAGATTATAAAAGCGGAGATATACACGATCCAAAGCAGCTTATAAATTATAAAAACGCTCTGCTGAAGTTGCCTGCCTTACAAAATTACCAGATTGATACTAAAATAGTACCCCTATAATTGTAAAGTGTCAACACTGCTGAAATAGCTTATAATATCTCTGTTAATCCTATGTACCAGATAAAATACAGCAAGATAAAGAAATTGTATCGTTGGCTGTGAGTAGATGAGGACATCAACCGTCCCGGGAAATGGCCTCTGCTGACTCTTTTAAACAAAAGTATTGACTAAATCTGCAAGTTTATAGAAAAGGATAAATTAGTATAATTACCTAAAGGAAAAGCAATGCTAAAAGCGAAAATTTATGTGAAACTAAAAGCCAGCGTTCTTGATCCACAAGGCAAAGCTGTTACCAATTCCCTACATAATTTGGGTTTTACAGATGTCTTGGAAACCCGAATCAGCAAATATATAGAAATGAATTTTACAAGTGACGATAGGGAAAAGGTGAGCCAGGAAGTAGAATATATTTGTAATAGCCTGTTAGCTAATCCTAACACTGAAGTATATCAATATGAGATAGTTCCGTTGGAGCAAAATCTTGAGAATTAGTGTTGTAACATTTCCCGGCTCTAATTGTGATTACGATGCCTATAGAGTCTGCCTTAGCAGAGGTCACCAAACAAAACTCATTTGGCATAAGGATACAGACTTGGCTAATCCTGATTTGGTTATTCTTCCAGGGGGCTTTTCGTATGGAGATTATCTTCGTGGGGGAGCTCTGGCAAGGTTTTCTCCTATTGTGAATGAAGTTATTTCTTTTGCTAAGAAAGGTGGTTTATTGCTTGGTATTTGTAACGGCTTTCAGATTTTAACGGAATGTGGTTTACTGCCAGGAACATTATTAATGAACGAATCTTTACTATTTATCTGTAAACATCAATATATCCGGGTGGAAACTGAGGCCAGTCCTTTCACCCAAAGTATTGGCAAAGGAAAAGTTCTGGATGTTCCTATAGCTCACAAGGAAGGGAATTTCTATACAGATTCTGTAACTTTAAAGCAATTACAAGATAATAATCAAATAATTTTCCGCTATTGCGATAAGCAAGGTGAGATCAATTTACAAAGTAATCCCAATGGCTCATTAGATAATATAGCCGGAATTTGCAACCCGCAGAGAAATATTCTAGGGATGATGCCTCATCCGGAAAGATCAGCTACCGATACCGTTCCGACTCAAGATGGAAGGTGGATTTTTGAAGCAATTGAAAAAGCTCTGGAATAATTTTCTGGAACTAATTGTTCCTCCTGCATGTTTAGTCTGCGGAAATAGAATTGAAGACCGCACTCAGGTTATTTGTGAATTTTGCGAAGCCAAGCTTTCTTTAATAGGAGAAGGAACCTGTCCTGTTTGTGGTAGCGAAAACAAAGAACTACCCTGTGAGGTCTGTTTGGAGGGTCAATTTGAATTTGATTCTGCACGCTCCATATTTCGTTATATAGGTCCTATACGAGAACTGATTCACATTTTGAAATATGAGGGCTATACTTATCCTGCCGGTTATTTTGCTTTACCGATAGCGGAATTAATAGAATCTGAACCAAGCTTAAAGAATCACGATTATATATGTGCGGTTCCTTTGCATAGAGTTAGAAAAAGGGAACGCGGTTATAATCAAACCGATTTGATTGCTTATGCTGTTTCGAAACTGATTTGTATGCCCTATTTGAATCCTGTTACAAGAAGAATAAACACTTTTAGCCAAACTCTGCTCTCCAAGGAACATAGAATTGCAAATTTAAGCGGTGCTTTCACCGTTAAACATAAAGACCAGGTAACTGGTAAAAAAATCATTCTGATAGATGATGTTTTTACCACTGGCAGTACTTTAAATGAAATAGCTAAAACCCTGCGTGCTGCAGGGGCTAAAAAAATAAGCACGATTACTGTTGCCCGAGCTTGAAGATGAATAAAGAATACTTGGAAATCCGACCGGAAACTTCAGAAAGCGAAATTAACGAGATGATTGAAAAAGTAGCAAAATTCATAGCTGAACGACATTTGGCTCCAGCAGGAATAATGTTTTTTGAATCTATCCGTCCTTTACACGGAATTGGCAGTCAAGCGCTATTTATGATTTTACCTATAGCGGAGATTATTTTCGATTCCCGAAAGTACCAACAATTTGCTATAATGATGGAAGACGAAAAAAACTTGAAAAAACTGATCAGTCGTATGGATGAACTGGATGAAGAATATAATAGAGAACGCAGAAAAGAAAATCGATTGAAAAGACAGCATCGAAAAGCCAAAAGGAAAGCATTCTTTAGAAAAATATTTAAAACCAAAAAATAAAATTGCTTGAATAAGTGGAGGATATATGCAATACGATGAAAAACGCCTTACACGTATTGTTGCAACTGATTGTGGCAGCACTACCACCAAGGCAATATTAATCGAATGGGTGGATGGAGAATTTCGTCAAACCCTTCGCGGTGAAGCACCTACTACTGTAGAAGCACCCTTAAATGATGTTACCAAAGGTGTTATCAACGCTACCCAAGAACTGGAGGAATTAGCACGCCTAAAATATCATAATCCCAATATTAAGTTTATGGAAAATGGGGAATTTGTTATTCCGCGCAAAGGGGATGTAGGTGTAGATGCTTATGTATCAACTTCTTCTGCTGGAGGTGGATTACAAATGATGGTTACTGGTGTGGTTGCTGCTATGACAGGAGAAAGTGCAGAAAGAGCAGCTTTGGGAGCAGGGGCAATTGTTATGGACCTCATTGCCAGCAACGATAGAAGAATGAACTATGAAAAAATTGAACGAATCCGTCAACTTAGGCCAGATATGATTTTAATGGCTGGAGGTGAAGATGGAGGCACTGTAAAACATGTTGTAGAAATGGCAGAACTTGTAGCCAGTGCAGATCCTAAACCTCGTTTGGGTTCCGGTTATAAACTACCTGTTATTTATGCTGGAAATAAAGATGCCCGCGAAGAAATTATTAAAACTCTGGGCGAGAAAGTAGACCTGATAATTACCGATAATATTCGTCCCAAACTGGAAATTGAAAACCTCCTGCCAGCAAGGGAAAAGATTCATGACCTATTTATGGAACATGTTATGAAACAAGCACCTGGCTATAATAAACTGATGGAATGGACTATAGGCCCTGAACATGAACAAGTTCCTATTATGCCTACTCCAGCCGCAGTTGGAAATATTATGCAAGCAATAGCTAAAGAAGAACAAATTGAAGTTTTAGGAGTTGATATTGGAGGAGCTACAACCGATATCTTTAGCGTTTTCACTAAAGATTTTGTTTTCAATCGTACCGTTAGTGCTAATTTGGGAATGAGTTATAGCATTTCCAATGTTCTGGCGTCAGCAGGATTGGATAATATTATGCGCTGGGTTCCTTTTGATATTAACGAAAATGAATTGCGCAATATGATTAAAAATAAAATGATCCGTCCAACAACTGTTCCTTCTTTGTTGGAAGAACTAGTTTTGGAACAGGCAATAGCTAAAGAAGCATTACGTTTGGCTTTTGAACAACATAAATCCTTTGCCAGTTCACTGAAAGGTATGCAGAAACAGCGTGATATTTCTGAAGCATTCAGCCAATCCCTTTCCGGAGAAACCATTGTTAATATGCTTACTTTAGACCTTTTAGTAGGTAGTGGAGGAGTTTTATCTCATGCTCCTCGCAGAAATCAGACCGTGATGATGTTAATTGATGCTTTTCTACCAGAAGGAATTACTCGTCTTTCTGTAGACAGCATTTTTATGATGCCTCATCTGGGTGTGCTTTCCGAGATTAGTACCAAAGCAGCTACTGAGGTTTTTAACAAAGATTGTATGGTTTATTTAGGAACTTGTGTTGCCCCTGTAGGGAAAGGGAAAATTGGTAAACCAGCACTTTATGCCAAATTAGAACTTCCTGATGGCTCGGTTTTTGAAGAAGATATACCCTTTGGTGAAATCCGTTTAATACCCTGTGAAGTTGGTCAAAAGGCAAAAGCGACTCTTAAAACCCACAAGGGCTTGATTTTAGACCAAGATAAGAAAAAAGAAATTACCGTTGATCTTCACGGTGGAATAGTTGGAATCGTGATAGATACACGAGGACGTCAGCCATTTGTTCTTCCCACCGAAAAATCAGAACGCATTGCTGCTCTGAAAAAGTGGATGAAAGAATTGAAAGCATACCCTGAACATATCTTAGTATAGGAGGAAAAAATGGGACAAGCATATTCCGCTGGATTAACCGTTACCGATAATATAATCTTACGAAAAGAACGCATTCTACCCCTCAAAGGGCAGGTAGTTGTTAAAAAAGGTGATAAAGTTAAAGCTGAAGATGTAGTTGCTGAAACTTTATTACCTGGAAAAGTGATACCTTTCAATCTGGCTAATAAATTGGGTGTAACTCCCCAACAATTAGAAAATTACATAAAAATCCAACCCGGGCAAAAGATTACGAAAAACACAGTTTTAGCTGCCAATAAAGGTCTTTTTGGGCTGGGAATAATGAAAAATGAAGTTCTTTCTCCGATCGATGGAGAAGTAGAAAATATCTCTTCTGTTACTGGACAAATTTTACTGCGCGAACCAAAAATCCCTGTTCAAGTGAAGGCATTTATTGATGGATTAGTTACTGATGTTATTGAAGATGAAGGTGTTATCATAGAAAATAAAAGTGCCTATATACAAGGCATTTTTGGTTTGGGGGGCGAGACCTATGGCGAATTAAAAATACTTGCAGAATCTCCGGATGATGAATTGGATGTAGCTAAAATTGATGCTTCTTGTGCAGGAAAAATTATTGTTGCAGGTGCCTTTGCTGCTTATCATTCAATCGATATAGCTCGTAAAAATGGCGTAAAAGCAATTATTACCGGTGGACTTGATGACCAGGATATTAAAAAATTACTCGGTTACGATATCGGGGTAGCCATTACCGGACACGAAAATATCGGTATAACTATTGTTTGCACAGAAGGTTTCGGCAAAATCAATATGGCTAATAAGACCTTTGAACTTCTGAAAAGATTTGAGGGACATAAAACCTCTATACATGGCAGAACTCAGATCCGCGCTGGAGTTATCAGACCAGAAATCATTATTCCTCTCGAGTTTGATGAAAAAGAACTGGTCGCTAAAACAAGCTCTATGCCTGTTTTAGAAATTGGAACGGTGATTAGAATTATCCGTCAACCGCATTTTGGTCAGATTGCCAAAGTTACAGCACTTCCAGAAGAACTTACCAAAGTGGAATCGGAAACCCTGGTTAGAGTACTGGAAGCAGAATTTGAAGATGGAACAAGGACAATACTACCTCGTGCTAATGTGGAAGTGATAGAATCATAGGAGTTTAAACAAACTCGTAAACAACATAACTAAGATCCAAGTTTTGCGTAACCGATGTGCAATATTAAAGGGATGTCCTCTGCTCGGTAAAGGGAACTTGATTATATAAAATGTAGCCTTTCAGGAATATTTGACATTTCCCCAAATAACTTGAGGGGGAATGTCATTTTTCCTTATCAACCCAACTTTTTTTAAGAGTTTCTCTTTTCTAAGATACTGCCTAGTATGCCATTTCTGGAAATCGGGTTGTTTCTTGCTTGGTTCTTGTGGCGCAATTGCCGTGGCACTAATGGGGAAATTGCCGATCAGTTCCACTGCGTCTCCAGCGCTGTTATTAAGGAAGAACATAGATATATGCAGCGAAAATTGTAACATTACGAACCGCAAAATCTGCACTCGCAAAACAGCTAAGTATCTATAAATAATAGTTGTTCAGCTTTTAATAATCACCTAATTATTCCTGTAAAATAAGCACATATTTGTTTCATAACCAGATAAATATTTGCAAAGCAGGGTTTATAAAGCACAAATGAAGTTCTTTTGCATTGACAATATTGGCACAATAAAGGAATTGGTTTTTTTTAAGTGAAATAATATAATGGGTATTATGTCTGCTGAGAAAGAAAAAACAGATACCCTAAGTGTTCAGTATGTAATTATGGAGAAAAGTAATGAGCAAGAATAACAAAACTGCAATTACCCCTACTCGGGAAGAAAATTATGCCGAATGGTATCAACAAGTAATAAAAGCAGCCGATATGGCTGAAAATAGTGAAGTTCGCGGTTGTATGGTTATAAAACCTTGGGGCTATGCTATTTGGGAAAATATTCAACATATTCTGGATAGAATGTTTCGCGAAACGGGGCATAGAAATGCCTATTTTCCTATTTTTATTCCCAAAAGCTTTTTTGAAAAAGAAGCTGAACATGTTGAAGGTTTTGCTAAAGAATGCGCTATAGTAACACATAGTAAATTGGAAGCAGATGAAAAAGGCGGATTAAAACTTGCCGGAGAACTTACTGAACCTTATATTGTACGGCCTACAAGCGAAACAATTATCGGTGCATCCTTTGCCAAATGGGTTAATTCCTATAGAGATTTGCCTTTGTTAATAAATCAATGGGCTAATATTGTGCGCTGGGAAATGCGTACTCGTCTATTTTTAAGAACCACTGAATTTCTTTGGCAGGAAGGGCACACTGTGCATGAAACAGAAATTGAAGCTCGAGAAGAAACCTTAAAAATGCTGAATGTTTATGCTACATTTGCGCGTGATTATCTTGCTTTGCCTGTCATTCAAGGTGAAAAGACTGAAAGTGAAAAATTTCCCGGTGCCGTTACAACTTATTGTATTGAGGCAATGATGCAGGATAGAAAAGCATTGCAATCGGGCACTTCTCACTTTTTGGGTAAAAACTTTGCCAAAGCCTCCGAAATTAAATTTCAAAATCGGAACGGAGAAATGGAATATGCCTGGACTACTTCTTGGGGTGTTTCCACGCGGTTAATTGGTGCCTTAATTATGGCGCATAGTGATGATAATGGATTAGTTTTACCTCCTAAAATTGCTCCTTCGCATATTGCGATTATCCCTATTTACAAAAATGATGAGGAAAAACAGATAGTGATGGATTTTGCCATAAAAGTGCAGAATATTTTTAAAGGATTGTATTTGGATGATATTCAAATATTTACTGAAATGGATACAAGGGATATGACCAGCAGCGAAAGAAATTGGTATTGGATAAAAAAAGGTATTCCTCTACGCCTCGAAATAGGCCCTCGTGATATTGTTAACGATTCTGTAATGCTTGCCAGAAGAGATAAAGAACCTAAAGATAAACACTCAATTAAAATTGATAATGTGGTAGATTATGTTCTAAAAACCTTGTCCGAAATGCAAGAGGGCTATTATCAGCGGGCTTTGAATTTTAGAGATAAGTGGACAGTAGACATTGATGATAAGGAAGAATTCTATCGGTTCTTTAATTCCAAAAATGAAGAACAGGAAATAAGCGGTGGTTTTGCCAATTCCCACTGGTGTGGAAATCAAACCTGCGAAGAAAAGATAAAAGATGACCTGAAAGTTACGATCCGCTGCATTCCTTTTGAGGCAAAAGAAGAAGAAGGCAAATGTATCTATTGTGGTGAAAAATCCAATCGTAGAGTTATTTTTGCTAAAGCGTATTAAAATGAATGCAGCCATCATCAATATTGGCAATGAAATTTTGATGGGTAAAACCATCAATACCAATCTTGCCTATTTGGGTTCGGAACTTACCAAATTGGGAATATTAGCAGAATATGCAGTCACGATTAAAGATGAACCAAACGCCATAAAACAAACATTGCAAGATACCTGGAAAAAATATGATATAGTGATAACTACTGGAGGTTTGGGGCCTACTGAAGATGATTTAACTAAAGCTGCAATTGCCAATTTCTTCGGTAAGAACCAACACTTTGATAATAGTATCTGGGAACACATCCAAAAAATGTTTGCTTTCCGAAATATCCCAATACCGGAAACCAATCGTTCCCAGGCAATGGTTCCCGATGATTTTATTCCTTTGCAAAATGACTTAGGAACGGCTCCTGGCTTGCTTTATCAGGAAGGAGATTATTTATTCTTTGCATTGCAAGGTGTCCCCTCCGAAATGAAACATATTTTTGAAACCCATATAAAGAAAATAATAGCAAAAACATACCCAAACTATAAACCTTTGCATATAAAAACATTGCGAACTTACGGAATAGCTGAATCCCGATTGGCTGAGTTGTTTACTCTGTCTGATTTACCCGAAGGAATATCTATAGCATGGTTACCTCAAATTGGAAGAGTTGATTTGCGTTTTTATGGAACTGATGTAAGAAAAGTGGAAGAAGCTGCAGATAGCGCTCTAAATAAAATCCATCCTTATGTTTGGGGTTACGATGAAGAAAGCCCCGCAGAAATTTTATTATCTCTATTGTTGAATAATTTCTACACTCTAAGTGTGGCTGAATCCTGTACAGGTGGCTTAGTTCAAAAGCTAGTAACTGATGTTCCTGGAGCATCTAACTCTTTCTTGGGTGGTGTAATAACATACACTAACGAATTGAAGAAAAAGATATTAAAGGTTTCCGATAAAGTTTTGGAAACTAAAGGAGCAGTAAGCGAAACCTGTGCAATGCAAATGGCGGAGGGAATAAAACTATTGACAAATTCTACCTGTGCGATTTCAATAACAGGTATTGCTGGTCCCGACGGTGGAACAGAAAAAAAACCTGTAGGAACGGTGTGCTTTGGCTTTATAGCCGCTGAGAAACATTGGTCTGAAAAACAATTCTTTACTGGAGATAGGGAAATTGTGCGCATAAAAGCTGCAGAATTTGCTATTCTTACCTTAATCAAATACTTACAAGGCAGGTATAATTGAATATCTTAGTTATAGGTAGCGGAGGTAGAGAACATTCGCTAGCAGAGTGTTTTGCCAAAAGTAAAAAGGTGGCTAAAGTATATGTGTCACCAGGTAACGCAGGAATTGCGAAGTACTATGAATGCGTGAAATTGCCAAAGCAGGAAGATATATGTAATTTTTGCCGTCAAAATACAATTGACCTTGTCTTTATTGGACCAGAACAGCCAATCGCTGAGGGTTTATCTGATTATTTATGGGAAAAAGGAATATCGGTTATAGCGCCCAGTAAATTTGCCGGTCAATTGGAAACCAGTAAGATTTTTGCCAAGGACTTAATGCAGAAATCAAAAATTCCCACTGCTAGATACCAAATAGCGAGAACTGTAGAACAAGCTTTGGAATTGATCGAGAATTTTGGCTATCCTGCAGTTATCAAAGCAGATGGATTGGCAGGTGGAAAAGGGGTAATAATAGTTTCGGATTTAAACGAAGCCGAAGATGCATTAAATAAAATAACAATAAGTGCAAGAGGAGTAATTGTTGAAGAGTTTTTAAAAGGTTGGGAGGTTTCTTTATTTGCATTTACAGATGGGGTAAATTTTAAGACCACTCTTTTTGCTCAAGATCATAAACAGCTATATGATGGGGACCGGGGTCCGAATACAGGTGGAATGGGTGCTTATGCTCCTGTTCCTGAGGCCGAAAAATATCGAAGCAAAATAGAAAAAGAGATTGTTGAACCGACTCTAAAAGCAATGCGTGATATGGGATATCCATATAAAGGGATTCTTTATTGCGGATTGATGATAACCAGAGAAGGACCAAAAATAGTGGAATACAATTGTCGTCTTGGAGATCCTGAAGCACAGGTTATATTGCCATTACTGGAAACAGACTTGGTAGATATCTGCCAGGCAATTTTGCAGAGTGAAATAAATAAAATTGAGCTTAAATTCTCGGATAAAACTGCTTTAGGAGTTGTTTTGGCTTCTGGAGGTTATCCCTTAAGTTATCAAAAGGGCTTTCCCCTCATTATGCCTTCAACCCTTTCCGGTATTTATTTTTCTGGAGTAGCAGATGCTGAAAATGGCCTTGTAACTTCTGGCGGACGGGTTTTATGTGCTGTTGGTGTTGGGAAAGATCTAAATGAAGCTAGGGAAGAGGCATACAGTAAAGCTCAGCAAATAACTTTTGAAAACAGGATTTTTCGACAAGACATCGGTTTAAGGAATAATACCTTATTAGACAATGGAGACAAATAATATTATGACAATATACTCTATTATACAGGTTAAAAACCTGTCCCTTGCCAAGTTTTATAAGGCAGGTTTATTATTCTATCTTAGTTTTTTCTTACCTGCTCTTATATTTGCCTCCCCTATAACACTTATTTCTGAAAGTCAGGATTTACTTACTATTCAATTCGAACTTCCAGAATATGAACTGGAAGATGTAACAATTAATGGCCAAACCTGGAAAAGAATAATCTGTAGTGAGAGTTCTATTTATGGTGAAGAAGGTTATCCAGAGCTGAAATTATTTTCCACAGCAATAGCTGTTCCTGTAGATGGAGATATCAGTTTCAGCATTGAAAGCAGTGAATCTCAAACGCTAAAGAATGTGAACATATATCCTGCGGCAACTATGTTGCTGGAAGAAAGTGAACCAATATTTGTTAATAAGCCAAACTATAAAGCATATTCTAATCGTGAGCTGTATCCACTTCAAGTAGTTCAAAAAGGTGAACCTGCTTTTGTTGGTAACCGTAGATTTGTTCCCTTATTTATTTGTCCATTTCAGTATAGAGCTCAAAGTAAAGAACTCATTATCCACAGAAGTATTACTGTAAGCGTATATGTAGCAGGTTCAAAAAATGCCTCCAAGAATTGGCAACTGAATCCTAATCCTCTTGATAATGCAACTCCATCTTTATTCTTGAATGAAGACAGCTCCAAAATATGGCGCTTGGAAAAAACCCGCGACACAAATTATACTTCACCCAAAAATGGCACTTCCGGAATAAATGAAATTCAAATAATTGTTGATAAAGAAGGTATTTATAAAGTTGATTACCATTACCTAATGGACTATATTAATATGATGGTTGATTCCTTACAGGTAAATATGAATTGGACTCCTGCCAATGTAGACCCTCGCTATCTGGAATTGAGTGATGAATATGGTCAAGTACCTATTAATTTTGTTGGTGAAAATGATGGTATTTTCAATCCGAGTGATTATTTTGAATTTTATGGTGATATGCATAAAGGGGATACTTCCTATATGGATGATTACACTTCTGAAAATGTATATACTTTGAAATTGGTGGATCGCTTTGGAGCAAGAATGGCTGTAGAAAACGGTGGGTTGATAGAATCCAATATCTCAAATTGTATTGTTCCAGATGCTTATGAAGATACTGTTCACTTCGAGGAACAACTGATAAGCGATAAATTGGGTCAGGGCTGGAGCTCAATAGACCAGAATTACTACCGAGAAGATGTTTGGTTCTGGAGAAAAATAGATGCTCCCGACTTGGAAATTGTACCTATAGAATTGCAATATCCTAAAGATACTACAACTCGCTATGCCTCTGCTAAAATATGTTTGATGGGGCTTACTTATTCCGAAACATTAACCAGTGGACAATTTGACCACGAGGCATCTATTCGTTTGAATCAAGCAATGATTAATACCCTTACCTGGATTGGACAGACTGAAAAGATTTTCCAAAATCAAACCGAAATCTCCAATACTGCTTTAAGACATGGAGTAAATAATTTATATATAGCTCTATCAGGTAATACTGTTATGGGCGATGAGGAACAAGTTTTATTGGATTGGGCAGAAATAAAATATTGGCGGGAATATAAAACAGATCAGGATTATATAAAATTTACCAAACCTTCTAACCTTCCTGATGGTTTATATCAGTTTGAAGTGGGTGGATTCAGTAATGCCGATATATCCGTGTACAAAATTGGTTCCAGCATATTCAATTCTGTGCAGATAGAGCCCTTTAATATTAATGGAGATGCTCCCTGGACAGTTACTTTGCAAGATAGTGTTGCTTCCGATGCCGTAAGATATTTTGCTGTAACGGAAAATAAGAAAAAAACACCGAAAAACATTAGGTTGAATTTTCCCAGTGATTTGAAAAATCCCTATCTTAGTGCTGATGTCGTTGTTATTACTCCCCGGAAGTTTACTGATGTGGAAGGGACTCTGCAATTAAAATCACTGTGGGAATCAGAAGGGCACACTGTCCAAATTGTGGATGTGCAAGATATCTATGACGAATTTAATTTCGGAATCACTGGTAGTGAACCAATCAGAGATTTTATTCGTTATGCTTATAACAATTGGAGCAGTCCACAAATAAACCAGGTTATTCTTTTAGGAGAAGGTGTAGACGATACACGAGATAACAGTTATTCTCGAATGTATAATCTGATACCAGTTAAAAAGACCTGGACTTATAATCACGGGGCTACAGCAAGTGATCAATGGTATGGTTGTATTGTCGGAACTGATAATATTCCCGATGTATCCATTGCCAGAATTAGCGTTTGGAAGGAAGAACAAATTTTGGCTTATGCCGCTAAGGCAATTTCCTATCGGGAAAATCTACAAACCTCTCGTCTATGGAGTAGTCATTTAACCTTCACCTCCGGAGGGAAAATTACTGATGGAAATGATCTTTTTGCTCAGCAATCGGAACGCATTATCCGGAAAACAATTCCTCCTGAATATAGAGTAACCAGAGTTTATACTTCCACGCAAACAGTTAGCTCGGATTACTTTGGCGGAACCTTTAACTTGAAAGACGCGATCAATTCCGGAACTCAGTATGTTCAATTTATGGGTCATGGAGGAGGAAGAATTTGGGCGGACTATAATCTCTTCAATTTTAATGATGTAGCAACGCTCAACAATCAAGTTTACCCTGTAGTTTTATCTCTTGCCTGTTATTGTTCAGCTTTTGATACAAACGGGATGGCTTCTATCAGTGAAGCATTAGTTTTGCAGCCTGGTAAAGGAGCTATTGGAACTGCTGGTTTTACGGGTTTGGGTTTTAGGGATCATGATGAGGACTGGGGTTTAGCATATTGCGAAGCACTATTTAAACACAATTTCGATAATATTGGTTTGGCAAATATCTATGCTTTAGCCAGGTTCTATTCCACAACTTATTCTCCTGCAGCCAGATATGCTTTAATTAACGGTTTTGCTTATATGGGTGATCCGCTTATCAAATTACGCAAACCAATAAAGGATATTCCCGTCTCGGCTAATAGCTATGTTCTAAATCCTGGGGATACTCTTTATGTGAATGCAGATTTCCCTTCAGGGATTAATGCTGCGCGTTTATTTATAATGAAACCAAGCGGAAAAATAGTTAATGTTCCTTATGATTTACCAGTTTATCCGGATGGCCATTTTACAGCGTCTTATGTTAATCCAGACCAAACTACCGATAATTATTTCCGCAAAATTATGATAGCTGGTTATTCTCCTAGTAATGAATTTGTTGGCATTTCTCAGTATAGTGTGGGCAGACCGAATATTGTACATCATAGTTTTATTCCTGCAGAACCTGCCTGGTCGGATTCTGTTTTATTTACTGCTAAAGTATTTAGTCCCTTGCCAGTTCAGAATATCTATTGTAAAGTAAGAACCGATAGCACTTCGCAAGTAATTAATTGGGTAGATTTGCCGATGCAACGATCAGAAACGGATAGCACTTTATATGTTACGGCTACGCGTTTAGGAAGGCAACCTACTCGCAAAGAAATATTCTATAAATATGTGTTGGAGACCGAAGCAGGTGTTTCGGAGACCATTTTGCAAAGTTATGTAGTGGCAGGACCTGATTTACTTTTAAAAGACATAAAATTGGAACAGGATGGAAATAACTTAGTATTAAAAGTGCTGGGAACCAATGTTGGAAACACTCCTTCAATTACTACAGATTTAAAATTATATGTGGGGACTACGGCAAATAACCTTGCTTTCTTTTCTAGCCAAAGTTATCCTCCTTTGGAAGTAAATGAATTGCGTTGGGACAGTATTTCTCTTGCTAATTTACCCAATGCCAATTTATTTTTGGAAGTAAGAGTAAATACCAGCAACACTTTTCCGGAGTGGGAAGCATATGTTAATATTGGCAACTATATCCGTTTGCAGGTTCCTCTGAATTATTATTTGATTGATAGTTCGGGTTCTACTCTTAGTAGCATAGATAATAATCTTCAATGCACAATACCTGAAGGGCTTGTTCCCACTAATGAACAAATTCTTTTTGCCGTAAATACTTTATCAGCATTACCTCCCCTCAATCAACCTGATGTACAAAATATTATGATGAATGCTCCAGATGGATTTAGTGGGAATAAATATTCTATTCCTTACGAGATTTTAGCATTAGGCACAGGTGTTACAGATTCCTTAGGGGTTCTAAATGGAGGTAAGAAACTATTCCTTTCATTTAACTATAGCGCAATTGATTCTTTAACTCAGGCACAGGAAAATGCTAATAACTTCAGGATTTATCGTTATAATTCCCAAGTTAAAAAATGGATACTAATCGGCGGTTTTGTAGATGTAAATCTAAACAAAGTTCAATTTGAGGTTGATCGAACCGGAATTTACAGTATCTTCAGAAATATCGATAGTTCACCACCAAGTATAGATGTTAATGTTCAAGACCAGGAATTTACTGTCGGTGGCTATGTTGCTGGCAACGGGATTATTTCGCTATTACTATCTGATGCCAACGGAATTGATGTTATAGATAATTCCATTCAACTTTTCCTAAATGGAATTCCTATTCCTGAAGAAGATTATGTTGTTTCCATCAATTTGGAAAATATCAATAGAATTCCGATCAAATATCAGCTATCTTTAGGACGCGGGATCCACGAACTAAAAGTTAAATGTCGTGATTTAAATGGAATGCTTGCAACCCGCGATATCCAATTTACCGTGAATGACAAATTTGATGTTATCAACCTTGCCAATTATCCAAATCCTGTGTTAGGAACAGGAGGCCAAGGCGCAGCTATTGATCCTAAAAATGAAGGACGCACTCGTTTTACTTATATATTAACTGATGGAGCTGATGAAGTTACTATCAAAGTATATACTATTAGTGGACGTTTGGTTAAAACCTTTAGAAATTTACCTGTGGGGGTTGGTTATCATGAATATCCTCGTACAGTGTATGGTTGGGATTGTAAAGATGATAGCGGTTACACTTTGGCTAATGGTGTTTATTTTTATCGGATAATTGCTAAGAAAGGTCATAAAACGATTGAAAAGACACAAAAAATGGCAATTCTGAATTAAGGAGCTTAAAGTGAAAAAGATAAGTATCCTGTTCTCGCTTACCCTGATGTGTCTAACGCCACTTTTTGCAGGACGTTATGCAGGAGATTTTATGATGATTGGTTCCGGAGTGCGTCCTTTGGGAATGGGGGGTGCTTTTAGTTCATTGGCAGATGATGGTTCTGCCATATATTGGAATCCGGCTGGTTTATGTTTTATTACCGATTCAGAAGTTTCGGCTATGCATTGTTTTCTCTATAATAACCTTGCTTCTTACGACTATGTTACTTATGCTCAGCCCCTACCCAATGATGTAACTATTTGCTTAAATGTAACTCGCTTAACGGTTAGTGACATTCCTCATTTCGATGAACGCTATTTGATTGGAACCAATGTAGATCAACGGATCAATAATAGCGTATATCATTTGCCGGGTGTTCCAGACAGCAAATTTTCCAGTTATGATGATCTTTATCAATTTGCTTTCTCTAAAAAAATTCATTATGATGCTAATATGGGGTGGGAATTTTTTGCGGTTCCTTTTGATTTTGGTTTCGGAGGTACTGTTAAGCTTATTAAAAGGTCTATTTGGGATAGGACTGGAACCGGAACTGGTATAGATATTGGTTTTAAAGCAAAAACAGACCTTGCTGTTATTTTTGATTGGGAAGATCTTGGCAATTTGGATTTTGGCATCAATTTTCAAGATATTGGAGGAACTGATATCACTTGGGATACACCAAGTAAGATAAGAGATGAAGTTTTATACAATACAAAAACCGGAGTAGCGATTGAGCAACCCATACCAAAACTGAAATCTATTGTAACTTTAGCCTATGATTATGATTATGTGTATGGGGGAACAAACCACTATGGTGTAGATTGGGAATATGATAAAAAGTGTAATTTGCGCCTTGGATATTACGACACTAATTTTAGTGCAGGTGCAACTATCAAACTTTATGGAGTTTTGCTCGATTATGCCTTAATTACTAATCCAATAGGTATTAGCAATCGTTTGGGCTTACGAGTTAGATTCTAAGGAGTTCTAAAATGAGAAAGATTTGCATATTAGCCGGCCTTTTGTTACTTGTCTTAACCTATTCCTGTGCGGCAGACGATTCTCCAGAAAAGGATAAAATTCCTCCTGCAGCTCCTGACTTATTAGAACATTTGGGTGATACGGGAGATGATCCGATTACTATAGACGGAATTGAAGTAATCTTAGATGATGATAATAATGGTATTGATGCTGTTCCAGATGGCAAATGGATAAAAGTTCCTTGGAAAAAATTTGTAGATAACGACTTAAGTCATGTAAAGGTATATCGCTATACTGTACAGAATCCTGAACCTCAATTAATCGATACTGTTCCTGCTTCAGAGGATTATTATTTAGACCGGAGTTTTTTGATAGAAAGAGAATGGTATTATTATTATATAGAACTTTATGATGCCAGTGGAAATTTCAGCGTTTCCGATACTGTTTCCTATGCTTTATTGGCAAAAAGTACTCTCACTTCTCCTGAGGGAGGGGCAGCTGTGAATCCTAATAATTTAAGACTCTACTGGAGAATTGGTGATAGCCAGACAACTGAATTCAGGATTCTGATTTGGGACGAGCAGACTGGAGAACTGGTTTATCATACAGATTATTCTTATACTCCTAATGACGAAAATCCTGCCCCACCCAATGTTCCCTTTCCTGTGATGACTCCTGCTCCTGTAAATGGACAGGTTTTTCGTTGGAGAGTAGATTCCTTTGATTATGATTCGGAACACGAAATGAAAATGGGTTCGGAATCTGAAGAAAGAACTTTTATAATTCAATATAAATGAATATAGTGCTTTAGAATAGTGATTATGCTTATGAGAAATAACTTGACTTTAACAGCTAAATAAAGAATGTAACGCAAAATAGAAAAGAGGATATTGTGAAGAAAACATTGTTGGTGTTTCTACTTGCTGGTTTTGCTTTTATGTTATTCGGCCAGCAGACAATTAATTTTACCCCATCCTCCAATATTTCTGCCTATACCTATGAAGGTATTCGCAGCGGAGTGGAAAAGCTGAAGATGAATAATTATATTTTGGGCCAGGTTTATAAACCAGGTTTATATACTGTCCCTGATGATACTGATTTTTTAACTTTGCTTTCTTTAGCAGGAGGGCCAAGAGAGGATGCTAAACTATCTAAGATAAGGGTCGTTCGTCCTTCTTCTGAAGGCGATAAAGTTATCTGGGTTAATTTTAAAAAATATCTGGAAACTGGAGATGCTACTTTAATTCCGCAATTAAAACCGGGTGACACTATAATTGTCTCAGGAACTATTTTTTATGCTGTCTCTCGAGTGGCAAGTTTTCTCTCCGACTTAACCGTAGCTCTAAGTATGTATAGTATAATAACTGGATTTTAGGAGGGGGATTCAATGCTGGAAAATGAAAATAACCAAGTTCCCGTACAAGAAGAAATAAAACTATCTGACTACTTTAGAATAATCCTGCAACATCGTTATCTGGTAATTCTGGTTTTCTTTCTGGTTATTGTTGCGACAGTTTTATATACTGCTCGTTTACCAAAAGTATATTCTGCTTCTTCCAGAATTTTACTGGAAGATGCCAATAAACAATCTGATCTTATGTTTCTATCTGCTGGCGGATTAGGTAAAAATACTGTAAATAATCAAATTGAACTGATTCGTAGTAAACCTATTATGAAGCTTGCCTGGGAAATTATGAAGAAATATCCTGATTGGGATACTTTCCCTGCAAGTCAACTACCTGATCCTGTTGCAAGTTTAGATAAAATGAAAGTAGAATCAAAACGGGAAACAGATGTTTTAACTATTAGCTTTGAATCTACAAATCCAGCTGAAGCAATGGCCGCAGTGAATTCCATCGCTGAAGCTATCCAACAACAAAACACCCAATATGCTCGTTTGGAATTTACTACTATCCGTGAATTTCTGGAAACTCAACTGGATGCTATTTCTCGCCGATTGCAAAGTTCTGAAAATGATTTAAGAGAATTCAAAAATTTGAACCAGCTTACGCAATTAACCGAGGAAACAACTAAACTAATCGAAAAAGCATCGGATGTAGAAGCAGAATATGAAGCAGCATTAACAGAGCAAGCAGTGAAGGCTAAAACCCTCGATATGCTTAATCGTCAATTACGCGAACAGGATTCCCTGTTAGTTAATATAGATAATATCCTTAAAACCCCCTATATAAATGAACTGCGCAAACAGATTGTTGATACTCAATCCCTTATTACTAAACTCGTTACAAAAAACGAATATCCTCTTGACCATCCTCAAATTCAGCTACTTTATCGCGAAATCGAAAATGCCAAAGAAACACTGGATCGCGAAATCCGCAAGCTGGTAAGTTTGTCGATAAATGAAGATCCTCTTAAAACCCGCAGCGACCTATTAACCAGAATTATTCAAGCCAATGTTGATTTGGAAATGGCCAGAGCCAAAGTTGATGGCTTGGAACAAACAAAAGAGATGTATAATCAACGCCTTATTGCTATTCCCAATACGGAACTGGAATTAGCAAGATTAACGCGCAATCTGATGTTGGATGAAAAAATTCATAGTATGATGATGGAAAAATATGAGGATGCTAAAATTGCAGAACAGGCCAAAATTGGTAATATCCGTATAATCGACTATGCAGAACGTCCCACAATTCCTATTAAACCACGCGTTTCGATGAATATTCTCGTAGGTATTATATTGGGTTTGGGTTTAGGAATTGGATCTGCTTTTTTAGTGCATTCTTTGGATACAAAATTACGCACGCTGGAAGATATGGAAAGCTTTGTCCGGTTACCAATTGCTGGAACGATACCCGTTATTCGCGAAGCGGAATCTAAACTTCAGGAATTTAACGATATGATTAATTCTGCTACAGGAGAAAATCGAGAACAGCTTACTCGTTCGATGCACTATGTAATGATGCAATTGGTTTCTCATTATGCCCCAAAATCTCCTATTGCAGAAGCATATAGAACTTTAAGAACCAATATCTTAGCTAAAAAAGGTGAAGGAAGTGTTGCAATTCTTGTTACTTCTTCCGGACCTAAAGAAGGTAAATCTACTTCCATAGCCAATCTTGCTATAACTTTTGCTCAAATGAATAGCAAGGTTATTTTAGTTGATATGGACTTGCGTAGGCCTACTGTTCACAGTAAGTTAGGTCTGGAAAAAGAAAACGGCACCAGTGATTTTCTTATCGATCCGGAAGTAAGTGTTGAGCAAGTTATCAAACCCTCTGGAATAGCCAATCTGGATGTAATTACCAGTGGGTTTATTCCTCCCAATCCATCAGAATTAATTGCTTCACCCAGAACCGATTTTTTGATTGAAGAATTAAAAACACGCTACGACTTTGTCCTTTTCGATTCTCCACCTTTAATTGCTGTTACGGATGCTCTTATTTTAACTAAGAAAGTAGATATGACCTATCTTGTTGTCCGTTGTGGCTTTACCGATAAAGGTATCATCAGACGCACTAAGGAACTTATGGAAAATATTGATGGTAGAATAGATGGTATTATCGTGAATGGTATTTATGTCCAAAAATATTACAGCAAACAGAATTACTACTACTATTATTACTACTACTATTATTATTATGGTGACGAGGTACCTCAAAAACAAAAAAAGAATGTTAACCGCTTCCTGCGCAAAAATAAATCTGTTTCTTGAATTAACAGGTAAGCTTCCTAATAATTATCATCAGGTCGATACTGTTCTTTGCAGTATTGACCTGTTTGATTATCTGGACTATGAAGTTATTGATTCTCCGCAAATAGTCCTTTCTTGCAATATTAATCAGTTAGCAAATGAAAATAACCTCATATACAAGGTGGCATCCTATTTGCAGAATGAATATAAAATCCCCAATGGAATATCCATTAAGCTAAAAAAGTCGATTCCAATAGCAGCAGGTTTAGGAGGTGGTAGTAGCAATGCTGCCAATTGTATATTAGCATTAAATAAACTCTGGCAGCTACATTTATCAAAAGCAGAAATGCATAAAATAGCTGCTCAATTTGGAAGTGATATCAATTTTTTTCTGGAAGGGGGAACAGCAAGAGGGGAAAATAGAGGAGAGATTATAACAAAAATGCCGGATATCATTTTGAATAACATACTATTAATTAATCCAGGCATAGCAATTTCCAGTGCAGAAGCATATAAACTGGCTTATCTAACTTCCAAGCAAGAACAACATTATTTTGATATTAAAAATGTGTATAGCTCCTGTTTCAATCGCTTGGAAGCTGGAATCAGAAAAGTTTATCCTATTGTGGATGAAGTAATTAATACGCTTAAACAATATGAAGCAAAAGTGTCAATGCTTAGTGGAAGCGGATCAACTTGTTTCGGAATCTTTGAAAACATCGCTCAGCTTGAAAAGTGCAAGGATTATTTTTCTGAAAAAGGGTTCTGGACATATCGAGCTAAAACCATTAATAGTGAAAATAGCATATCCTAATTAGGCTTTTGTGTGCAGATATAAGTAGAGATAAGTAAAATAGATTAGCTGATAAATGATGGGATATCTGCCCATAGAAAATGGGTAAAATTACTTTGTTGTGATGGAACTTTTATTATCATTTTTATGTTGCTTTCTCCTTTACTAACATCATCACCCTATAATCCCAAAACAAATATTTAACGATTGCCTAATCTCGATTGAGGATCGTTTAAAAAATGTTAGAGTGTCCTTAGAAAACTTACTAGGCAAGTAGTGCAGATTCCTTGTAAGTAGTTTATACACTATATAGTTATCCTACTGTAAAATAGATAAGATAACCAGAAATAAGAAGGATAATCTTTTTCATTCTGGCGAGGACATCAGTTCTGTGAAATGGGGAGTAAAGGAAAAAAGTACCCCCCTATAATTATTTCTGTTACTAAGGAAGAAGTAATATATCATTTCTACATTCACCGGGAATATCACTCCATTAAAAAAATCCGAATATAGAAGCCACATAGTTTATGGATATATTTAGTACTAAGGTGCTGAATTAAAATCATCTAAAAAAAAGCTAAGCACAAAGTCTGTTAATATCCTTCAGTTTATTTTCCAAGTAAGAACTGGTGAACTCATTTCCCTCAAACCTTAAAGTTTGGGATTGATATTGAATACAATCCTAATATATTGATAGGTCATCAGGCATTTACTACTTTAGTATAAACTGCATATTGTATTCAAGCTTCGCACTTCGCCCTTAAAGGAAAGCGTTAATCAGGTGTTAATCTAACCTTCATCAAGCGTTAATTATTAACGCTTGATTAAGGCTTGATAAACGCTTAATCAATGGCTTGCAGTAAGGAAAATTGGAGACAACAATATTAGGATTTTATTATAAAAGTGATTGTTTAAGTTAGTATAGTACACTTTCAAGAGGGAAATAATCGCAATATCTTTAAGTTGTTACTTTAGGACTTGGAATTGTAATTGCCACTTATATGTATGTTATATGAAAAAACAAAAGGACGATACCTTTTACTCCGACCACCCAGATCGGTTTTGTTAAATAGATTGACGATATTAGGGCTTTGCAGAAAATAACGCTATGGATAAAGTAACTCGTAAAACAACACGCCGCATAATGTTAGGTGATATTCCGATTGGAGGTAATGCACCTATTAGTATTCAATCTATGTTATCTATTAAGACTTCAAACATTCCTGAAGCAACAACCCAAATTCGCGAACTGATTTCTGCAGGATGTGAGATAATCCGCTGTGCGGTAATGGATATCAGTGATGCTAATGCGATTAAAGAACTAAAGAAAATATCCAAAGCTCCTCTGGTTGCTGATATTCATTTTGACTATCGCTTAGCAATAGCTTCCATTGAAAATGGAATTGATGGTCTGCGTATCAATCCTGGCAATATAGGAAAAATTGAAGGTGTACAGAAATTGGTTGCAGCAGCTAAAGAAAGAAATATCCCAATACGCATCGGAGTAAATAGTGGTTCTTTGCCCAAGGATTTAGTGCAAAAATATTCTGTTAGTGCAGAAGCAATGGTAGAATCGGCACTAAGGCATATTAAGATATTAGAAGATCTTGCTTTTTATGATATTAAAGTTTCTGCTAAGGCATCATCAATACCTTTGATGTTAGAAAGTTATAGAAAGTTAAGCAAGGCTTGTGATTATCCTTTACATCTTGGAATAACGGAAGCTGGAACTACTTTAAGTGGCTCCATTAAAAGCGCTATCGCTTTGGGTATATTATTAGAAGAAGGAATTGGCGATACTATAAGGGTTTCTTTAACTGCCAATCCTGTTCAGGAAGTGATAGTAGCTAAGGAAATTTTACGAAACCTTGGCTTAAGAAAGGGATTAAATATAATTTCCTGTCCTACCTGTGGACGCACCAGAATCGATCTAATTGGATTAACAGAACAAGTGGAAAAAGCTCTGAAGAACTATAGTGATTACCCTTTAACCATTGCTGTAATGGGTTGTGCCGTAAATGGTCCCGGAGAAGCTAAAGAGGCTGATTTTGGCATTGCTGGAGGGATTAAAGAAGGGTTGCTTTTTGCAAAAGGTGAAATTGTGAAAAAAGTTCCGGAAGAACTATTAGTTAAGGAACTGCTTGCTCTTATTCAAAATCATATAGGTAAACAATAAAAGTGCTTTTAAAAGTCTTTTTTACTTTCTTTAAAATTGGTGCTTTTACCATTGGTGGTGCTTATGCAATGATTCCTTTAATCAAAAGAGAAGTCTGCCAAAAAAATAAATGGCTTAGCGAAGATGAATTTTTGGATGGTTTAGCAGCTGCCCAAAGTTGTCCTGGTCCCATTGCTATAAACATAAGCATCTATGTAGGTTATCATCTTGCGAAGGGTAAAGGTATGGCAGTTGCTGTAATAGGAACAATTTTACCTTCCTTTATAACTATTCTGATAATTGCTATGCTCTTTCAACAATTTTCCGAAATAGTAATTGTGCGCAAGGCATTTCATTCTTTAAGAGCTGCCGTTGTAGCTTTAATAGCTGTTCCCCTTTTACAAATGAGTCGGCAGGCAGGTTTAAAGCTATCCAATTTCTGGTTTCCTTTAGCTATTGCTATTCTGGTTAGTTTTTTTGCAGTAAGCCCAATTTACTTAATTATAATAACCATTGCTTTTAGCATCTACCAAAGCATCAGAAAACAAAAGATATGATTTACTTGAAATTGTTCTGGACCTTCTTCAAAATTGGACTCTTCAGTTTTGGTGGAGGTTATGCAATTTTAGCAATGATCCGTCAGGAAGTAGTTTTAAAAAACGCCTGGATATCATCTTCACAATTTATGGATGTAGTAGCTATTTCTCAAATGACTCCAGGCCCGATAGCTATAAATGCTGCCACTTTTATCGGTTACCAAAAAGGGGGATTATGGGGAGCAGTTCTTAGCACTCTGGGAGTGATTTTTCCCTCTTTGATCATTATGACCTTAATTACGATAACCTATATAAAGCTGAAAAATCAACCCTGGTTCAAAAACATCTTCCAAAAATTGCGTTTACTTTCTTTGGGATTAATTGCTGCTGCTCTAATTATGGTTTTGGGAGATGCTTTTAGAGACCTGTTTTCTATCCTGGTTTTTGCTGGCTCTTTTTTGGTGAGCTGGAGATTTAAGCTGAATCCTTTTTATCTGCTAATGGGAGCTGCTGTTATAGGGGTCATTTTTGGCTAATTTGTAAACGCCAAAAACACATTTGTAATTTCCTTGGTAGACTATTTTACTCCCCAAATATCTTTGGCATAAGCTAAGATAGTATTATCGGAGGAAAATTTGCCCATATTAGCGATATTAGCTAAGACCATTCTATTCCATTTTTGTTTATCTTTATAGGTTTCTGTGGCTTCTTTATTAACCCGAATAAAATCCTGTAAATCAGCTATTAGACAATAACTATCTCCCTGATATAAAAGCAAATCTGTCAATGGAGTAAATAAACCTGGATTTAAGGGATTGAGTTCATCGGATTCAATAAAATCAAATATCCGCTTTATATCTTCATTTTGACGCATCATTTCGTAAGGATGATAACCCTGTTCTTTCAAATAATGAACTTCGGCAGCCGTCATTCCAAATAGGAAGAAATTATCTTCACCCACTGCTTCTCGAATTTCTATATTAGCTCCATCTAAAGTTCCGATTGTAAGTGCTCCATTTAGAGCAAATTTCATATTTCCCGTTCCAGATGCTTCTGTTCCAGCGAGGGAAATTTGACGGGAAATTTCAGCAGCGGGGATAATTCTTTCTGCCAAAGTTACTCGATAATTGGGCAGAAAACATACATTTAGATAAGAAGACAGCTGTTTATCTTTTTCGATGTAATCACCCAAAGCGCAAATAAAACGAATAATCAATTTTGCTGTAAAGTAACCTGGTGCTGCCTTTCCTGCAAAAAAGAAACTTTGTGGAGTTAACTCTTTGCCATCCCGGATTTGATTTATCAAGTAGATAATTCCCAAAGCATTAAGCAGCTGTCTTTTATATTCATGAATGCGTTTTGCATGAAAATCAAAAATAGTATCAGGATTAAACCTACGATCGTGCATATCTTCGTAATATTTACAAAAATCCAGCTTATTTTGATATTTCACTTCTGCCAGGTCTTCCAGAAAAGAGCTGTCATTTTTATATTTATTCAAATCTGAAAGCTGCTCTAAATCAGTTTTCCATTCGGTACCAATAGCTTTAGTAATTAAATGACATAAAAGTGGATTACATAACATCAGCCACCGGCGAGGAGTTATGCCATTGGTTTTATTATTGAATTTATCTGGCATAAGAGAATAAAAATCGCTGAATACCTGATGCTTTAACAGTTCTGTATGCAATTCCGAAACTCCATTAATACTATGGGTTCCTACAATAGCCAAATTTGCCATTCGCACACTTTTTACTGGTTCTTCTTCTATCAAAGAGACCCTGCGGAGGAAGTCATCATCTACTTTTCTGCTTATTTGTATATCAGAGAGAAAACGGTGATTTATTTCATAGATGATTTGCAGATGACGAGGCAACATTTTTTCAAACAGCTGAACTTGCCATTTTTCTAACGCTTCCGGCAAAATTGTATGATTTGTATACGAAAGGCACTTTTGGGTAATATCCCAAGCGGTTTCCCAAGGTATATTTTTTTCATCCACTAAAATACGCATAAGTTCAGGAACGGCAATACAGGGATGAGTATCATTAAGTTGAATTGCAGCTTTATCAGGAAGATTGCGTAGATCTTTATTCTTTTTAAAAAACCTGCGTAAGATATCTTGTAAAGTAGCACACACACAAAAATACTCTTGCTTCAATCTAAGTTCTTTCCCTTGCATTTTGTTATCATTGGGATACAGTACCTTGGAAATCATTTCTCCATTATTCTTTTCGGCTACAGCTTGTACATAATCCCCTTCATTAAAATATCTCAGATCAAATTCACGGCTGCTTTTGGCACTCCATAATCTTAAAGTATTTACATAGCTATTTTGAAAACCAGGGATCAAATAATCATAAGCCATAGCCATAACCGTCACTTCTGGTTGCCAATGTTTCTTTTTGGTGCCATCCTCATTGATAATTTCTCTAACAGTCCCTCCAAAATTAACAGGAAATAATCGTGTCGGACGAGGAATTTCCCAAACGGAACCATATCTTAACCAGTTATCAGGTGTTTCTACTTGTTCACCATTGATAATGTGTTGAAAGAAAATACCATACTCATAACGAATACCATAACCGTAAGCAGGTATTTGTAGGGAAGCCATAGAATCTAAAAAACAAGCTGCTAAACGTCCTAAACCTCCATTTCCCAATCCGGCATCCCATTCTAGTTCACTTAGCATTGATAAATCAAAACCAATTTCAGTAAGAGCTTTAATGCTTTGTTGTTGGATATCCAGATTGAGTATGGAATTGGTTAAAGAACGACCGATTAAATACTCCAGGGATAGATAATAGACTCTTTTCCTTTGTAAAGCATATTCTTGAGGTTGAGTTATCAGCCAGCGGTCTAATAAAATATCTTTTACGGCTGAAGCAAAACTGATATAACAATCATAAGGGGCAGCAGAAAATTGGTCCTTACCAAGATCGAATTTTAAATGTTCCATAAAACGAAGCACTATTTCTTCTACTGTACCATTAATGCTAAGCTGAGAAAGTTTAGTGCAAAAATCATCGTTCATCATATCTCCTCCCGCTAATCATAAGTCCATTATAAATAATAAACGGTTTTCAGGATAAACCAAATAAGATGTTTAATATAGAAAAGAAGTGTAACTGCCATAATAATTAATGTCTTCCAACTTCTTCATTTCTATTTATTCCCTGCTAAAATATAAATTGATTTGGAATAATTCTTGTATGTATTATATTATCTATAAAAGTCTAGGAGGATATATGAAATTGATGAGTAACTATCAACCAAAACTAATGGTTATCATTGCGGTTTTTTACCTGTTTTGCTTTGGTATAAGGGCTGCTGTGGTTCAGCCAGAAATTGCTTTGCTGGCTGCCAAGAATTATCTTCAGGAAACGGGATTATCCAAATCCGTTAATACTGATGACTATCAAATTTTTACTTATAATAGCGCAGGGAAACTTGCTTCTCTGCCACATATATATGTACAGAATGAGAATCCGGTTCTCTATTATATCCAATATGCCGATGGTAATTTTGCTGTTGTATCAGCAGATGATAATTTCTATCCTGTCTTGGCTTATTCTAATGAAGGTCTTACCAGGATAGATAATTTACCTTCAGCCTTTTATTATTGGCTGGATACATATTCTGCTCAAATACAATTGATTAGAGAAAAAAATGCTCTATATCCGGAAAACTCTCAGCTTTGGCAGAGTTTACTGGAAGGAACTTATACTAATTTAAGCAGAACTGATAGATCCGTAGGTCCTTTACTTACTACTAATTGGGATCAAAGTTGGCCATATAATGCTCTATGTCCTGCAGATCAACACGGTCCTGGTGGTCATGTTTATGCTGGTTGTGTAGCTACTGCTATGGGGATGGTTATGAAATATTGGGATCATCCTGTTTCCGGAGTTGGTAACGAAAGTTACTATTGTCCTGGCTATGGTTATCAGAGTGCTAATTTTGAAACTACCACATATCTTTGGGATCAGATGCCCAATTCCATAAGTTCTAATTACTTACCTGTAGCTACTTTATTATATCATTGTGGGGTTGCAGTTCATATGGGATATTCTGCAGATGGTTCAGGAGCTCAAAGTACAGATGCAGCTGAAGCACTTGTCGATCATTTTCGTTATCCTACAGCTCAATATGAAAGTAAAGATAGCTATTCTAATTCCGAATGGAACAATCTAATGACAGCTCAAATTGATAACGGGACTCCGGTATATTATAGTGGTTATAGCAATGAGGGTGGGCATGCATTTGTCCTGGATGGTTATGATACAGCAAATCATTTTCATTTCAATTTCGGCTGGAGTGGATCAGGAAACGGTTATTTTTACACAACGGATGTTAATGGATTTTCTACCTGGCAGGGAGCCATTATAAATACTATTCCGGAGAACTATAATATCAATACTATTCCAGTAGTTCTTAATGCCAACAATGCTGAAGCTGGTGATAATTTTACCTTGGAAATAAAGACGAAACCTGTATTAGGTAACTGGAATGTAAATCACTATGATATTATGCTTTACTATGATAATGAAAATTTAGATTACACTGGCTACAGTGTGCAGGGAACTTTATCTCAGGAAGGTAATATAACCATAGTGGAAAACTCCCCGGGAAATTTAAGTATTGACTGGAATAGCAACACTAGTTTATGCGGTGGGGGAGTGATTATTAAACTGAATTTCGTTGCCAGAGATGCAGGCGAATTTCTTTTTGATATTTTGAGTATGCACTATAATACCCTACCTGTAAACAATGTTGTTTTTACTATGGTAAATATTACTGCTCCTGTGGCTACCTTAGCAGAAAGTAATATTACTCTTTCAAACATTATGCATCTTGTTTACAATTCAATTGGATTTACACAAGTAAATACTTCTTATCTGCTTCCTTCCTGGAATGTTAATCATTACCAATTTAACCTTAATTACAATCCTGCCAAGCTTGAATATGCAGGATACGATGTAAACGGAACATTAAGTGATGGCTGCGAAATCAATGTAGATTCTTCTACTCCAGGAGTTATAAATATATCCTGCGATACGGAAAGTAAATTCGTTGGCTCAGGTATATTAATTAAGCCCCAATTTAGAGCTATTGGCAATACTAGTACTATTTCCATTACTCAAATATCTCTTAGTGATTTTTATTATAACGACACAGCAGTTTTAGGTTCTGGGAGTGCAAATGTTGTTCTTTCACCTTATACTGCTATTGACGATGAAGTGATTTCAACTCCAAAACCCAAACTGGAAATATATCCTAATCCTTTTTCCGGAAATACTACCATAAAATTTACTGGAACAGCCAAGGGAGCGGTTACAATAAATGTATATAACCTGAAGGGACAATTCGTGAAGGAATTAACTATTAGCGATTTTGCTCAAAGGGAAATTCAATGGAATGCCACAGACAGCAAAGGCAGAAATGTTTCGGAAGGAATTTACTTTATGCAATGGCAGCAAGGTAATTTACGAGGCACAGATAAAGTATTAATCATCAAGTAAATAATATAAAGCTTGGGAAGATTGAAGTTGTTACTGCTGATAACAGCTTTTCTCTTCCCTTTCATTTTTTATAATGTAAGATTCGGAAAAGCATAAGCAGCTTTAAGATTAATTCGATATTCTTGTAATATGTAATGGAGGATATTTCTGAGTAATTAGGATTTCCTTCAAGTTATATATCTTATTTCTGCACTTTAGTTATTTATGAAATTCTGTTTCCTTTTCTTCTAGGAAACTTCGAATTGTTTCTTCTACTATTGCAATATCCTCTTTATTGTTTACCCATATAGGATCGGAATAAATCATTGTTAATTTAGCAAAGGGCTTTGGGAAGCGGAATTTATCCCAGGAATTAAACAACCATTCTTTATTGGCATTTACGGCAACTGCTACAATGGGAATTTTAGCCAGGTAAGCAATCTGAAAAAGTCCGGGATGAAAAGTGTAGCAAGGACCTTTAGGTCCATCAGGTGTAATAGCTAAGGAAATTGTTTTAGACATTCTAATCATCTCTCGCATAGCCATTGATCCTTTTCTCGAGCTGGAACCGCGAACTGGAATATAACCAAGTTCGGATAATGGCCCAGCAATCATTTCTCCATCCTTGGAAGAAGAAACCATAACAGCTGCTCCTTGATCAATTCGTTGCAGAGTCATCAAAAGCAGGTTTCTATGCCAGAACATATAGATACAGCGTATCCTGTCTGATGTTTCTTGATTAATTACTTCGAATTTTAAGGTTTTACGCAGCAGCCGCAGGAGCAGAGCACCCAATTTTCGTTCCAGGTAATAGAATATTTTAACCATAGGTATCTAATAGATGACGGACTATTTTTGGCATTTCCACAGAAGGATGTTTATCGCTCAATAAAGCTTTAAGTTTATACAATTGTTTACGGATTTCCTCATTTTTTTCTGGATCGTTCAGTATTTGCATTCCTATCTTATATATATTAGAGGGGTTCATCTCTTTTTGAATCAATTCCGGTAGGATATCGTTATCTAAAATTATATTAGGTAAACCGATCCGTTTTATTTTTACTAAATGTCTTCCTATCAGATAAGAGGTAAAATTAGCTTTATAACAGATTAATAGGGGGGTTCCAATAAATGCAGCCTCTAAGGTTACTGTTCCGGAAGTGCAGATCAAAAGATCGCAATATTTCATCATTTCATAGGTATAGCCATCAATTAGTGTGATATGTTTTTTACCTTCTATATAGCTCATATATAATTGATGATTTACACTATGGGATTTAGAAAAAAGCAGTTCATATTTATTCGGATCCCACTTTTCACTTGCCTGCAGAAAAGTAGGTAGCATTTTTGCTATTTCATTATTCCTACTTCCTGGGAAAAATCCAAGCCATTTTTTATTTGGGTCAATACCAAAAAATTGAGCGAAGGCATCACGGCTAAGTTCAATATTAACTTCTTCCGCAATCGGGTGGCCAACATAACTGCAATTAATATTATGAATAGATAGCTTTTCTTCTTCAAAAGGCAAAATACAGGCAACATAGCGGACAGAATCTCTTAATTGATATACCCTTTTATGTTTCCATGCCCAAAATTGAGGGCAGATAAAATATAAAACAGGAATCCGTAATTCATCAGCCATTTTAGCAACTCTTAAATTTAAGCCAGGGTAATCAACCAAAATAGCAAGATCAATTTCTTCAGTAGCAAAAAGTTTGCTTAGTTTATGTTCCACTTTAAAGAAAAAAAACAGATGCTTTACTACTTCCACAAAACCCATAACCGCAAAGCGTTCAAAGGGAAAGAGAGGTTTCAAACCTTGCCTTTGCATCCGGGGTCCACCAATTCCTATATGCGTAAGATTTCCGAATTTATCATTCAGAGCTTTCATCACTAATTCGGAATGTAGATCAGCAGAACTCTCACCCACCAGCCAAAAGATTTTATAACTTTCTTTTCTTGTCATACCGCCAAAGTTCCCATAAGCGATAAAATAGTTACAATGATAGCTGCAAGAATTACTCCTAATAAAATACAGAACATTGCACGCCAGAATCTAATACCAAAAATATTAGCAGCTAAGGCACCTGTCCATCCTCCTGTTCCAGGAAGAGGTATACCAACAAAAATAGTTAAACCTATTGCTTCATAGTTTTCTATTGATTTGCCTTTGCGTCTGGTTCTGGCAAAAATCCAATCAGCAAATTTCTTACCTGGTTTCACCTTACTTATCAAAGAAAAAAACCAATCTACCAATAACAAAATAAATGGAATGGGAATCATATTACCGATTATGGATAAAAACGCTGCCTTAAGCCAATGAAAATTAAACAAGAAAATAGCTACAGGTATACTACCTCGCAATTCAATAACCGGAATCATAGATATTATAAGTACTATCAATTCTGGTGAAACATTCTTAGATTCCAACCAGGCAACTGTTTTATCTGCTGTAGAATTACCAAAAAGCGGTTGTGACAAAACTACTATCAAGATCATCAACAGCAACGGTTTGAGGTATTTATTCAAGTTCACTCCTTAGCATCTTTGATCTTTATTCCATTTATTATTAGCCTATTTTTTGTCAATTTGATTTGTAACAGCGTTTGAGTAATAAAAGTAAAAAGTACCCTCTCTTATTATCCTTTCCAATCATCTGCAGCTATTATCATTCGAGGGCATAATATCATAGTCCGAATGAAACGATGTTATTATATGTGAGTTGTAGCTGAATAAGATATTATTGTTAATCCTCTAAACTAAAAAAAATGTTGGCAAACGAAGATGTATAAAAAGCACTTATGTTACTTTTATGAGAATTCAGAATAGGCAGAAAGACCATTGTGGTGGAGCATTTAGAAATTTCATCAAAAACGATAGATTTGAGCGACAGGGTTTACCCCGGCTCCAATATTATCAAGATAATATCCTTGCGTGTAACTTGTTCAATGGTTTTATTTTACACTGAGAACCTTGTATATAAACTATATTCTGCATAATCAGAAAAATCTGCAGGTGTATATTTTCTCAGGTACACCAAGTTCTTGGGTAAATAGTTAGCCAAAAGGAATCAGAATAATCTGCTTATCACAATTTAAGGCATTCCCACAAAAAAG
>DJGX01000041.1 GCA_002432865.1 Cloacimonetes bacterium UBA5835
TTGGGATTCATGATATCAAAAGCCAGGGTATGTCCATCTGCCACCCATACGTCTCCCACGTTCAAGAGACTGGAATCTCGGATGATAGTCTTGACTATGGTCTCTGCCACTGCTTTACTGCCAAGTCTCGCTTGAGTCCAGATTGCCATGTTGTCCCGTTTCCAGTCCATGACCCAGCGTTTGAGAGTAGGTGCTGAACTGGGCGATTCCAAACAACCCATCCGCTCATAATCTTTGATCGTGGAAATTGCGGTGCCGATTTTGACCTTCTGCGGAGTCAACAGCAGCTTAAGCAGGAACTGCTGTTCCAGATAAGTAACCTTGCGTCCCTTGGTCTGGTTCTTGGACTTGTGGATCAAAGCGAACATATCCCGCTCGTTCTGCAGGTATTTTTCTACCCATAAGCGCAGACAGCGTTCTTTGCGTTGCCCTTTGATCTTGAACAGTTCCGGTATAAACTGTCCCTTATTGTATTCATCGGTTATCTGCCGCCACTCTTGTACTTTGGCAGTACAGCCCTTCAAACGCTCCAAGACCATCTCACAGAACTGAGCATTGAGCTGAGCCTCAGTCTTGCAGCTGAGCAGTTCCTTTGCTTGTGGTCTTAAATCAATATCCGGGTCTTCTTCATTAAGTTCGGATAGGGGAGAAAGGTCTGACTTCTCTCGTATCTGCTCCGATTGGAGCTTTTTTACTATCTTGGCAGCATCACCTGTGAACTTGAGCGTCGCACCAGAATGGATCAGAGCTAAGACCCGCCGGTAATTGCGGTCATAGTTCTGCCTGTCTATCTGGTTATAGACTTCATCAATTCTGTCCACCTTGTGCCTCCTGCTTCTTTACCTTATTATAGGAGACGATAAATAGACTGGTGTGCTCGTGATCCTCGATGAGCATCCGTTCCTTCCTTAAAGGTATCGGCTCCTGACGCAGCTTGCGGCAGAGCTGCTGATCCAGATCGACTATCTGCTGGTCGACGAGTACGAATAACTTGGTAGTACGGTAACTGCCGCTCTTTACCGTTCTTCTCACTGCGATATAGACGCCTTCATCGATCATTCTCCGGATCGTCTTTACCGACTTACCATAAATCTGAGCCAGCCGTGCGGCCGGCAGCCATAAAAGTTCTACTCCTGTTTCCATCACATAACCTTCCAAATCGAGCAAACCACTTGGACAAGCACTTGGACATTTCTGAGGACAACCACTTGGACAATTGCTCAAACCACTTGGACATTCTTGGCACCACTTGGACAAAAATGCGCAGATTGAGTGGCTGGTGTGCTTGGAAGCTATGCGTAGAAAGAGTTTGGAACGGTTTTGTCCAAGTGGTTCGCAATTTAAAACCACTTGGACATTTTTCGAGAGGCAGGTTTCACATCTGCCGTTTAGTCTCGATTCTGCGTTCATATTCACCTCTTTGTAACGTTATAATCAGGTGCTAACTTCCATACCGGCAACATCTTGGGAAGTCCTTTCTGCCACTTTCGAAAGCTTTTTTCCACTGCGCTTAGACCGCTGGCATTTACGCCGTCAAGAAATCAGCTATCGAAAATAAGTGTTGACACTTCTATTTAGCTCTGTTTTGTTGTTCTGTGAACATAATGCTTACCGAATGGATTATGTCAATGCTTTTTATTCTGTATGGAGGATAAATGAAGAAGAGCGAAATCGGTGTCAGACTCGAAAGAGTTATAAAAACTATGAAGTTAAAGCAATACCAATTTGCCGAAAAATTTGGCATCTCCAGTGCCTCTTTGACCAGATACAAGTCCGGAGATCGACTCCCGGACCCGGAATTTCTCATCGCTCTGTCCAAAGAGAAAATCAATACGAATTGGCTCTTGACCGGAGACGGCAGTATGAATATCCGCCCTGATTTTGACGGCTGGATGAAAGAGCAACTGCAGAAGAACCTCGGAAAAGTCAATTCCAAGACAGGACTAATCGAAACTCCGGCAATAGATTACACTCGTACGATTACGCTGCCGATTCTTGGTGAAATTTCCGCCGGCCCCAGAGACCACATCTACGACCTCCGGAATTTAGGCGAGAATATCGAGATTCCGCGTTCACTCATCCTCGGAACACCCGATAAGTATATGGCATTTAGAGTAAATGGACACAGCATGGAACCCAATATCATGCATGAAGACCTCGTGATCATCAAACAGGAGGCAATCTGGGAAAATATCGATCAGAGAGTCTGTGCAGTGAGATGTGATGATGGTGCCACGCTTAAGAAAGTGGAGCTCGATCCGGAGCATAACCGTATAGTTTTAATACCATTTAATTCAGACTACAAGGTTCAGATTATAGACGAGGATCAGGGGGTCGATGCATTTCTGATCGGAGTTTTGTCACTTCAGTTGCGGCTTTTTTAATTCGATAAATTCAGAGCGAAACCCCAAAGTCCATAAATAGTCCGAAATCAGCTCAATTTGCAATTATCGGTGATCCAAAAACGCGCAAAAACGTCCAAACCCGATTTGCAAATTTCTAAAGATAGTCCTATCTATCTCTACATAATATAAGCACTTATCTTCATTTGTCCAAGTGATCGCTATTTGTAAATTTGGGTGACTCTTTATATTGTGCTGGGAATAATGTGTTTTATATGTGATCAACAATTATCATTTTTAGAGATTTTATTGGCGGGATCCTTGTTGCAAGGTTACAAGATATGTGAGAACTTGAGTTGAATTTAAAACAACTTATGCTACATAACTACTTGCTACAAAGGAGAGAAAAGAATGTGAGTAAAGACATTTTCAGTGATAATGTCAACAATGGGAGTGATGATAATCATTCGTTCCGCAATTCAAAACTAGTGTTTTTTGTTTGGATAGTGCTTTTAGTTGGATTATTGGTAACTATATCACCACTTATTGCTAGTGAGCCTGGGGAAATATTAGGACCAGAATCAGGTTACATTGATCTCCACTGGCAAAGCGATGACAAGATAGTAGCCATACAATCGGAGAGTGAATACTATCCTGATAAATTACACTATACCCATGGTGAGATTGTCACAGTAAAATGGTACTCATAAAGTAGCTCCTAATTTATCCGTGTGTGGGCTCCCCACACACGGATGATACAGATAAAAACAGAAAGGAAAACTAATGACACATAAACGATTCAGGTATGATTATGTAATAGTCCTTCTATGCTTAATAAGCTCTACAATGCTGTTACCGTTAAACGCTGTCATTCTACCGGTAGCAATGGACGGATCGCAGCAATATACCAGTATCCAGTCCGCTGTTCAATCCTCAGCACATGGTGATACTGTGTTGGTCTATCCGGGAACTTATATGGAAAATGTTAACTACTCTGGGAAGAACATCACAATTGCCAGTCTTGAGCTTACTACTGGTGATCCATCCTACAGGCAGACCACTATAATTGACGGTAATCATAACGGTGCAACGGTTCGTAGTATTGATCCAATCTCCAATGCTGGACTATTCGGATTTACCATTATCAACGGAAGTGGTGTTGATATGATATATGGGGGCGCTACCTATACCCGCGGGGGAGGTATTTATGTCAACTATGCCAGCTCGTTCCAATTAAACAGTTGTATAATTAATGATAACTATGCTTCTCTTTCAGGGGGTGGGGTT
Source organism: Cloacimonetes bacterium UBA5835 (assembly GCA_002432865.1). GTDB lineage: Bacteria > Cloacimonadota > Cloacimonadia > Cloacimonadales > Cloacimonadaceae > Cloacimonas. Next base: position 3,630 of record DJGX01000041.1, read on the forward strand.
TATGTTCGGAATGGGACAATTTTCATGAGCGACTGCCTTATAACAGGAAACTCATCAGGTAGTGGTGGAGGCATATGTATTGAGTATTACGGCACTATCGTCTTCGATCAAATACAACGATCTAGTGTCTTCGAAAACACTGCTGCTTTTTGCCAGGATATTGGAATCTTCAGTCCACGCATTGATTGCAGTATATACCTTGATACGGCGACGGTAAATCCACCTTCAGATTACTATATATATTTCAATAAAGGAAACGCAATAACACCCGGAAACTTACTAGTATTGGACGTTATTAATGGATACCGGACTGAGATCAATAGCGATCTCTTTGTATCGCCATTGGGTAGCAACAACAACGATGGCTTGTCCCCCGATAGTCCTTTAAAAACTATCATCCGGGCAGTACAGTTAATAGAAACAGATAGCCTGAACAGCAGGACCATTCATCTGGCCCCAGGGACATACTCATCTTCTGATGAACAATTCTTCCCTATAGGTCTGAAATCATATCTTTCCTTGGTGGGGGATTCTTTAAGTATGTCTGTACTTGAGAATATTCATTATCCTGTAACAGTAAATATTACATTTCTTACTGATGCATCTCTGTCTAATGTTATTATTGAGCATAATAATTACATACCCGCCAAAGTCATAGAGATCAACTTCTCTTTTAATACGATACTAAAGAATATAACTATAAATCCGTGTGAAGCTGTTTCATTTGGAGGTATTGACTGTGGCTCTAATAATTACATTCCTTCAACCTGTTATATGGAGAATGTTCAAATACTAGGGCAGCGAAGTAATAGACGAGTCGGAATCAATTTCAATGTTGTTGATGCAACACTTAAGAATGTAACAATTGATGGTTGCTATAACTATGGCTATGAAATCTATAACTCTTGGCCTATTCTGTATTCCAACGGCAGCATATTAAATATTGAAAATGTGAGTATAATCAACAACAGTATTCTTAATAGCAATTATTCGATTGTGTCTATCGGCATGTGGATAGACGCACTTCAAACGAAATTGTCCATAACTGATCTCCTTTTTGCCAACAACAGCACTGCAGGTGATTTTGCATTTGAGCTTTACAATTACCACAGCGAAAGAGGGCAAATATCAAACTGCACCTTTGCTAACAATACTGTACCAAATCCCTACTCACCTGTTTTGCTAAATGGAAATCTGCAAGTAGCGAATTGTATTTTTTATAACGATACTGTTGCATATGGTGAGATCAGTATGTATAATCTAACCAATCCGGAGCTCTTCCATGACATGCTGTTCCAGAACAATTTAATTAGAAACTACCCTGAAAGCGTGCATTATTCAAATGGCCAGTTTTTATTCAATGAATTCAATTTTTCTGCAAATCCATCATTTTGTAGTGATGACTGGTCGGACATCCTCAGTTACCGACTCGGTAATAGCTCGCCTTGCATTGATACCGATATGGCTGATACATTGGGGCTTAATCTTCCGGCTATCGATCTCTATGGAAATCCCCGAGTTTATGGAAACTATATTGATATTGGATGCAATGAATATAGTGGATATATTTCCAACCCTGATATCCCAATCCCTGGGGAGATTTCGTTTAAGTGTTATCCAAGCCCCTTCCAATCCAGCGTTACAATACTGATTGATCTGCTAAAAACTTCCAAGACATTGCTATCCATCTACAATATCAAAGGCCAATGTGTAAAAACCCTTAGCAATAATGTGTTAGAGAAAGGGGAGCATACCCTGATTTGGGATGGAACTGATGAACAGAACAGAAAGGTAGGCAGTGGAGTGTATCTGGTTAGGCTTTGTGCTTTGAACCAAACAACATCCATTAAGAAAATCATCAAAGTCGATTAATCTATTTACTTGTTAGCATAACTACACTAAAAACCAAATATTTACTTCAGATTACATTAATTGTGGGCATTCCGTCTGACCTTTGAATAAGATTGTTGCTCATAAAAGTTGACATAGATTGGTTTTAACAAGTTCTTGAAAAAAATGAGAATATCATAGTGGTTCCATAATTATTAAGGAGCTTATTATGGAAAAGCAAACTAAAACTAAAGCCAAGCAAGAAATTATAAACCGCTTAAGCTAATCACCAGCACTTTATTAAAGAAATAGATTTGATAATGGACTGGACTAAAATCAATAAAGTTCTCTCCAAGGTAGAAATTAAACGCGAATCTGTAGCTGGCAAAAACTAACACCGATGCTTGTTTTGACTTACAATTTTGCCACTACCCTCTCAGTAACCACATCCCTAAAATTGCACACATTTTCAAACGAATTATAATTGGTCCCCTAACTTCAAAATTGTGAGTTAAAACAAGAAAAAAGCGCATTGCCAACCGAGTTTTAGTTTTGGAAATTTGAAGAAGTATTTTGGTTGGGATAGATCTATCTATATGGGACTGAAGAAAACTTCAGATTATTTAGTGATAGGCTTTCTTACTACTTTCGCGGCTGGGTTGCCAGGGGTGTTCTGATTTGCGTCTACCTTTGCGTTCTGTTTTATTTTCAGTGATGCTTGCCACAATAGGAATTCCCTTGTATTTGTTTCGGTTAAAGGCCTTAAGCAGTTGATCTTTATAGGATGCATCCAGTGCAATCAGGCAGTGTTCTTTCATAATCTCAATCAAGCCGATCTCGATACTTCGGGTAACCTTCATTTGGTTCACAAAGCGCATCAGACCACGCTTGGTAAGGCCATTGTCGCTGCCGATATTCAGCCAGAAAGTAACGAAGCTGAAGCTCTTTTTATCGCCTTTGGTTTTTGCTTCGTTGCTTTGGTCAAGATCAGGAAGGTCCTTGTAATAATCCAGAAAGCGATTAAATTCCATGGACACGAAACGCTGGATCAGCTCTTCACGGGTCATCCAGCTTAGCTTTTTATATACATTGGTAAGGAAGGATTCGATCTCCGCGGTGTTGATTTCAGTGCGTTCCATAGTATCGATAAAATGATAGAGCTGCTTTTCACAGATTTCCCTTCCCCCCGGAACTTTTTGCCAGATAATGTCCTTTCCCAAGCGTTTTTCGATAACCCTCAAGATAGATAGTTCCTTGCTATGAACGATGCTAAGACTAATACCGCTTTTTCCCGCTCTGCCGGTTCTGCCTGAACGGTGAATATACACATCCGGTTCGTTGGGTATGTGGTAATTGATGATGTGGGTAAGGTCATCCACATCCAGTCCGCGGGCGGCCACATCGGTAGCTACCAGCAGTTTAACATATTTTGAGCGGAAACGGCTCATCACCAGTTCCCGTTGACCTTGTGACAAATCACCGTGTAGGGCTTCGGCATTATACCCATCGTGTTGTAGTTTGTTAGCAATTTCTTGAGTTTCGATGCGGGTACGGCAAAAGATGATCCCATAGATCCTGGGGCTCATATCCACAATCCGCTTCAGTGCAAGGTATTTATCTTGGGCATGCACCTTGTAATAATAATGGCTGATGTTCTCGGCACCCTTGTTTTGGTTGCCCACGCTGATGTGATGTGGATTGCGCATAAATGTTGTAGCAAGCTGTTCCACCTCCTTGGGCATAGTGGCTGAAAAGAGCAGAATCTGTTTGGACTGGGGTGTGTGGCTCATAATCTCAAAGATTTCATCCTTAAAACCCATGTTCAGCATTTCATCGGCCTCGTCCAATACTAAGCGATTGACCATCTCCAGCTTCAGCACGCCCTGGCGGATCATATCATTTACCCGTCCGGGAGTGCCAGTTACAATGTGCACTCCTTTTTGCAAAGCTTCCTTTTGTTTGTAAATGGGTGCTCCGCCATACACGGAAGTCAGTCGAATGCGGGGCAGGTACTTAGCATAACTTGTAAGGTCTTTATTTATTTGCAAACACAGTTCGCGGGTGGGGCATAAGATCAGGGTTTGCACAGTAAGCTGTTCTATATCTGTTTCGCTGAGAATGGGCAGTCCAAAGGCAGCGGTTTTGCCAGTACCGGTCTGCGCCAAAGCGATCAAATCTTGGTCGTTTTCCAGCAACCAGGGGATGGTTTCCTCCTGAATGGGAGTGGGGGATATGAAACCAAGATCCTGAATTGCTCTGAGAATTGGTTCCGGAAGGTTGATATCAGTGAATTTAGTCAATGTGAGGGGATTCCTTTTTGTAAATTTCGAGCCAAACTGAAGAGGGAGTCATTTCTGTCTAGCATTTGTTTTCTCAGGCTTGGGTAGTAAAGGTAAAAGGTATCTGTTCTTATTATTCTTTCCTATCAGCTGCAAATATTTGTTAGCCAAAATTGGAGGGATGACAGGAATGGTCTTCTTGGCATTCAATAATCTGGTATAGTAAGGCACCCTCAGAAAAATGATTGACAGCAGCAGCAACTGATATAAAATGCCATTATGAGGTTGATTTTATGCAAAAGAATATGAAAGAAGCGCTGTTTCTGGATAAACTGTTTGTTCTGTTGGAAACTCAGGGCGAAGTTATGGAAGCCGTAAAACACCAGAAACTTAATAAAAAACACTATAGCTTTGAGGAGCTTACAGCTCATAATCGAAAGACGGAAAACTTATTAAAAGCCATTTCTAAAAATAAAGCACTGGAAGCAAAGTTAGAAGGAATTTTCCATGAACTTTCCGTTCTGCCTCTAAAGCATATACACACTAATGAGCGTTTAGATCTAAACGAGCTTTTTGAAATAAAATCCTTTCTTTTCTATTACCTTCATCTGAAACAGACCTTGCAGGAAAATAAATTGGATTGCTTACATCCGCTTCCGGATATGCAAAATCTGTTTACTTTACTTGACCCTGAAGGTAATAATCTGCCTACTTTTCGGATTTATCCTTCCTATTCACCTCTTTTGATAAAACTTACCCAAAGGCAATTTGCCATCGCTAACCGCTTAAAAGAAGTGCGTAATAGAGATTTGGAGAATGCCAGAAAAGAACTTGGTTACCCTACTCTGAAAGAAGAATTCACTCTTTCCCGCAATAGGAAAGAACAACTGGAAGCAATTTTGGCTTCTCAATATTTTATTGTAGTTTCCGAAGGACTGGCAAATTACAATTTCCGTTTAGCTGATTCTAAAGAAGCTGCAGAATTGAAAACAGAATTACACCAACTCTCCATTCTGCTTACAGAAGAAGAAAACAGAATTTTAAGCTCTCTAACTGCACAGATCCAAAAAGATTTTAATCTCCTGGAACAAGCATATAACGGTGCCAGTGAATATGCCTGGAATTTTTGCCTGGCTAAATTTGCTTTGCAATATGATTGCTGCTTGCCGGTTTTAACTAATAACTCTGAAGGAATCAGCATTTCTCAGGCTGTCAATTTACCGCTTAAGCTCTTTCTGGAGAATATAAAACGCAAATATCAACCCCTGGAAATTAAACTCTCCCGAAAAGACAATCTAATTACCGGTCCCAATATGGGTGGAAAAAGTAGTGCTCTAATAACTATCGGACAAATATGCACGCTGGCTTCTTTAGGAATACCCTTACCCGCTAAAAATGCTAAATTGCCTATTTACGACGAAGTATATTATAATCATGATACGGGTGAAAACAGTGAAACCCTTAGTTCCTTTGCGCGGGAAGTGGTTTCGCTATCTACGATGTTACAACATAAAGGCAAAAAACTCATCTTGCTGGATGAATTTGCTAAAGGTACTAATCCGGAAGAAGGAGAGGCAATTTGTGTAGCTACCCTTAAGTATTTAATAAACAGTGAACATACTTTAATTTCTGCCACACATTTCAGTGCTCCCACTGAACTATCCGGATTATCTCATTTCTGCATAAAAGGTATTGATGAGAAAAGCTTGAAACGGCTTGAACAGATGAAAGATAGCAGTTTAGAAACTCGTCTTGCTCTTCTTTCTGAAGCAATGGATTATTCTCTGATGCCTGTGTCCGAAAATACAAATCCTCCTAAATGCGCAATTAGGATTGCTGGTATTTTAGGCCTACCTCAAGAAATATTGGAAATGTTAGCCAAGGAGTAATATGCAAAAAATTAAACCCCAACAAGTTATCGACCTGGCTATTGAAGCAGGACGCATTATTTTACAAAGCGGAGGAACTACAAATCGCGTAGAATTGATGATGCGTAAGGTTTGTAACTGTTTTGGTTATCCCAAAACAGAATCCTATGTTACTCCAACGGGTATCTTTATCAGCGTTAAAGATGAATACGGCAGTATCTTCACCAGCATCAAAAGAATAGATAATCGGCGCATAGACTTGGGGAAAATAACTAGCATCAGTAGAATGGTTAATTGTATGCAGCTAAAACCACCTTCAGAACAAGATTACAATGAACAGCTTATAGATTTTGAAGAAGAACTGAAAAAAATAGATACTGAAAACCCCTGGCCTTCTTGGCTGAAGGACCTTTGTGGAGGTGGTACTAGTGGTTTTTTTTGTTTGCTTTTTGGTGGTTCCTGGGCTGAATTCGCTGTTGCTTTTACTATTGGAGTTATCGTTACTTTCGGCTTAAAATATCTGGAAAAATTGGCTTTTAATAACTTCCTCCTGAATGCTATTGCTGCTGCTCTGATTGTTTTACTGGCAAAAACAATAGATATCTTTGTGCCTTATATTCGCTTGGATAATATCATCATTGGAGGCATTATGTTACTTGTTCCCGGACTTTCAATTACTAATGCTATGCGCGATACGATGAGCGGAGATTTAGTAGCTGGAACAGCCAGAGCTGTAGAAGCTTTTTTTATAACGGTTGGAATCGTGGCGGGAAGTGCTTCTATGCTTAAAATCTTGTCACTTTGGGGATATTAATGAAACCTTTTGATGGTTTAACTTTAATGCAATTCCTTTGGGCTTTCTTAGCTATTTTGGGCTTCTCCATTCGCTCCAACCTGAAAGGGATCAAAATCTTATTTACAGCTTTAAGTGGAGGACTTTGCTGGTTTTTTTATCTAATTGTGTTATATTATAGTAAGTCAGTATTATTTTCTGTGTTTATAGCCATTATTGTAGTTTGCATTTATTCTGAAATACTGGCACCACGGTTAAAAACACCAGTTTCTGTTTTTGTAACTTGTGCCATTATTCCTTTGGTTCCAGGACGCGGACTATTTAATTCAATGCAACTTTATATAGCTGGTGACAATCTAAATGCTTCCAAAACTATTTTACAAACCTTACTTATCGCTGGAACCATTTCGATAGCTATTGCTATTGTGTCCTCCGTTACAAATTTAATAAACAAACTGATGAACAGATTTTAGGAGAAAAACAATATGTATAAATCAGTTAAACAACAACTTCTGGAACAGCGTATCTTAAAATTGCTTTCCGGCAAAGCACTTAAAACCGCTGAATGGCTATTTGCCAATCCTGAACTACAAGCGGCTCAAGAATATGCTAATATAGTATCTATTAAGCGTTTGGGCTATAATGATCATGGCCCTGTTCATACACGTAAAGCAACTTTTAATGCGATCAAGATGTTCAAATTGCTCAATCAGGCAGAAATAAAAATGAACCTTGAAAAAGAAGGTGCTGGTACTGCAGACGATTCACTCACCGCTGTTATTTTAGCTTCATTACTACATGATCTGGGTATGGCTATTACTCGCGATTCTCATGAATTGCTCTCTATTCAGCTTGCCCTGCCATATATTGACGCAGTATTAAACACTTTACATAGTGATGAAGAAATAAATGTTAGAACCGCTATCCGCTCTCTTGCCATTGAAGGAATCTTTGGACATATGGCCACCCGGAAAATTAATTCTCTGGAAGCTGGATTAGTTTTAATTGGTGATGGTAGTGATATGGAAAAAGGTAGAGCCAGAATACCCACTATGCTTTCTTCCAAAGCTCGCGTTGGAGATATTCATCGCACTTCCGCTTCTGCTATTCAAAAAGTGAAAATCTTTAAAGGACAGGAAAAACCGATCAATATAACCGTAGAAATGAATGCCTCCGTTGGCTTTTTTCAGATCGAAGAAGTGTTTTTCCCTAAAATAAATACCAGCCCCGTGAAACCCTATATTGAACTTTTTGCAGGAGTTACAGATAGAGAAATGCTTAAGTATTTGTAGGTCTTGAGCAAGGATAAGCGCAGGGTTTTGGAAACCCATATCAAAATCCCATTAATGCAACAGAATATTTTATTATGTCTCAACTCTTCCGTCGGGTGTTTGTAGATGGTTATAGAATGATGTGCGGGTTCATTGATTATATATAGGAATAGTTAATAATGGGATCCATCGCGGCCAATACAAGAATTGAATAAAAGCACTTGTTTTCTTTTTCCTTATTTTAAGGTCAGTTTCGTTGATGAACTTTGTCCGAGTAATGTGTTTACCTTTGCGAAACATACACCGCTTGCCAATTTGTTTTGCATTGTATCTCTTCCATCAATAATGTTAGTGGAGTAAATATTTGTAGTGCAAAATACCAGTATCGCAATATAATAATAAACTCTATGTTTCACTATTTTCTCCTTGTCAAAGCACAATAGAAATATACCATTGATCCATCCCAAGCGCTTGCTAAGCTCCCTATTCGAGATATCGACACATTGGATGGGATACCGGCAACTAATTCGCTTACATGATTACCAACTGAATATTTCCAAATTTTATCAAGGTATTTGGGAACATAAAAAATGACATCACCTGATTGAGAAGATGAGAAAAATCCATGACCACCCATATCAACTCCTGTCTCAATAATTTCCTCGCTACAATTAAGTAAGTTGATAATTTTGAGCACGCCCGGATCATAGATCAAGTGAATTTGGTCATCTGACAAATTAAACCGATGAGTTTCAGCACAGCCAGTACCTACATTTTCAAGATCAGTACCGTCAAGATTACACCTTTTTAGCTGACTAGATATAGTGAAATACAACTTTTTGTCCCTTTCGTTGTAAACTAAGTTGTCAAGATAGTGTCCGAGAGATGTTAGATTAACGATTTCCTGAGTTTCCATATTTATGTAAGCTCCATAGTTTGTGTAATCTTTATGCTGGTTGATCTGGGTATGTGAACTGAAGCACAGGATGTTTCCAGATTTTGAAATCACAGGATTTTTAAAACGACTTTCAGAGATATTTGATGTTAATTGTCTTAGGTGCAAAGAAGGGTACATAAGTTCATATAGATTCCTATTAGCACTAAAATACATCTTAGAGCCATCAGGTAACTGTGAAACTCTGCATATCTTGTCATTTATTAAAGTATCAGCTGTTATCTTAACTAAGCTCAGGCTTTGCGGATCAAGCAACCACATAGCATTGGAGTAGATTAGAAGTTTTCCATCAACTGTGGAGTACATTTCTTCGATGCCTGATGTAATGTTTGGATCTTTTTGGATCAATCTAAAATTTGTCCCATCGGCATTTATGCTACACAACCATTCCTCTGTTGGTATGGCAAGAGGATGTGTTGTGCAAGAATTCAACACAAACAGCATTCCCACCAATAAAACCAGATATAAATATCTTTTCATTTCTTCCTCCTATCTATCTGATCTTTGGAATTCTTGGATTTGGTACTTACTTTGTTTCACCAGTCCTGCGTTACCTTCATAAACATACATCATAGTGTCAGGAATCGCTGTTACATCAATCGTAAACACTGAATCTATAACAGCATTTGATCCCGCTGTTTTCCATTCAATGGAATATGCAGCGATGTTGTCTGCCTCATTATCTGCGAAT
>DJGX01000040.1 GCA_002432865.1 Cloacimonetes bacterium UBA5835
ATTTCTTCTAATCCTTCTTTAACAGCTCGATCACCCTTGCCACGAATGACAAAACGAATCCCTTGGACACTTACACAACCTATATATCTATATAACAGTTCGTTATAACTTATCCACATCGTTTTTTTGCGGGAATGCCTAGAAAGTAGGAAGCCCATCCCATAGACTATAAATTTTCCATCCTTTATATAGTGTAGCTATATTATTTATCATAGAACGGTTTTACAAGACAGCAAAAATAGTACTTAACTGCTTTGATTCATATTTATGGCTCTTCTGCTATTTCGGGAACCGAAAAAAACATCTAAAGTTCTTTGCCGCCAACAAGTGTATGGGTAATAGTAAAATCACTTTCGCAAAAGACAAGTTTAGAAATTATATTATCGTCTACAAGAAAATCTTCGGCTGGTTCGATAAAGACTATATCGGCTTCTTTTCCTGTTTCCAAAGAGCCTATTTCGCTATCCAAACCAAGTAATCTTGCACTGCCTAAAGTTATATAATAAAGTGCCTTAGCAGCTGAAACAGGTTCCCAGCTTTGGCGGTAATTCATCATTTTTGTATGATATAACATATTTATTGTAGTTCCTGATCCTACATCGCTTCCTAAACCGTATGCAATTCCTTTTTCTTCAATTCTTTTTATTGGGAATTCTCCACTTTTCAGAAAGAAGTTGGAATCTGGACAGTGAGCTATTTTACATTTATTTTCAGCAAGTAATTGTAATTCACTATCCTCTAAATGAATACAGTGAGCAAAGATACTGTGTTCGCTAAGCAGACCAGCTTTTTCATAAACCAGAGTATAATTATCAAAACCGAACAGTTCTTTCACTAAGTTCAATTCAGCTTTGTTTTCCGAGAGGTGAGTTTGAATCCAGGCATTATGTTTTTTAGCAAATTTACCAATCTCTTGCATTAGTTCCATTGAACAGGTTGGGGCAAAACGAGGAGTAAATACATAATCAAGTTTAGCATTTTTGTTATGCCATTTTTCATAAAGGAGGAAACTATCTTCAATCGCTTTATGGCTGTCTTGTTTAAGAGGTTCCGGACAATTTTTATCCATCAAGGTCATTCCAATTAGAGCCCGGATTCCTATTTCTGAGGCAATTTCGAATGCTGTATTACAGGCTTCAAAAAAAGGTGCAGTATAAATTACTGCAGTAGTTGTTCCATCTTTCAGCAAGGCAGAAAAAAAATCTCTACTAAGCTTTTGGGCATATTCATTATCTTTAGAACGAGCTTCTTCCGGAAAAACATATTTATTTAACCAAGGGAGTAATGCGGGCTCATATAAACCGCGAATATAATATTGACTTAAATGAATGTGCAAATCAATGAAACCTGGTAAAGCAAATTGATGAGAAAGGTCTTCATCTACAATTCCCTGAAATTCTTGCTTGGGAATTATAGCCGTTATTTTACTACCTTCAATACTGATAACTTGTTCTGGTAGAAATTGTATCACTTCGCAGGAAACAGGATTGATAACATTGGTCAGGATGTTTTTCATATTTACTTTATCCTTATGTTAACTACTTTTCCTTTGTTTATACCAAAATGCAATTCCGGAGCATTTTGAGAGCCTGTTCCTTTAGCACTGCAAAGCTCCCTGATTAATGTTTTTTGCTTATGAAAAGGTCTTTTTATAGTTACTTCCACTCTTGTTCCAAAAGCGGGGGTATTGGGAACTTTATCATAATTATTTGTATCGGTTACCAGCTCTACGATATCATTTTTCCAAACTGGTTTTACATAAAGAGCGTTATTATTGGTTACTGTTTTGTTTTGTAATATCTTAGCTCCATTACCACTCCCAACCACAAGATCAATTAACCCATCCCTGTTTAAATCAGCAGAGGCATTTCCCCAACCGTTATAAACTCGTGCTCCCGAAAGCCAGGTTATATCTTCAAAAGTGCCATCGCCTTTATTATGATACAGGTAGCTGCGTTCATTATCGTAAACCGAAGTAATGAATAAATCCAGATAGCCATCGTTATCAGCATCAAAAAATAGAGGATCACTGTGCAATTCATCATAAGTAATTCCTGCTTGTTCAGTTACATTGGTAAACTGCCAAAAGTAAATAGTGTCATTTTCTACTACTCTGTAAGTTAAACCATCGTTTCTAAGCAGCATACTGATATCGGAAATATCTATATAACGGGGATGAGCCAAATTTGCTACAAATAAATCCAAATCACCATCGTTATCATAATCGCCCCAATCTGCTCCAATACTGTGTCCATAATAGCCATTTTTATATATTCCATCTAAACCGTATAAAGCTGCTACATCCACGAAAATATCATCATTTTGTTTCCAGCAAAAATTACGGCTCAAACGATAGTTGGTTACATAAATTTCCTGTTTGCCATCATTATCAAAATCAGCAGGAGCTACACCTCTTCCAGGCAAGCCAGGTTTGTCTGAATAATACGGTTCACGAAATCCATAATTATAGCTTTGATCAGTAAAAAAGCTATCTTTATTTTCCCAGAAGAAATCAGGAAAACCTGCCCGCTTTTGCCAGATTTCATAATTAGCAGCATAGAGTGATGGATATCCAGTTTTGTTAATATCAATCCAAGCAACGGCTTCAGTTGGATAAGTATCATCAATATCACCAGCGCGTTCATTAACATTTACAAAGCTGGTATTATCAATATTTTTCATTAGTTGATCGCCTCTCCCAACCGAGGAATGACTGTAGGAAACAAAATCCAGTAATCCATCTTTGTTAAAATCTGCAAAGATACCTCCATTGCTGTGTAAATCGGTTAAGCCTACGCTATCCGTAACCTCTGAGAATTGCATATTACCGGTATTTTTATATAGATATTTTCCGTTGAATAGGATATCTACTAACCCATCAGAATTATAATCCGCTAAGGCAACACGAGTGTAACCCTTTTTATTTAAATTTGCCTTATCACTTAAATCTTCAAAACAGATACCTTTATAGATAGCTATTTTTTGCATCCATTGCAGCGGTTCTTCTTTAATCTTAAGGTCGCGATGCAAGTTTTGTATAATTGCCATTGCTTCAACATCATAACGATTACGAGGTGAACCTAATATTAAACACTGGGTAAGTTGATTTGCTGCTTTTTGTTTATCTGTTTTCTTGCCTGTAAGAAGTAATACTTTTGCCATCCAGAAATGTTCTTCTGCTTGTTCACCACGATTATTATTAGTAAAATGAACTTTATTTTGGAGAGCAAGTAATTCCTTTTGCTGTTTCAGGTTGCTTTTATCCAAAACCGGAGTTTCCACTTCATCTCCATAAAGACCATAGGGGAGAACTAAACGATAATATTGCAATTTTACCTGTTGCTGTAAAACCCTGGCTTTCCAATCCTCTGCTAAATATAAATCGTAAAGCAGGGTCTGTTCTTTATCTGACATTGCTTTAGCCAGATATTTATCAGATAAATCTAAGAGATCTTCTGTGCCTGTAAAGTCCCTTCGAAAAGTAGGTGATAGTAAAAATAAGGATGATATATAGGCAGAAGGGGGGTCTAAATTTTCAAGGGGAGGCAGGGATTCAATTAAACCAGCCCAATTTTTACGGTTGGCAAGGTTATATAGTTTATAATATAGGGCTATAGAACGGTATTGGGAATTTGGGTATCTGTTATCGAATTCTTGCAGTTTTAACAGAGCAAGAGAATCACTTTGCTCGATACTAATTTCATCAATCAGATCCTTCGCCATTGCCTCAATAATTGTGTTATATTTTTCTGAAGCAGCAACTTGAGAGAAAAGTTCCTCTTCACTGCAATTTTTGGTATAATATAACCAGACATTTTTATCCAGAGGATCGGTTAGAGCTTGAGTTATTGAATCAATATCGTTATATAGGGTAAGGGAATCTACTTCAGATGATTCACACAAAAAAAGCCATTGCAAGGCATCTTCCAAAGAGTGATAGTCTTTTGCTAAACGCTTATGACATTGTTTAGCAATATCTTGTAGATATGCTCTATGGGCATAATAGAGAACCGTATCAAGGTCTTCTTCATCACCCGTTTTAATCTTTTTTTGAATTGTATCATAGTGTTTGGCAAGTAACTGAAATTGTTCCTTGTCACATAAAAATCTTATCTCTTCATTGGTTATAGCAAAAATGCTCACAGTAAACAGAATAAGGATAATTAAATGTAAGTACTTCATTGTTATTCCTGTAGTTGTTTAATTAGTTGTTGAATATCTTCTGCAGTAAAATCATAAACTTTATTGCAATATAGACATACAGGTTTAATGCCTTCCTTCATGGTTTGCAATTCTTCTTTTCCTAATAGTAATAATGCCTTGCTGAAAAGTTCAGAACTGCAATTACAATGGTAGGCAATATCTTTTTCTTCGTTAATCTGCCATTGTATTCCTTTAAAAACAAAGCGGGAAAGAACATCTGGGATGGAAAGTCCCATATCCATTAAATCGCTCAAGTTAGGTGTTAGATTCAAATTTTCATTTATAATGTCTGCTGTTTTTTCGTCAGCAAAAGGTAATTGCTGAATAATAAAACCCCCTGCTGCACGTACTTTGGCTGTTTTATCGATTAGAACACCTAAGTTTACAGCTGTAGGAATCTGTTCCGATTGTTGAAAGTAATAGGCAAGGTCTTCAGCAATTTCACCACTGATAAGTTCGGTTGTGCTAAGATATGATCTTATCCCTTTCAGGTCTCTACTTATAGTTAATGTCCCCTTACCAATGGCTTTACCTACTTTAAAATTATCTTCTCGATTATTATAAAAGAGCTGAGGCTTTTTTGTGTAACCTCTTAAGCGTCCATCCTGAGTGCAGATAACGATTGCACCTTTTATATCTCCTTCGCAATCTATGCGCATTGTAACCTCACTACCTTCATCTTTTAAATCCCAGGAAAGCATCGCTGCAGCAGAAATCATCCTTCCTAAAAGTAAAGTGGCGAGAGGAGAAAGATCATGTAGATCACGGACAGTTTGAACACAGTTTGTACTTTGCACAGCAAAAATCCGAAAATTATTATGATGTGCAGTTCCGCGAATAAGATAATCTTTATTCATCCATCCAGTCCTTATTTATAGTCGTTGTAGGATAGTAATGCTGTAAAATATCATGATAGTTATCTCCCTCACGTGCTTTTTTTAAAGCTCCAACCTGACACATTCCAACTCCATGTCCAGCACCTCTACCTTTTACATTAACACTTGCTTTGGGGATAATGACAGTAATTCCATTATTCTCTGTGTAATTACCTTCAATATAAAAAAACGAAGAAAGGAGATTACCAAATATATACCTGATTTGATACTCGTTATTATAAGTAACTGTTTCATTACCAATTAGTTTCATATTTGTAATCCGTCCGGAATTTCCTCTTTTATGAATCTCGATTCTATTTATATAGGCAAGGCCTGCATTATCAGCTATCTGTTTTAATGGTATACTTTTATGCCAGGAAAGAGCACCGCGTTCCCAAGAACTCATCCCTTCCGTAGAAAGCTGCTCATCAATCCATCTGCGAGTATCTGATTCTTTAGTCAGATCATATTCTTCAGCTTCGCTAATGCAAATTACTCCATTTAGATGGTCAACCGGTTTTCCCTTCCAAATAATACTGGAGGCATCTGTTTTTCCTCCACAGCAACTATGATAAGTTGCCTCAGCAAGATTATCATTTATTAATAAGACCTCAGAAGCACAACCATAAACGGCTCGTAGAATGTGTTCATCTTGTAAATATTTACCCTTATAAACCTGACAATGAGTTGTGTTGCACAAATCATAACCATCTACCTTGTGTTTATTATTCAGCAGTAAATTTAAGGCATGAGTTCTTGCTGCAACTGCTTGTGCCTTAAGTGCTTCCATATCTGCATTGTTACCTATCTCATTTTGCACCACACCAGCAAGATAGTTTTCCAGAGGCAGGAATTGATTCAAAACAATCTTCTTTTTAACAGTTTTCAAGATAAAATCGCCATTATAGCCGTAACTATTCGAATTAAAATATAGATCAGTATCGGAATGTATTTTCAAAGGTGTTTCCATAAAGCAGATATTACCCTTGGCATCTTGAATCTGTACTGTAGTATTAATAAGCTGCACTTCTTTTATTTTATCAAGGGGGATATTATATAAAGATGCATACTGAAGAGCTTCTTCTTCTGTGTTAAAACTCTCTGCTTGAAAGTGCTGCAACTCCGTTTTAATTTTCAAATGCGAATTTTCCCAGGCAAAAAAATTCCGCACTACAGCATTTTTATCATCCAAGGGTTCAGATATTATTTCAGTATAGTCCAATATAGCATAACGAACCGTTTTTTCAGGATTTACTATGAAAAAATAGACATCTGAATCAAAGCTGCGAGAAATGAGTCCATCCATTTCAGAAACTGTTATTTTTTCATCTTTCCTTTCAGAAGTAATACTTAGAGTAGGAGAAGCAGCCAGATTAATCTCCAAATATAATTCTCCATCCCTAAATTGAGCTCCCCAAAGTAGGGGAATAAAAAGTAACAGAAGGATAAATAAGCAGTTACACTTCAGCATAGTGTACAGATCATTGCACAACTGAACCGGGATTTCCTTCACCATCAGGATTAAGGACTAATAATCTCCCGTTCGCATTGGCAGCTAAAATCATCCCTTGAGAGTTTATTCCTCGTATTTTACGGGGTTCCAAGTTTACCAACATTAAAATAGTTTTGCCAATTAAATCTTGAGGTTCATAATCGGCTGCAATACCGGCAACCAATTCGCGTGTTTCAATTCCAATATCCACTTGTAGTTTTAATAATTTATCGGTATTGGGAATTTTTTCTGCAGTCAAAACCTTTGCCAAGCGAAAATCGAGCTTAGAAAAATCATCATAGCTGATTAATTCCTTCAATGGAGCTATCTTGGAAGTGGCAAACTCTACTTTATCGCCTTCATTGATTTTTGTTTGTAAATGCAATTTTGCAATTTGTGCCTCAATTTCCTTATCTTCGATTTTGTGAAAGAGGGGCTTAATATCTGTTAACTTTATATCATCCAATATGTTATATGCTTCATTGAACAGAAATTGATCGCTTAACCCCATCATTTCTCTAAGTTTAAGCATAGAACTTGGTAAAATGGGAAATAAGGCAACAGATATTTTTGCCAGCAAATTAGCGCAAACATATAAGGTTTCGTTTACTGCTTCTCTATTTTCTTTAAGGATAGCCCAGGGTTTATTTTCATCAAAATAGCGGTTTCCCAAGCGTGCTATATCCATTATTAAACGGGTATTTTTCTTAACCTGATAGTCCAGATAACATTCCTCTATTTCTTTTAAGATGGCATCTGCTTCGTCGATTATCAGTTTAGCCGATTTACTTAACGAACAGGCAGTTATTTTCCCTTCAAAGTTTTTATTGGCAAAGGCAAAGACTCTATTAGCCAAATTGCCCAGCGTATTATTTAGGTCTGTATTTATCTTACTTTGAAAATCCTTAAAACAAAAATCGGAATCTTGCTTTTCAGGAGCATTAACTGCTAGATAATATCTCAGATATTCACCCTCAAAATCTTGCAGAAATTCATCAACCCAAATTGCCCAATTTTTACTTGTAGATATTTTCTCTCCTTCCAAATTCATAAATTCGTTGGCAGGAATATCATAAGGCAGGCAATATTTTTTATCTTGTCCCATCAACATTGCAGGCCAAATTAAAGAATGAAATATGATGTTGTCTTTACCAATAAAATGAATCAAGCGAGTTTCAGGATTTAGCCAATATTCTTTCCATTTTTCAGGTTGACCAATTTTTTCTGCCCATTCAACTGTAGAAGAAATATACCCAATGGGAGCATCGAACCATACATATAGAACTTTACCTTTTGCCTCTGGAAGAGGAACAGGAACTCCCCAAGATAGATCTCGAGTAATGGAACGTTCAACTAAACCTTGATCCAATAATCCAAATATAAAATTCCGCACATTTTCTTTCCAGTAATCTTTCGTAGAAAGCCATCTTTTTAATTTATCGCGAAAACCATCCAGCTGCAGAAACCAGTGTTTTGTCTCTTTAATTACAGGAGTTGAACCACAAATCTTACATTTAGGCTCTTGCAATGTTGTTGTTTCGTAAATTTGACCACATTTATCACATTGATCACCTCTGGCATTACTGGCTCCGCAACGAGGACACAATCCTTCCACATATCTATCGGGTAAATAGCGTTTATCGTGTTCACAATAGAATTGTAGCGTAATTTTGGGCTTGATAAAGTCCTTATTGTATAATTGTAAAAAGAACTCTGAAGCAAGTTTATAGTGTGGTGGACGCGCTGTTCCGCTAAAATTATCAAATTCAATACCAATACCATCAAATGCCTCTTTAATGCTTTGATGATAACGGTTTACTACTTCTTGAGGTGTAATTCCTTCTTTATCAGCAGTTATTGAAATCGGAGTGCCATGTTCATCTGTTCCACAAATGTAAATCACATCCTCATCTTTTAAACGCAAGTAACGGACAAAGATGTCAGCTGGTAAATAAGCTCCAGCAATATGTCCGATATGTAATCTTCCATTAGCATAGGGTAGAGCACTGGTAATTAAGTATTTCATTGCTTTTCCTCAATATAAATTGTATGGAGTTTTTGAACAACCTCCGAAAGATGGTTGTTAGGCAATAAAAGTTCTATGCTCTGTTCGTTGTTATAACTGCGTAAAATATTATAATTTTTGCTGTTTTCTATAACCGAAGCTAAAAAAGCGGGGTCGTGTCCTAAACCTAAACCAACAAGATTTACAAAAGCCAAATTGCTTTCTTTGTTTTTGGGTTCTATACCTCTATCTTGTAGAAAATAATCAACTTCCGTTTCATATTTTGTCTCTACGAAAAGTTCCAGAAAGCCAGCATTAATAAAACTCTTATATATTTCATAATTACATAGAGTTAGCATATCTGAAACTTGCTCGCTTACAGGTATAATATAACGGATTAATTTGTCCTTATACGAAATAGCAGTTACCTTGCGTTCTTCCATTTTATCTTCCTCATTATTCGGGATTTTTATACGGGTGATCAACGAACCAGGAGCAAAAGTAAAAGAGGATTTAACTTCCACCTCTACACCATATTTAATAGCAAATTCAACAGCCCGGGGATGTAACACCTTAGAACCATTATAACATAGGGTTAACATTAGTTCTGGACTGATATATTTCAGCAATTGTGGATTAGCCACAAGCTTAGGATCAGCAGTATAAACTCCATCTACATCTGTATAGATTTCGCATTTATCAGCTCCCAAATAACAAGCTAATGCTACTGCAGAAGTGTCAGAACCTCCACGTCCTAAAGTTGTTATTTCTTTGCTAATGCTAACACCTTGAAAACCAGCCACGATAACAACTTTTCCCTTATTCAGTTCTTCCTGTATACGAAAAGCACTAACTTTCAATATCTGAGCATTACCATGCTTTTCATCAGTAATAATTCCACTCTGAGAACCAGTAAAAGAGATAGAAGGAATTCCTTCTTCCATCAAAGCTAACGATAATAAACTCATACTGATACGTTCCCCAGCTGTCAAAAGCATATCCAGTTCACGACGCGATGGATGCTGGGAAATCCCATAAGCTAAATTAAATAAATAGTCTGTTGTTTTAGCCATTGCAGAGACAACTAAAACAAGAGCATCACCTTTATGGTATTCGCATGCCAATTTATGAGCTATGTTGCGGATTAAATCAATGTTACCAATTGATGTTCCGCCGAATTTTTTAACTATTATTGCCATATCTTTCTTTATTTCAAGATTTCGCATCTCTGTCAAGAAAAAAATTTTTTGAGTGGATAACGCAGTAAATAAAGGTTTCGAAGGTTAGGTATATTTATTAAGGTTGAAATCAATCAAGCCCCCATATAAAGAGTTACCTAAATCTGCAAGCAGCGATCACTTGGACAAATGGGGATAACGCCTTATGTGGTGGTTAGTTATATAGGACTATCTTTGGATATTTGCAAATGAGTTTTGGATGTTTCTGGATGTGTTTAGGTCACTGAAAGCTGCAAATTGAGCCGAAATCGGACTATTTATTGACTTTGGGGTTTCGCTCCAAAATGATCGATTTTCTCCTAGATCGTCTCCTGTTTTATGATCACGAGATCCTCATGCATGATATTGGGTTCCATGCTGTGTCCATTTACTCTAAATGCCATATACTTATCGGGCGAGCCAACAAGGAGGGAGCGAGGAATTTCCAGATTATCGCCTAAATGCCGGAGATCGTAGATGTGGTCTCTGCGTCTATCGAAATCACAGTCTTGGATAGATGTCAAAAGCAACAGAAAGGACTTCTTAACATAATGCTGCTATGGAAGTTAGCAACCGGCTAAAACATTAAAAGAGGTGAACACGAACGCAGAATCGAGACTAAACGGCAGATGTGAAACCTATCTCTCGAAAAATGTCCAAGTGCTTGTCCAAGTGGTTTGCTCGATTTGGAAGGTTATGTGAAGGAAACAGGAGTAGAACTTGTATGGCTGCCGGTTGTACAGTCGTCTCAGAATCAAAGGTAAACGCAAAGAACGGTATCTTCTGTAAACTATCGACAAATTGAAGTAAGCGTCTATTACATAGTAAAACATGAATTATAGGGCGGAATAAATAAAACACTTGACATGTTAAGAGAAGTAGCAATGTTTTCTAATCTTGTGAATATTATAGGCCATAATCCCACAATAACAGGCCAGGACTGCAAAGCCCTGACATGATATAGACATTGAATTGGCGTGAATCGGGGTTCCGAATCCACATGGTTTTTTGGGTTATGCCATATGCAAAAAGCAACTTGACAGGGAATGCTCGTTCGTTCTTCCTGTCAATGTTGCCCTTACGCAAATGCAAGAAGACAAATAGGAGATAACATATACTACAAAGCATTTACCAACCGCAAGAGTCATAACTTGCGACCGATTAAAGTGACTTTAGATGAAGCTAAAAGGAGTACAAAATGAAAAGGCTATTATTACTCATCGTTACCGTCACACTTGCCACTTTTCTGATAGCCGCTCCAGTTCCCGAAACAACCATTCTGCAGGTAGCGGATAATTGGCTAGAGATGTATACTGGTACCGCTTGCACCATTGACAACTATCAAGTTATCAAAAATGGGTCTAGTGAAGCCATCCTCTACAGGATAGATTTCGAGCCTGATGGATATGTTCTTATTGCCGCCGATAACAGCAGTCTTCCTATCCTGGCTTATTCCTACACAGGATCAATCCTCGACACCGCAAATCCTGCCAGGGAAGACCTAATCAGTCAATACTCAAACCAGATATCTGAAATCAAGGCTAATAATCTCGCCAACACTTATACGCTTCCTATCTGGTCAGCGATATCTAGTAAGGCTGCAACTTCCGTAGTCACTCATTTGATCGATCTGGGTGCTGATTGGG
>DJGX01000026.1:0-22698 GCA_002432865.1 Cloacimonetes bacterium UBA5835
CGTAAGCCCCTCGAAAAGAAAGATATATAATGAAAAAAGTTCCGCTTGGAACGATACATACTAGCGACGGGTTTTTAACCCGGCGATAAAAAGAATGCTAAAAAAAAGTCCCAGCGGGACGACAGATTTGAGCGACAGAATTTTAACCTGGCGCATAGCTAATAGCCAACTAATTCTCTTACCACTTTTGCAAAATACTCAGGGCTGTTTCAAATTGTTGTAGATAATTGGCATCAGGGTTTAAATCTATTATTACTTTCAAGTTTTTTCCAGCTTCAAAACGGAAGGGCTGATCGATTTTAGAGATAAAGTGTAATAGTTGCTCTTTAGATGGCAAACTTTTGGCATCGAATTCCAGAATCAAGTTATCGTGTTTAACCTGGCAATTTCTAAGAGCGAGTTTATTGGATAATTGGCTCAATTTAAAATAATTTAGCAGCCAGCGTGCTTGATCGGGCATTTGACCAAAGCGGTCTAACAGTTCTATTTCAAATTCATCTATTTCTTCGAAGGTTTCCAACTCACTCAAGCGTCGATAGATTTTTAGCCGTTCTTCGTCATCATCTATATAACCGGGTGGGAAGTAGAGGTCTATTTCGGTTTTTACTTTTCTTCTTGTTTCCGGAGTTTCATCGTTAAATAAATTGCTTGTTTCTCCATTTTCCACTGCTTGAATGGCGTTACCCAAAATGCGGTTATAATAGTTAAAGCCAATTGCTTGAATGATACCGCTTTGTTTGGTTCCCAGAACTGTACCTGCTCCTCTTAATTCCAGATCGCGTAAAGCAACTTGAAAACCAGCACCCAAATAATCGTACTGCGTTAAAGCTTCCAGTCGTTTTCTGGCAACTGTAGTAGTTCCTTTGGAAATAAGGAGATAAGCATAAGCTCGTCGATTGCTGCGTCCTACTCTTCCACGCATTTGATAAAGTTGTGCTAAGCCAAAATTATCGGCATTATCAATTAGAATAGTATTAGCATTGGGGATATCTATTCCATTTTCGATAATCGTTGTGGAAATAAGCACTTGATATTCTTTAGCCAAAAAGGCGTCCATCACTTTTTCCAACTGCTGTTCTGGCATTTGAGCATGGCCAACAATAAAGCGAACTTTGGGCATCGCGGCTCGTAATTCTGAAGCGATAGTTTCAATGGTTTGGACGCGGTTATGAATGAAAAATACCTGTCCACCGCGGTCAATTTCTCTTCTGATGGCATCTTTGATCACTTCCATATCTCGAGGAGTAATAATTGTGCGGACTGGTAATCTTTCCTTAGGCGAGGTTTGCATCAACGATATTTCTTTCAGTTTAGATAGTGCCATATTTAAAGTGCGCGGAATGGGGGTTGCGCTCATATATAGGGTATCTACATTACTTTGCAGAGCTCTCAATTTTTCTTTATGACGGACTCCAAAACGGTGTTCTTCATCAATAATGAGTAAGCCTAACTTTTTAAATTGAACATCTCGAGAAAGAAGACGATGTGTTCCAATGGCGATATCTATGGAGCCACTTTTAATGCTAAGAAGGTCTTTTTTCATTTCTGAGGGTACACGAAAACGGCTAAACATAGCAATTTTTACCGGATATTGGATTAAGCGTTCTCTAAAAACCCGATAATGCTGTTCAACCAATAAAGTAGTAGGTGCTAAAACGGCAACTTGATAGCCACTGCAAACGGCTTTAAAAGCTGCTCGGATAGCAACTTCCGTTTTCCCGAAGCCAACATCTCCACATAGCAATCTTTCCATCGGTGCGGGAAGTTCCATATCTTCTTTAATTTCTTTGCTAGCCCTAATTTGATCGGGAGTATCCTCATAGATAAATGATTCTTCCATTTCTTTTTGCCATTCGGAATCTGCTTGATGAGCAATCCCTATGCGCGAACTGCGTTCTGCATAAAGCTTAACTATATCTGCGGCAATAAGTTCAATTTGTTGAGCAGCTTTACGCTTTGTGTTATTCCATTTAGAGCTACCCAGTTTGTTTAAAACAGGTTTGGCACTTTCCTCAGCTACATATTTAGTAACCAAAGAGAGCTGATAGGTAGGCACATAAACTCTATCATCATTAGCATAGCGTAAAACCAAACATTCAACATCCGAGCCATCCAAACTAATTATTTTAAGTCCTTCAAAAATCCCAATTCCGTGATCTATATGGACTACATAATCTCCAGGTTTCAGATCTTCGTAATTTACAATTGTTTCCCCAGGTGCATAACGAGGAGTGTAGCGTTTACCCTTATAGCGATTAAAGATTTCGTGGTCGGTATATAAAATCAAGCGGCAATCTTCAATAGAAAAGCCTTCGTGCAAGACCCCGATGTATTCGGTGAAAGGGATTTCGGGTAATTGTTCACTTGGATTTCTGTTTTCGCTGGAAGGATAAATAGTTTGCTGCATCCGCTTAGCCTGGCTTTGGTTATCGAAAAGCAGAATATTATTCCAGCCCTTTTTTTGTTTTTCCATAAGAGTTTTAGTTAGAAACCCCAAGTCGGATTCAAAATTGGGTTGACTTTCTATCGGGGCACGCAGATTTTGGGTGGGGAAGGAAAGTTCAAATTCACTTTGCGAAAGGTATAAATTATCGCTGCCGGATTTTATTTTCGTAAGAGTATCCAAATCGGCAAACATCTTTTCTGGAAGCGGAATGCGAGCCCGACCTTGAATTTTTGCTTCCTTCTGCCAGGTAGAAATTGCCTGCTCAAAAAGAGTTTCATATTCCTCTCGGATATAGTAATAATTATTCCAAACAAGAATACGATTATCCTTTTCAAAATAACCAGCAAATGTTTGTAACTCTTTACAAAGCAAAGCGTAATAATTCTCTATACCTTCAAAAAAACCCTTTTCTCGAATTTTGGCAATAATAGGAGAACCACTATTAATATCACTAATCGCCAGCTCGCGCGCTGGAAGAATAGTAAATTCAGTTAAATATTCTTCTACACTTCGTTGCGTAGCTATAGAAAATAAACGTATTCCAATAATTTCGTCTCCCCAAAATTCCAAACGCACAGGATGAATTAGCGGAGGAGAAAAAACATCAATAATTCCACCTCTTCTTGCTGCCTGAAAAACTTTACTAACCTGATATTGAATATCGTATCCCATATCATAGAGCTTATGAAGTAATACATCAGGATCATATTCCATACCTTGTTGCAAATGTAATATGTGTCTACCTAATAAATCACGGGAAGGCAAAAAGCGACCCAGAGCTCTAATGGAAAGAGAATATATACCGCTTGTAGAATTTTGAAATGTGGAAAGCAATGTCTCCATCCGCGTTGCCCGTATACTGTAATGTGGAGAACGTTCTTCATACGGTAAAATTTCGTAATCGGGTAAATAATAGGCATTTTCTTTGCCAATTAACACACAGAGATCATCCCATATCTCTTCAGCAATGATATCATCCTGAGAAACAATAATAACATTTTTACCAGTTTGTTTCCATAAATGAGCTGCAATTAATGCTCTGGCACTTTGATTAAGATGGTAAATTTGGATAGACCTATCTTTCAAGGGAAGCTTTTGCACCCCTTGCATAAACTCGCTTTGTAATAATTGCTCTTCTATCTTAGAGTATAGCATTTTATGGTCTCTCACAGATTACACGGATGTATATTTTTTTAGTTCTTCATTATAGGTATTATGCGCCCTTATCACTAAATGAGTTCTTAGGCAGCATAAATATTTCTTTGGTGATGATAATTATTGGCTTAGCACTCTCACTGAACGAAGTTCTTTCACTTAGTAACCTCCACATAACTACCAATAATTTTGGCTAATCTATTGCCAAAGGATATAGTAAGTCGAGCATCGGGTCCATCACCATCTACACTCAAAATAACTCCTATACCATATTCAGAATGATATACTTTTTGGCCGATTTTATAGTGTTTTTGGCTTTCAGTGATCACTTTTCCAGCTTTCTTCATTCGTTTTGGTGGAGCTGCAATTCCACCGTCGCCTTGGGTAAGATAATATAATTCAGAATCTATTTCTGCTAAAAACTGGCTTCGAACCGGAAAATAAAAGGTATCATATAAGCGTCTGGTTTTAGCATAGCTTAGATGTAAATAATTTTTGGCTCTAGTAATTCCTACATAAAAAAGACGCCTTTCTTCTTCAATATTTTCGCGGGTGTTCATACTCATTCTATGAGGAAGGAGCTCATCTTCCAAGCCTACAATGAACACCATTTCAAATTCCAAACCTTTGGCATTATGTAAGGTCATTAACCGTAAGGAATCCACTTCTTCTTTCATTCTATCCATATCTGTCTGTAAAGCAACATAGGGCAGATAATCTTCAATTAGAGGGAGGCGGTCATTTTCTCGATAAAAGTGCTCACTGAATTCGCTAACAGAAGTAACAAATTCCACTATGTTTTCAGCGCGGGCAATTTCGCGGGGGTCGTTGCTATTTTTATATCTTTCTATTAGTTCCAATTCTTCCACAATGGTCTTTACAAGTTCCAAAGCAGGTTTTTGGGTAATGCTATTATGCCATCTTTCCATCAGCAAGTAAAATTCGCTGATGCGATTTCTTGCAGGATTCTTTAGTTCTTCAACGGCATCAGCATATTGGAGAGCTTTATATAGAGACATCTGAGTTTTGTTAGCAAAGCTGATTAATCTGTTTATACTGGTTTGGCCAATTCCTCTGGTGGGTTCGTTAATTATGCGTAATAGAGATTCATTATCGTTCACATTGCTTAGCACATAAAGATATGCCAGTAAGTCCTTTATTTCTTTGCGCTGATAGAATTGAACCCCTCCAACAATGCTGTAAGGAATTTCCGCCTGAATTAAGGCACTTTCAAAAACTCGGGATTGGGCATTAGTTCTATATAAAACAGCTATTTCGCGTAAAGGAATCCCCTTATTCTGTAAATTGACAACTTCCTCGGTTATTTTATTTGCTTCCTCAATCTCATTTTCGTAAACGGCAAGGATAGGTTTCTCACCGGTGGGAAGTTCACTCCAAAGTTCTTTGTTGTGTCTTCTCCGGTTATTGGCAATAACAGCATTAGCCAAAGCTAAAATATTCCCCGTGCTGCGATAATTCTGTTCCAGACGGATGCTATGCACATTTGTGTAGTCCCTTTCAAATTCCAGAATATTTCGTAAACTGGCTCCCCGAAAACTATATATTGCCTGATCGTCATCTCCAACTACACACACTCTTTGATGCCCTGCAGCTATTTGATACACGATTTCAAATTGAGCCTTATTAGTATCCTGATATTCATCAATCATTACATATTGAAATTGAGAACGGTACTTTTCGCGGACAGCATTATTGGAAATTAGAAGCTTGGCTGTCCACAACAAAATATCGTCAAAATCCAGTGCCTGATTTAGTAAGAGCTGTTGTTGATATAAGCGGTAAATATTTATAAAAGTGGCAAATTCGCTATCTTTCTCATCGTCCGGGTTTTGTATATCTTCCGGCAGCATTAGTTTATTTTTATAACGGCTGATTCGATTTAACATACGATTTATAGGAAACTTTTGTTTATCAAAACCATATTCCTTATAAATCCTCTTCAATAGGGAAACTTGAGTGTCTTCATCATATATGGAAAAATTGGAATTAAAAGGTAAATGAGCACTTTCGAAACGCAAAATCCTACAGCATAACGAATGAAAAGTTCCTACCCATAAAGTTCGCATTGGAATATTTAAAAGCTTTTCTAAACGGTCCTGCAATTCGCGAGCTGCTTTATTGGTGAAGGTTACAACTAAAATATTCCAGGGGTGAATATGCTTTTCTTTAATCAAGTAGGCAGTCCTATAAATAAGCGAACGCGTTTTTCCTGAACCAGCTCCTGCTAATACTAAAACCGGATATTCAGTATCGGTTACCACTTCCAGCTGTCTATTATTCAACTGGGAAGAATAAAATTCTGGATACATCGTTTAAGGAACTTTAACAGAAAAAGGTTCAGACCTTCTGCCTTCCAGTTTCCCCTCAGGATATACTTTATAAGCTGAAACCCGATACCAATAATATCCTGGCTGAATAGAAGGATCATTAGCACTGCTATGTGTAAATTCGTTGATAGTTACTGTCCCTACCAAAGCAAATGAAGAATTATAACCAATCCCGCGATAAACATAATAGCCATCAGTATTATAGGGGCTATTGGCTACCCATCTAATAGTTACCACTCGCAGATCTTGATCTGCTGTAGCTGTATAACTAATTCCAGTAACCGGATCCGGTATTACAATATCTCCTTCTCCATTAGGATCAAGAGGATTGCTTCTTTTTAAATCGCAAGAGCTGAAAAAACAAGCAAACAATATAATAATCACTATCAACCAACGGGAAGACATCTAAAACCTCACTTCCACTCCCGTAGGAGTAATATTTACGGGTCCTCTTTGCGTGCGTTCAATAATCTCTTCCCATAAACGAACATTATAATCCTGAGTGGATTGAATTACATCAAAAATATTATAAGCCCAAATAATACCAGCAAAACCTATCATAATAAAGGAATACTGATAGGGCACTTGAGCATCTTTATAATATTTTTCGATATCATCTACTTGAGTGGCTTTTTCATAAAGACGGTATTTGCTCATTGCTCTATCCATAAAATAATAAGCACCTCCAGCAAGGACTATTTCTGCTCCCAAAATAACTGTTCCTTTAGTGCTTTCTTTGGTGGAGAACTGTCCCCAGCCAGGAATAAGAGCCGATTTCAGGATATTCGTATTTAAAGGTTGAGCTTCCATTTCATAAATCTGGAGTAATTCCTGACGCTGTTTCAAATCCTCGCGATAGGCATTTCTATCCAAATAATTTTTCCAGCCATATTTAGTAGTATCAGAAAATGCCTGAATATCAAAACTCTGTGCTTTTAAAGGAGCAGCAACAATTTCCATTAGCAAACACAGTGCTACAGCCAAGAGAATTTTATTTATAGCTTTCATTGCATTAATGCCTCAGAGAGTTTGTTTAAGGGGACAATACTACGGTCTCGCAGATTTATTTGCCACACATACAGATAGGTTTCGTTGGGGGTAAGTAAATCATAGCGTGCCTCATATTTATACTGTCCTGTAGAAAGCATAAGTTTCCAGCCGCTATCTTGAATTTCATTTTCTTTATAACGCTTTAAAAGTTCTTTCTTCTGATTTTGGATACGAGTGTTTAAGATTCCACCGCGGTATTCATTTAGAATTCTACGAGCAAAAGCAGATGGATTCTTGTTTGCTTCCATTATATTTTGAACTATAGCAGCTTTTTGTTTATATTCAGGCTTGGGATCTAATGCATAAGCAGCATTGTAAGTTTGGAGCGCTTCATTCAATTTACCTGTAGCTTCCAGCCGTTCTGCTTGTGAAAATAGTTCGCCAGCTTTACGAATATTTTCCTGGATAGTATAAACGCGTTTGATAGCCTCTACCGCAGGAGGATAATCTGGAATTATATCAAAGGTTTTACGGTAGTGAATTAACGCAGCTTCATAATCTCCTGCTTCCAGTAAACTATTTCCTTTTTGGATAAAGAGATTAGTTATGGATTCCAATCGGTTTGTAATACTGTCTTTCTTCTGTGGATAGTATTGTAAAGCAATACGAAATAAACGATCTGCTTCCACATAATCCTGTTCGTTAATCAGCTCTTCTGCTTGTCTTTCATACACATCAGAAATCTGCTTATTTAAACGATCCATATCTACAACAGGATATTTGGATATTTCAAAAAGCTCTTTTAAGGCATCGGTATAATAACCCTGTTCATTTAAAATTGCAGCATAATCTAATTTTCCAGGAATAAAGCGCATTACATAATTTCGGGCTAAAACCTCATAAGGATTGTTGGGGTAGTTATCATATAATTGCATATAATCTGCCCAGGCAGCTTCATTATCTGCCTTAACATCAACATAATAGGCAATTCTACGATATAAAACTTCAGGAATTATAGGGGTTTCTGGAACTTCTCTATAGATGGTATCCAAATAAATCTTGCTCAATTCCAGGTTGCCAGCTTTACTTGCTTCCACTGCTAAATCTCGATATATTTCCGCTAAGCGAAAATTGGCTGCATCAGAATTAGATAGCTTAAAAAATCGGATTGCCAAAGGCCAATTTTTCTTTTCAACTGCTGCTTCTGCTAAAGCAATATAACTGTTCGAACGCAATATTTCAGCTTTAGTGGCAATAGCTCTATTTTCTGCATTAGCAATAAGATCATCCAGTTCCTGAATGGCAGTAGCATATAAATGTTTTTGATAAAGATCATCTGCACTCTTCAATCGGTTAATTTCACAACCTGTAAGAAGTAACAATGAACTAAGCAGTAATAAAAAAATTAATCTATATCTTGTAAACAAAATCTTCCCTTGCAAATTCAAATATTTCAGGATTTAGCTCATTCTTGCGGTTTTCCAGTTCGGGATTTATTCCATGCGTAAGGATTATTCTTTGTATTCCTGCATATTCCAATTTTAAAATTTGTTCTGCTTGAGGATGACCCGCATCAACTAATGCAGTATGAGCACCCTTTAAAGTATCCGATATGCAATCAGTTGTCTCTAAATCGCTGGTATATACAAATTTCCCGTTAGCTACATTAAAACATAAGGACCAGGATTTCATCTGATTGGGAAGATGATATTCAGTAATTATAGGAGCATATCGATATAGATGATCATTAGGCACAGCAGATATCCAATCATAATATAATTCTACCTCTTCAATACTACGGATCAGCAAGTTAAAACCAAATTTCTGAGGATAAGTATACATCAGCTGCATAATTTCCAGAAAGGAAGCAAGACGTTCAGGTAAAAAAAGTAAAAGATCACGGCTCCGATTTTGCAAGTACAACATCTGCAAAAGCATAAATAATCCACCCAAATGATCAGGATGGTAATGAGTTACAAAAATAGCATCCAATTGATCTGCATCTATACCATATTCCAATAAACGGTGGGAACAGCTATCTCCACAATCTGCTAAAAAAAGCTTATTAGCCTGGCGAATTAAAATACTGGAAAGATGTTTATCAAGTTGGGGTAGACCAGATCCCGAGCCTAAAATAGTTACTTCCATATTTACTCCGTTTTATGTTTTTGTTGATTGGCTGGAACAACGATTGGAACTTTATCCAGTTTGCGACCAAAGAAGATAAAGAAAGCAGCAAATATCGCTGTGGTAATTATAAGTAATTGACGATTACCTATCCTGAAGATAATAATGGAGGTGAGGACAATTAATACATTGATAGTGTAAATCATTATCGCCGTTATTTTAATTGACCCCAAAATAGTATTCATCCTATGCGTACTGTGATCCTTTCCACCTTGCATAACTTGCCTTCCATCCCTTCTGCGCGTGTAACTTACCAGCGAAATATCAAAAATTGCATAGGAAAGTAATAGAACTGGTAATAAATAGAAAAATTTGTCATTATAACGATTCGCAGCATAACGCGCCATCAAAATGCCCATCGAAGAAAGAAAATAACCAATAAACATACTGCCCGCATCACCTAAAAAAATATGAGCGGGATTGAAATTATAGGGCAAAAAACCAAAAGCCGAACCTGCAAAACTAAGTGCAATCAATGCCATCAAAGCCATCGCTTCCTGATTTGCTTGAGTGGTATTGATCAAGGCAAAAGCAAAAAAACCCAAACCTAAAATGCCAGCCATCCCACTTATTATGCCATCCATATTATCTAAAAAGTTCAGCGCATTCATCAGTCCTACCATCCAAAGCAACATAATCGGCAGAGAAATATATATGCTGCCAAACATCAAACTAAGCTCAGCTAATGTAAAATTGGTGAAGATGAATAATAAACTTACCGCTAATTGACCAAACATTTTTAAAACCGGCTTCATTCCTCGATGATCATCAATCAGCCCTATTATCACAATTAATACTGAACCAGCAAGATAACCCAGCATCGGTTCATCCAAAAAACGCCCTGGTGAAATTAATACATCATAGATACAAAGCAATACAAAACCTGTAGCAACACTTAAACCTCCCAAAAGTGGAACACTTTTCAAGTGTATCTTGCGCGCTTCGGGCTTATCTACAAAATTTAAAGCACTTGCTAAACGGATTATGAAAGGCGTTAAACCATATACAAATAGCCACGCCATTATGAATACACTTAAGTATTCATAGATCCGGTTTTCCATTGCTTATCTCCATACTTTTTCTTACCAAGCAAAAAAAGAAAGCGTTTTTGTCAAGAACGAATGAAGAATGAAATAAATAAAAAAATAACTATCTTCAGCATAGGGTTAATTGTATACAGATGCAAGCTCCGCTCTTCGCCCTTGATGGAAAGCGTTAATCAAGCGTCAATCATCCCTTAATCAAGCGTTAATTATTAACGCTTGATTAAGGCTTGATAAACGACAGATAAACGGGACTTAGCAAGGAATATAGAAAACCCAAATGTTGTTATTCTATTACGAAAGCAAATTGCATAATACAGGTTTTAATAGGAAATCTTATAAAAATATGAACCCTGAGATTGTCCCTAATTTCATCCACTCCTCTTTAAAACAATCGCCCCGAAGTTTCTTTCTCCGGGGCGATCATATTATATTACGAATGTGTAAACGCTAAATAGCGCTACTTAATTATCACCATTTTCTTCGTTTGGTTGATAGTTTTCGTACTTAGTTTGTAGAAATAGATTCCGTTTCCGCAAAGATTTCCTTTGCTATCACGGGCATTCCAAGTTAGATTGTTTATGCCTTCGGCTACGGGGAAGGTTTTTACAACCTGACCAAGGATGTTATAAACTGTAACGGTTCCATTGTCTCCAGCTTTTACATCCACTTCAATAGTTGTTCCACTACCCGCTCTGAAAGGATTCGGATAGGCATTACGCATTGTAGTATATTCTGGTAGAATGGGGGGAGTAATATAATCTAAATATACAGGAGATGTTTCGTGGAAAGTGCTGTTATGGCTTCTATCCACACATTCCAGCCAGTAGTAATAAGTATTGCCATTCTCCACTTCTTTATCGATAAGGTTATAAATTTGAGTTGAGCTCGTGTTTGTAGCATCAATTAGATTGGGATTAATTTTATGTGCGCTTGACAGGTTATTATTATTAACATTACGATAGACATTAAATCCGGTCATACCAGTTTCTGATTGAGTTATCCAGCAAATATTCACATAGTTCTCTGCTGTGATGGTTGCGGCAAAAGCACTCAATTCCACTGGCAGAGTAGGATCCGAATCGCCAAGTACTACTGGTATATCGCTGATGTCTTTTGGTGGAGTATCGATTGTGAAAGTGACAATAAAGTCTGTTCCTGAAAGCACTGATTGCACGGTATGCCAATTACCTCCTAAGTAATAAGCAACCCAACAAGAGGTACTAGTTGTGAAAGTTATTGTCCAGGGTCCCAATCCAATTAAATCCATCGTGAAATACACTGTGGGAGTAAAAGCAGGATTTACCCATTCAGGAAGATCTCCAAGCAGAATAGGATCGATATAAGCGCCACCAGCACCAACAGTTTCAATTAGTATTTGTAATGTAACTTCAGGTGGTATGGGTATATCAGGAGGTAACTCTGTAGGCTCGTCAGCTGGGATATCATAAGCTAACTGAGTTCCTAAAAATTCACAAGATAAATCAGAGGCAATGTTTGTTACTGCAAAATCAGCTGGAATCCAAGTATAATGATCCAGCACAACTGTGTAAACTGCACTTGCTCCCGCTGCCATAATAAATGTATGAGGAGTAAATTCACCACTATTTGTTCCATCAACATAAATAGCAACACCAGTAGGATTGGATGTGATATTTACATTGTATTCTGCTGGAGCTATGGCAACTGTAAAACTGGCTTCAGCCCAGGCACCATCAGCTTTGGGATTATTTGTACCCGCAGTACTCCGGCCATTAATTTGAACCCGAACTGGAGTATAGTTTTTAGTAGGAGTATTATTAACAGCACAAACTTTCCAGGTATAAGTTCCAGCATCCAAAGCAGGAGTGGTCCAATTAAGAACATTACCTATATTCTGAACTTCGCCATTATTCCAAATAAGTTTATAGCTATCGACATTAACATCTGCCGGAGCAACCCAACTTAAAGTAACTGCTGTAGGTTCAGTATAAGTTAAAGTTATATCGTTTGGGGCTAAGTTTGTTGGAACCCCAGGAACGACTACCGTCTTCATTACGAAATCTTGATTGGGTGTGTCTGCAGTTACATCTGTATAAGTTCTGGACGCTGGCTCAAAAATATATCCATCTTTGGCAGGAGTAATAACTCCATCCCATCCATCCGGAACAGTAACTGTGTAAGCACCCGCATCATAAGTAATATTTGCTGGATCAATATCAGTGGCACTGATCGTTACACCGGTTAAATCCCATTGACTGGTTATCATACCTGAAATGATGTGATTAACTTGAACTATCGGATAAGGTGGAACAATCATTTCCTGACCAGCTGCTGTCATTACTATACCACTTGTACCAGCAGGAACTTCAATTGTCTTTTCCGCATATTCATATTGAGGGTATGGTTCTACACCTGAAGGATTTGTGGTTGCATCTGTGCACCAAATTCTAATTTTTAAATGGGATCCTACAGCCCAAGCTGTTGGCCATATTGATTGATTGAAAGATGCTGCAACATATTGACTTGTAGTTCCTATTTTTGCAATTTTCATAACATCAGCAGCATAGGTTTCAGTTCCTCTCTCTTCACCTGTTTCAATATGTAAAGCTCTTAATATATAATGGGGACTATGAGTGGTTCCCGTATTTGTAACATAATTAAGAATATCTTGAGAAGATGTTGGATCAAAAATCAGCTTTTGATACACCGGACGACTCATTGTTTGAGCAGATAATGAACTCAAAGCAACCATTAATAACATTGATAGAACTAAAATCTTTTTCATCGTTGACTCCTTTATTTACTTGCTTTGGGAGCTAAATGTGATTTTGCAGGAGGAGCGGAGGGCCAGGAAAAGGCAGAGCTTGCATTAACAATTAAAGGCATAGCTATGCTAACTGGAAAATCACCATCCCAGAAATCACCTAAATTTATGGCAGCTACAAAATATTGATTTATATTATTCCAATAGGAAACTAGATCAACTCCACCAACTGCCATATTATCTCCTACTTCACTAGCCCAGGAAAAAGAATTACAATTCAAAGGAATCATAACAGTATTATTTCCAGCAACTATATTATAATTAGCATTAGTTGCAGGAAGATTACCAATACTATACATAACATTTTGTGTAGATGAATTAAGAATAAGAACATCACCAGTATGAATTTCAAAATCACCATCCCAGAAATCACCTAAATTTATAGCAGCAACAAAATATTGGTTTGTAGCATTCCAGTAAGATATTAGGTCAACACTTCCACTAAAACTATTACCTAATTCACTTGCCCATTGCCAGGGACATTCCATAGGAATAGCAATCATGTTATTTCCTACTAACATATCATATTTTACATATCCGACGATTTCGGAAGGTTCTGATTCAACCGCTGCAAGCATACCAACGGTAAGAATCAGCAGCAGCGGTAATATAATTTTCTTCATAACATTCCTCCTATAAGGAAATGATATAAGTTTAAAAACTAAATCATTCGGTAGTTCCGGCTTCTTTTATCTCCGGAACTGTTGAATTACATCCATTTTTTGTTCTTCCGGCATTGCTTTAAATAACTGCCGGCGTTTCCTTTTGAAAGGTTAATAAATACTTTCATCGCACATTACACTCTATAATATCATTATAGTTTCTATCTTCACAATTCCCTTATTTATCAATAAGAAAATCTTGTCAAGAGCTAAATTGCTTTTTTTCAATGTTGCATTGTTCTTTTGTGGAATATTGTAAACAGCTTGATAATTGTATTGATTACAACTACATTCATTGTTCTTCCCTTGATTCTATTACTGTGGTTAATATTTTGTCTAATAGTGTTGCATTACAGCGAAGTTTTGACTCTAAACCGATCCTTCCTACGGTTGAAACGACAAGCAGACGCAACAGGAAAACTTGTATGTTGTCCGGTACTCTCAAAGCTGAAGTTCGGTTTAGAGTTAAAACAGAAAATCACTTCGAAGCCACAAATAACGAACAATTCCAACCCAACCCTTCTTTCTTCTTGTTTTAACTCACAATTTTGAAGATAGGAGACCAGTTACAGTGCGTTTGCCAGTGTTTACAATTTGAGGTATTTGCTTACAGAGATGTCTGTGGCAAAATTGTAAGTCAAAACAAGCATCGGTTGTAGAAAAAAATCAAAACAAAATGCTATCTTTCTCAAATGCTCTTTGCATTGACTTTTTCCTGGCTATATCAATAACATTCAATCTGTAAAATTCCGGATTACCAATATAATCCATTAGGAATTGTTCCGAATATAGTGTCCCTTTTCGCATTCTGAGATATTCCCTGAAATTTGAATATTCCCATTCTTCCGGAAAACCGACTAAACCAGCTTGAACAGGATTTCCATGAATATAGGCGCAAGCATTCAAGAGATAAGTATCAGTTGGTGTTTCAATGTGATTTAGAGGACTGCGAAATATCCTTCCTTTGCGGTCATATTTTTTATTATAATAGCGTGCATATTTTTTATGAGTCTTTTCCAGCAAAGAAGTTATAGCTTCAGATTCGTTCTGGCGGAGTAGGAGATGAAAATGGTTGGGCATAAGGCAATAGGCAATCACCGTTACTTTATAATCCAGCTCTTTCTTAAATAAGTAAAGGTAGGTTTTATAATCACCTGGGTCATAATAAAGTTTTCTGCCATCAACGGAGTGATTTACAATATGGAAATAAGCGTTGAGAGAACTGTGAATCATTTTTGTGCGCATTCAGAAATCTCCTGTTTAGTAGATATGATAAATGTTTTTTGGGAAAAAACAAATAAATACTGTATTCTTGTTTTAACTCACAATTTTGCGGTAACGAAGTTTTGACTCTAAACCGATCCTTCTTGAGATTGCAACTATAATTTGAGGTAACAGGAAAAGTATTTCGTTGCCTGATACTGTCAAAGCTGAAGCTCGGTTTAGAGTTAAAAAAAATAGTGAGATCGGCTGAAGCTCGGTTTAGAGTTAAAAAAAATAGTGGGATGGCTGAAGTTCGGTTTAGAGTTAAAACAGAAAATCACTTCGAAGCCACAAATAACGAACAGTTCCAACCCAACCCATCTTTCTTCTTGTTTTAACTCACAATTCTGAGGTTAGGATACCAATAAACATTCGTTTGCCAGTGTTTACAATTTGAGGTATTTGCTTACAGAGATGTCTGTGGCAAAATTGTAAGTCAAAACAAGCATCGGTGCAACAAAAAAACCCCCGCCATACCAATAGCGGGGGTTATATTGTTCAGGGAATACAAAATTCCCTTGGCTAGTTATTTGGAACGCATAGAAAATCCGTTAACGGGACCGAAATCGTATCTATCGTTCTGATTCAGTTTGCCGTTGAATTTGATGGGCTCACGGAATCTGATTTCCTGATGGTTACTTAGTTGTCTTCCGCCTACAGCGGTTACTTTATAGAACTTCTTGGGAGCAGAAGGTCCGGTGTATGTAGTTCCACGGACGGTTGCTTCCAGAGTGAAGGTTCCATAAGGATCATCAGCGCTGTAAACATTATAGGCAACAGCTCCGGTTACTGGAGTCCAGCTAAGTTGTCCTGTTCCGGAAATAGTTGCAACAGGTGCAGTAGCCAATGCTCCATAGGGGATAGCAAAAGCAGTTAGTTCATAACCGCTGGCAGTGAAATTACCTACTTTATAGGCACCACCATAAGTTGTATCCAACCAATATAAAGCTCCTCCACCTGCATAACCAGCAAGGTAAAGTAAACCATTCTCCTGATCAAAGGCAGCGTCTTGAGCATAGTTGAGGTCTATTCCTAAGAATCCTACCAAGGTAAGTTCATAGGTAGCAGGATTGATTGTCCACAGGCAATCGTTACCTAAATCAATACCATAGAGGATATTATTGGTATTGTCGTAAGCTATGTCAATCATCAAACCACCAATGTTAGCTATACTATAATTGGTTCCTTCCAGGTTATACCACAAAGAATCTCCAACGCCAATGGCTCCAGTGGCAGGATCCATTACATAAAGGTAACCGGTACTGGCAACACCATACATAATGTCGTGAGTATCATCCCAAGCATTACCCATAAGGGCAGCGCCCAGATCACCCTGATCAGTGTAGATACCTGTTAATGGGTCAATATTTACATAATTATCTGTAGCAAGGGTTCCGTCATCATATTCCACGCCTAACCACTGACCGTTTTTCCAGTCCGCTCCGGCAATGAAATAGCTTCCGGTATAACTATTGGGAAGAGCATTCAGAACTCCAGGATTTGCCAGATTAAACTGCACAAATTGATCGGTCTGGGCATTATTGGCTAAACCCGTTACATTTAGAGGCAGGCAGATGAGGGCTGAGTAGAAGGTATCATTAGCAGGAACCTCATCACCAACGAGGTTAGTAGTGATTTCTACGGATTCAGCAGTCCAAAGAGCAGGAGTAACAGGGGCGAAAGTAACTTGCTGAGTAGCTCCCATTGCCAAGCCACTTACGGTTTGAGTGCTGGAATAAGTTCCGATGGTGCAGGTAACTGCAAATGTTTCAGTATTTAAACCATTGTTACCGACAGTAGCCATCGGAGTAACCACCGTATTTTCCGGAACAACTTGATTTTCTACATCATAGCTTACTACCGTTACATCATGGTTAGGTGGTAAAGAGATAGCCACATCATCAATATACCAGTAGTCAAACTGATAATGATTACCATCCAAAACCCAAGCAACATAAGTAGTGGGCTGATTTGTTAAACCGGTAATTAGAGCTGTTTGATTGCCTGTTACATTGCCGCTACCGCTGATGATGGACCAGGGAGTATCAAACCAGGTATTGAGGTCAAAGCTATACTGCACTTTGGCAGTTATTCCGGCTGCATAATCATCGTAATAGGTATTGAAGTTAATGGCAAAATTGGCAATTCCATCAGTATTTAAAGGTGGTGCAATCAAACGGGATATACCTGTTCCGGATGCCCAAGATGCCATCATTTCGTAAGCAGTTCCACCGGCAGTATTGGTGTTACTAAGAGACCAACGGTCACTGGAAATTCCACCGGAATAGGTCTGAGCCCAAT
This sequence comes from Cloacimonetes bacterium UBA5835, assembly GCA_002432865.1. Lineage (GTDB taxonomy): Bacteria > Cloacimonadota > Cloacimonadia > Cloacimonadales > Cloacimonadaceae > Cloacimonas. The sequence continues at coordinate 17,202 of DJGX01000026.1, forward strand.
TAAGGGGCCAGGTTCCAGCAGTTCCAAAATCCTGGGTATAAGGGATATTAACGTGTGGATCAGCCATAATTTCAAAAGAATAAGGTGGATCTACAACAGCGCTGCCATCATCATTTACTGCTTCTACTGTCCAATACCAGCGATCCAGATAATTGAAAGTAATTCTGGATTCAGGAGCAGGATCAGTTACGGGATTGAAATGGGTATTAGTAGTTTCCCAATAATAATCATCATAAATTGTTGTTTCATCTTGAGACATATAGACAACATAGTATGATGGCATTCCACCAGTAAGGGCTCTTGTCCAGGTTAGGTTAAAGCCGGTTTGGGGAATACCGACAGCTCCATTGGTAGGATAAACAAGAGTCACGGGATCGGGTGGACCTGAGGGTAATTCTCCAAATTGCAACATTATATTAGGTAAACTGGTATTTAAAGTTCCAGTTCCAGTAGGAGGTGTGGTATCTGCATACCAGTATTGATGGCTGTTAGCTGCACCTGTAGAATAATAGAAAGTATGGCCTGAACCACCTCCACTGCCACCATAATATGTTTCTACTGCAACAATTAAATTTCCAGAAACATAAGAGAAAGGAGTGTCAAGTTCAAATAAATGCCAGCCAGTAGTAGAAAAGATATGAGTTCCCTCATCTACCAGGGTTGCACTTGCTGTAAAGGTATTCCAGCTCATAGCAGTAAAAGCAGTATCACTTGTCTGCATTGCATATATCTTGTATGGGACAACTGTTGTAGTTGTAGCAGCGCAATTCCAGGCAACTTTATCTAATAACCCATATCCACCTATCTGAGCATTGGTATATAAAGCAGCAGAGCGCTCATAACCCCAGAGTGTACCAAAGGGCTGACGCTGAGTGGATGTACCTGTTCCTATTATCACAGTTCCTGCAGGTAAACCTTCAGCAGATAGAGCCACATCATAGTTTGTGCTATTATAGTTAATACTTAAAGTAGCACTAACAGGACCTTCTTGAGTTACAGTAACGGACACAGGAATATTTACTGATTGACCTGCACCTAAAGCAGCAGGAAGATTAGTAGAACTGAAAGAGAACATTGCTGCATTGGGTCCTGTGATGCTAATATCAGAGCTGCTAAGATTTAAGGTTCCACCACCGGTATTAGTTACAATTACATTAACGGGAGTAGCAGGATGGTTTTGTTGCACCGAACCGAAATTGATCGAAGCAGGAGTGTAACTAAAGATCGGTGCAGCAGGAATTGCTTCTAACAGAAAATCATCAATTCCGAAATCATAATAAGTAGAACCAGATGCAGTTTGATGGAAGGCAACATAAATTGTATTACCGGTAAAGGCATTCAAATTCAATGTGTGCTCAGTCCAGGTAGTCCAGTTGCAGGTAAAGGTTCCCAGATTGTTTGTGAAAGAAGCAATATTATTATCAGTAGTAGAAACCAATACAGTATAAGTATTGGGATAAGAAGCTGATTCTACAGCATCCCACCATTTAATCCGGAGGTCTACACTTGCTTGAATGGGAGGGGTAATTAACCAGTCATCTGTATTTCCCATCCCTTGAGCAATATAAGAACCTGTATGGGCAGTGATATAAGTTGGACCTCTTCTCCAGGTATAAGAATCACTATTAGCATCTATAACTGTCCAACCGAGGACGGGTGCAGGAGGAGTTCCTGTCCAGGTCTCTTCAAAACCATTAGAATAGGGTAATTGAGCGCTGGTAATCGTAGGATCATAACATACGGCACTCAAATTAACAATTGTTGTGCCTCGGTTATCAGTAATAGTAACAGTGCCATTGTGAGTTCCAGATGCCGTGGGAGCATACTGAACAGTAAAGATAGCAGATTGACCAGCTGCAAGGCCTACGGGGGCAGGATTGGTAAGCAGTGTATAATAATCTCCTGCTATAGCAATGGAAGACACATTAAGAGTGCCACCACCTGAATTACTAATCGTAAAGTCCTTAGTTTTAGTAGTATTAATTATGGTCTGTCCAAAATCCCAATTGGTAGGAGTACAGCTTATGATTGGAGCAGCAGGTATATCTTCAATTACTATATCATCCAAGCCCAAATCTGTCATCCCACTTCCATAATTACTCATCCCTTTGAAACGGAGATAAACGGTATGAGAAGCATATGCCTCTAAACTAATCGTATTTTGAAACCAGTCAAGAGTATTGGAAGTATTGGAATGGGTATAGAGGGTTGTCCAAGTTGCCTGGTTATCTGTAGAAATTTCTACGAAAAGAGGTTCAGTATAAGTACCAGTTCCTATCCAATACCAGTAGTTTAATCTTTTGGCTGTGGCATCAAGAGTAATAGGAGGGGTAGTTAAATAATAGGGATTATATGTAGTGGAAGCTAAATAACAATATAACCAACCAAAATATGTTCCTGAGTGAGGTGCTGCAGGACCATGGGAGGATGCGCCTGTGCTTACTGTCCAATGATAGGAAGCTCCGGTTGCACCCTCTGAAGCAACCCAGTTAAGAGGTAAAGCACCACCATTTTCAAAGTTCCCCGCTGTATAAGGGAAGGTAGAAATGGTAGGATCAGTACGGGTTGTAAAACTTCTTACTGTGGCTGTGGGACCATTGCCTGCTCCGTTATACGCTAAAACAGTCCAGTAGTAAGTTGTATTATATGCCAGAGGAGTAGTTAAAGTATAGGTAAGAGCATTCAGGTCTGCTTTCAGAGTTGTAGGTGGATTATTGGTATCACAGTAGAGTTTGTAGCCAGTAGGCACGCCACCTGTAGTAGGCACTGTCCAAGTGAATGTTGTTAATTCATTTACATTGGTTGCCAGGTCTGCCGGAGTGCTTAAAGTAGGAGCACCAGGTGCCTCAGAAGTAATTTCCGGACCAATAACCATATCAACATAGAAACTTGCCGATTGTAAACCTGTTCTAATTCCCAGGTAATAGTTATTTCCAGCAAGAGAACTTAAATCCACAACTTTATTATACCAGGTATAAGTTGCAGTATGGGTAATATCAGTTCCAATTTGAGTCCAGGTAGTTCTATCCGGAGAATAGAGAATTTGCAAAGTTCCTGTAGAAGCAGAACACAATGTCCACAGGTCTAAAGTACTGGTACTGGTTATAGTAACTTTAGGGGTAGAAAGTATATATTGGCTTGATGATGAACCATATTTGTAAGCTGAAGCAGTTCCATGTTTAGCATAACTTGTGGAGCGGCTCCAGGAACCTGGATTTGCCCAACCCGCAGGTGGGAAAGATGTATTTTCAAAACTTTCTACTACTTGGATTGTAGTTGGTGTTTTGAAATTCCAGACGGTTCCTGTTGTAGTGCCATTGGCATTTACGGCATCAATTCGCCAGTAATAAGTATTTCCAGCTGCTAAAGTTGGCGTATAAGTAGTGGCTGCTTGATTGCTGCTTACTAAAGGCGGATTGGTAGAAGTACCAAAATAAACATTATAACTGGTAGCTCCACCTCCGCCACTTTGCCAATTCAAAGTATCAGTTGTAAAAGCCCATCCACCATTGGCAGGGGAAATTAAAACAGCAGGATTGGGAGGAGTAGTATAAATGGGATAATTAATACTAAATACTCTTCTGCTTCCTTCTGTTGAGCTATTGAGATTAGTCATATAACTGCTGGCAGGAAAAGAAGTAGTAGTAAGAGAAGTAGCACTATTATTCCAAGTCATAGTATTAATAATATCAGTTACTTGGCCAATAGAACCTGCAACATTGCTGGTGGATACATATACACACCGGGCTTGAGCAGAAGTGCTCATATTATACATTGTTCCATAGACAAATTTAATGTTGTTAGTGCCTTCATACAGCCATGCTTGCATCCGGCAGTAAGTACCAGTTTCTGCACTTGAACCGTAATTGACACGCAGATCTAACCACTCCACTACCAGTTTACGATTAGGAGCAGTTCCGGTCAATTTATAATGTAACCTTCCGGTAGTGCGGATAGCATTGTCTCCGGAAAGAGGTGCAAGACGAGCGATATTTGCTGACGGTGATGCGGAACCGCCACTTATAGCAGTAGCTCCCAATTGCATCTGTCCATTGGAATTAGCGGAAAATTGAGTATAGGCACTAAGTCCGAAAGCAAAAGTAAATCCAATATTGGTAACAGCTGAGGGTGTATCATCATAATATGTATTGGGAGCTAAGAGATCAGTGCTTCCAGTCATATCTTCCAAAGTGCCATCAGTTGTAGTGGAGAAAGTATATTCCGCTATTGTCTGAGCCATTATAATAGTTATACTAAAGAGTAGCATAACCAACAGTAGAGATAATTTTTTCTTCATAACAAAAACTCCTTGTTTAGATGTTTTTCTTGAAGAGTTCTTTTATTATTATACGATAGGCATTACCTTTGTTGTAAAGCTGAGAATTTGGGATTTGAATAATGGGCAAAGGAATGCCGATTTTGATTTTGACGGTTTAAGCTTTAGGGAAATAACGCTGCTAATATCTTTTGCACTGTGCTTTAGTAATAATGTGCGATGATTGTTACAAAAAGAGTGCAATAAAGAAAAAAGCGGGTGTTTTTCTGTTTTGCAAGAATTGGTTATATTAGATATTGGGTACCAATTCTTGGGATTATCAGAAAAGCAGGGAGCGTTTAAATCCCTATGTTGTTGGTTTACGAGAAGATAACCCTTAGTTAGGGTTTCTGCTATTATTGAAAAATTTGATATGTTATTTTTAAAGATTGGTCGGGAAGGGAGAAAATAAGGAATTAGATTATTGGATAGCTGCCTATAATTATAGATTTTCCCTTTTCGGTTAATTACCGCTATAGGGAACTTCAACTTTAAATAAATCCAAAAAATCATTCAAACTCCTTTGACTCGGGGAAAACGACCTCCGTCGTTCACCTCCAACTGAGTTATCTTATTACCGCTAATCTTTTCGGTAACTGCACTATTGATTGCTTTAGCTTAATGAGCTGTTATTTTTGTAAGTTCCTCAAATGCTCATCATAGCTTAAACAACACAGTATCTCGAGTTAAAAAAATTACTACCACAACTTACTATAAAACTATAAGCATTTTTCTTTAATAAGTGTCAAGCAAAAAAAAATAGCATTAAGTTCTTTTCTCTGAAAAGATCCTTTTTGCGGTAGCAAGGTTTTGACTCTAAACCGATTCTCCCTGCGGTTGCAATTATAATTTGAGGCAACGAAAAATTTCATTTATTGTCTGATACTTTCAAAGCGGGGAAGTTTTGACTCTAAACCGATTATTTTTGTGGTTGCAACGAGATGCAGAGGCAACAGGAAATTTATCTTTTGTCCGATACTATCAAAGCGGGGAAGTTTTGACTCTAAACCGATTCTTTTTGTGATTGCAACGAAATGCAGACGCAACAGGAAGATTTGTTCATTTTCTGATACTTATAAAGCTGAAGCTCGGTTTAGAGTTAAAACAAAAAATCACTTCGAAGCCACTATTTCTGAACAATTCCAACCCAGCCCATCTTTCTTCTTGTTTTAACTCACAATT
>DJGX01000026.1:22803-32658 GCA_002432865.1 Cloacimonetes bacterium UBA5835
GAGACCAGTTGTAGTTCGGTTGTTAGTGTTTACAGTTTGTGGGATGTGGTTACAGAGTAGGCAATGGTAAAATTGTAAGTCAAAACAAGCATCGGTGTGTCTTTTACTCTAAACCGATCCTTTTTGTGGTTGCAACGAGATGCAGAGGCAACAGGAAGATTTGTTCATTTTCTGATACTTTCAAAGCGGGGAAGTTTTGACTCTAAACCGATCCTTTTTGTGGTTGAAACGAGATACAGAGGTAACAGGAAATTTTGTTAGTTTCCTTCAGCTGTCAAAGCTGAAGCTCGGTTTAGAGTTAAAACAGAAAATCACTTCGAAGCCACTATTTCTGAACAATTCCAACCCAACCCATCTTTCTTCTTGTTTTAACTCACAATTTTGAGGTTGGGAGACCAGTTGTAGTTCGGTTGCCAGTGCGCATTCTTCTTGTTTTAACTCACAATTTTGAGGTTGGAGACCAGTAATAGCTCGGTTGTTAGTGTTTTGGAATTGTGGGTTGAGGTTTCAGAGAGGGTTGGGGCAAAATTGTAAGTCAAAACAAACAAGAGACCAGTTGTAGCTCGGTTGCCAGGGTTTACAATTTGTGGGATGTGGTTACAGAGTAGGCAATGGCAAAATTGTAAGTCAAAACAAGCATCGGTGAGTTAAACAGAAAAAAAGTAAAAAAGCCCCCGGAAAAAAACGGGGGCTTTTACAATTTGGATGCCCAAGCTTACCTATTATGATAAGTTTGTGGCAGAAGTTTTATTTTTTAGCCCTATCCGGCAGATCGGTATTTACCGGATTAGGATTTAACATATCTACAACATTAGGTTTTAGATTGGAATTACGGTAAGAAGAAACCGCTGTTACTTTGAAGAATTTCTTATTTACTCCGGTTGTATTATAGGTATAGCTACGATTTGGCTCTCTAACAACAACAGGGGTTTGTTCAGGGAAGTTATACGGATCGTCAGACACATAGATTCTATATGCTTGAGCGTTGGTAACTTGCCCCCAACTTAATTGAACTCCTGAAGTAGTAGAAGTTATCGAAACTACAGGGCTACTAACTTCTACAGGTGTGGCAGAAGTAACAGCAAACATTGTAAGAGGGAAGGCAGTTGCTGTATAGGCAGTAAGTCCCGAAGCGGCAGGATCTTGAGGATTGATAATAACAGAATCGCTATACATATACCTTGTCCGATAATCGGTACTTCCCAAAGTTTGCGTGTAGAAACTGGTTCCACTCAAATATGAAGTATCCATAGGACGATTTACTCTCACTGCCAGATTGTTACCTATATAGGCAAAAGGAGTATTGAAGGGAATGAATATCTCCGCGCGTCCGATGGGAATTGTTATCACGGCATCGGCAACTTGAATATAATCGGTAAAGCTGAGGAAGGCATTTTGAACTGAGGATTCAGTTGTGTTTTTCATCCAGATTTTGATAGGTTTATCTTGTTGCACAACAGTAGAGGTAGAGTAATAATAGATACCTACTATGGTTCCAGCTGTCATTTGCATTTCCTGAGCAGAATATATTGTTTCCGAGATGCTGTTTTTCCACAAATAATTTACAGGGTATGAACCTACTGAAGTAGTTGTTTGTGGATTACCGGCAATTGGGAAATATGTATCCACAGGTAAAACAACTACTGTCATAAGAGCCGAAGTGTCATTAGTGGGTATTGTATCTCCTACAAGAATCACCTTGGCATATATACTGTATGTTCCAGCTGAAGCAGGATTCCAATTCAGCTGATAAACGGCAGTAGAATCAGAAGCAAGATTAGCACCGGTAACAGTATAAGTAGAAAGGATTGTTTCCCCAGCCAGCAGTTGCACTTCAAAGTTATTTTGAGTAAGAAGTCCTTTATTTTGAACGCTGACAGAATAAGGACTTAGATTACCAACTATTACTGCAGAAGAACCCGTTAGCTTGGTTACAGCCAAGTCGTTATCAGTTAATTGTTCTACCTGGATGTTATCAATATATAACGAACGATATGTTCCGCCCAAACCATGCTTAAAACAGATATATTGATCGGTTCCGGAGTAATTATTCAGTTTGTAACTATAAACAGTATGAGTTGCAGTTAAAGTTATAGACGCTAACTGGGTAAAGACACCTGTCCCGTCAGGAGTTGATGAAGTTCCTACCAATAATGTATAGCCAGCAGATGAACCACGCGCAGAGAAACTTAATCTCACTTGATTCATTGGGATCATAACTTGGGGACTAATGAGTCGTAAATCTGCCGAAGCATCTGAACTGTTAGTTAAATATACAGAATTAGGTGAACTTACCGGGTAGGTAGTTATCGTTTGCACATAAGCGGAAGTGGAGGTTGAATTAATGTATCCAGTCCAGCCCAAAGGCAAATTGGGTGTAGTTACTTCATCAAAATTCTGAGTATAGGGTGGATAAATACGAGGGTCAATGCAGGTTCCACTAAGATTAATAGTGTATGAACTTCTTCCCTTTATGTTCTTAGAAGCTGGCTCACCATAAGTAATGGTAATGGAACCCATGTGAACTTCTGAACCGGTAGTTGCCACTAAAGGAGTATAAGCAACTTTGAAGGTAGTGGATTGATAACTATCAAGAGTATAGTCACTGGCATCCTCAAATATAGAATAGTAGCTGCCATTAACGATAATACTATTAAGAGTAAGAGTGCCAGCACCGGTATTCGTAATAGTGAATTGCTTAATAGAGGTTTGATTGATAACAGTTAGCGGATAGGTAACATCACTTTCAGAAGGGGAAATGGAAAATTCAGGTTCTGTAGGTAAGACGCGAATTTTGATGTCATCCAAACTGATATACCAAGGAGTACCATTAATCCACCCATTAATCCCAATGTAATAAGTTCCGCTGGAAGTAGGAGTAAAGGTTCCTAATAAGCGTTGATAATCACCATTGATAATACCGGTTTGAGGAATAATGGAATTAGTCATTCCGGAAATTGTTGGAGAATCACCATAACTGACCATCATTTTTGCATTTGCAGCTGTAGTGCCATCCTGACGAGTCCACAGTTCAATTTCATAAGTAGTGCTAGCAATTAACTCAATTGGACGGAATAACCAAGCCTGTCCGCTGTATTGTAAGGTTGCATTGAAAGAACCAGTTCTGGGAGTTCTATTATAGCCAGTCTGGGAAGAATTCGCCGTCCAGTATTTTGAAGTATATTGAGGTCCAGTAACCTGTGTCCAATTTTTAATATTAGTAGAAGCATCAGTATTACCAACTTCAAAGCCCTCAAAGAAAGGCAGAGTAGATATGGTTGGGTCTTCAACTACAGTTCCGGAAACCTGTATAGTAAGAACAGAACCAGGAAGAGGAGTAGGTTGAGTAAATGTAATAACCCCACTATAGGCACCTAAATCCGTTGGAATAGAGAAGGTATAAGCTAATTGCATAGAACTATTGGCAGGAATAGTATAAGGTTGAGTTCCACCAAAAGTAAAATGCTCACCTACGGCACTGAAGGTTAAAGATTGTGTAGGGCTTACATTTTGAACAGTTATCTCTCCTGTTTTGGTTCTACCAGCAAAAAGAGTACCCAAAGCTAAGGTTGTTGGAGCAGAAATCTGCTTAATCGTTGTGAACTTTCTGGGCAAACAATCAGAAAGGCGTGTTCTTCCTCCATTATTGTAAGGGATTATCTGCCACCAGTAACTTGTATTATAATTCAGCAAATAGCCCTCGGCATAAACATCGTAGCTAAGTTCTTCGGTTATAGACCAGAAGGCATTGTCTGTGGCTTCATCATCATCCTCTATCAGATAATTTAAGGAATCACAAAGAACCCTGATATAATATCCAATTGCTGAACCTCCTGAAGTGGGAGAAGTCCAGAACAGAATTAGAGAAGTAGGATTTACAACTGCATTTGCCAAGGGAGTTACTAAAGCAGCAGGACCAGGAGCTTCAGCTGGGATAAAGATTGTGGGCCCAATTACTTTATCCATATAGACAGTTCCAGAAGTTCCATTAGGAATGCCTTGGAAAGCAATCCTATAATTACCACTCAAGGAAGCAGTTCCTGGAACGGTGTATTGTGTGTAAGTGGTAGTAAGAGTGAAAGGGGTGCCCAAAGCAGTGTAGCCAGTTCCATCAATGCTGGTTCCGTAATATGCTTGCAACTGAAGGTTGGCAACAGTTGAACGCGCATAGAAAGTTACCGAATTGGCTGTTGGAGAGAAGATCAATTGAGGAGTGGCAATATAGGAACTATTATTAGTAGCAGTTAATACCAAACCTGTTGCCGCTGTTCCATCAAAATTACTGGCTGTTGTTCTTTGCCAAGCATTTTGACCTTCGGCCTGCCAAATAACCCAACGCACTGGAGGATAGACAATATCTTCAAAACCTTCAGCAAGAGTTCCTGCAGCATAGATTTCTACATTGGCAAGAGTAGCAGTGTTATCAGTAAGATCATTATCAGCAGGTAATTCTGCAGTGAAGGTAAAGGTTCCGGCAGTATCAGGATTCCAGCCATAAGTTAGATTTACAGTAGAAAGATGATCAAGATCGCCAACTGGGACTGTTCCGATGGTTGTTTCACCTTGTTTGATAGTAACATTTTTACCACTGGAATTAGTGCCATTGTTCTTTACTGTAATATTAAAAGTAACTTCCCTCTCGGTAAATTTATACAGAGGAGTTGCCGTAAATGCAGTTACAGCTAATTCATCATAGGGTCTGGCAGCGACGGTAACATCATCCAAATAAACATATTGGGTTAAATTATCACTGGTATCTAAACGGAAGGAAACATACTGCCCGCTACCTGAATAGCTGGATAAATCAACTGTATAAATTGTATAAGTAGTAGTGAGAGAAATAACCGCAACCTGAGTAAAAGTAGAACTGGAGCTTAAACCATCTACAACACCAACATAAAGATTACGATCAGCTGTTCCTCTTGCCCAGAATCTTAAGTATAAATTATTCAGTGCTGAGTTAAATACTGGGCTTACTAAACTAACTAGCGCTCCAGGGTTGCTGGAGGGATTATACATATAGATATTATTAGGTGAGGAATGAGGGGTAGTAGTAGAAACATTTACAACTGCAGAAGTAGAAGTAGAGTTTATCACAGTCCACCAACCAGCTGCAGGATTAGTATCAGCATCAAAATTGGTTGTATAGGGAATCGGGAAAGCAGTGTAAAAACTATAAGGTCCCGCCCATGCACTATTATTGCCAGCGTCTTTGGCTCTCACATAATAAGAATAACCGGTAGAAGAAGTTAAACCATTCAGAGTGTAGGGCTTGCTTATATTATTATGTAAAGTTCCTGTTCCAAGAACAAAACCAAGAGTTCCCCATTCCAGGTCAAAAGTGGATAAACTACTTGTCCAGTTAAGAATTGCGGATGTTTCCGTAATATTGGTTGCCGTCAATCCTGTAGGTTTGGCTACCAAATAAGCTTCTAAACTCAAATTGTCAATGGCAGCAGGTGGCTGAACTCCTCCGGAACTATCATTTTTCCAGGTTAATACTAAGCGTTTGGTAGTTCCAGCTAAGCTGCCACTAATTGGGATAGCAATTCTTGTCCAATCCGTAGTAAGATTATACCAAGTTTTTCCGATCTGTCCTGAACTTAATTCAGTTCCTGCTACAGGAATAGTTGTAAGATCCACAAGATATACTTTCAGCCCGTCATAAGTAGATTCACCACAACATTTGAACATAAAGCTGAGCTCAAAATCCGCTGCCCCGGAAGTGAATGTTATATCACGATACAAATGAACTACAGCTGATGTTGTATTTGTGAATGCATTGGAAACACCATTATCATTAGAGACATAAGCTGATTGGTTTCCTGCATAGTGAGCTGCCGTTCCCACATACCATTGATTTGTTTGAGTTCCATTCACCACAGACCAATGATTGGGCCAAATCTCAAAGGTCTCCGTTAAAGGCAAAGTAGCTGGGTTTTGTGGAGTTGTAGCATTAGCAGTTAAGCCACTTGCAGAGAAGGCATAATAAGTAGTTCTTTCTGCAGTAAGATAACTCCATACCTTATAATAATAAGTGGTTCCATCGTTTAAACCGGTATGGCTGGTAAGCCCTGAAGCAGGTCCCATATAAAGAACAGTGCCACCACCGGTAATTGTATTTCCAATGCTATAACCGGTAGATAAGGGAGTTCCAAAAGTGCTGTTATAGCTCCAAGCAACCATAATATCGGTAGTAGCTGTTGCACTTAGATTTATTTGACTGCTACTATATGCGGTGGCTGTAAAAGCAGAAGGTGCAGCCGGAGCAGCAGGCAATGTTGTTTGAGTTCCGGTTAAAGGACTGGTCCGATTAAATTTGGGAGCTCCCACGCCATTGATGTTCATTGCAAAGATAGTGCAATAATATTGTGTATTGGCAGTAAGACCTGTTGCCGTGAAACTTGTGGATGACCCAAAACTTAGGACTATTTCATTATTACCCAAATTCTGTGCAGGGCTGTAATATGTTCCATCCGCAGGGCTAAAAGTGAGCGTAGCATTTTGATGACCAATTACCAAATATCCTTCCGCAGCAGGAGAACTTGCATTAAAACTACCGGTTATGGAAGTTGAATAAGGAATCAAAACAAGATTCGTCGGCTGCGCAGTAGGTGTTTGACATTGCAATTCTTCCATGAAATTGCCTTCGTGAGCTCCAATATCTGGTGTGGAAGCATTTCTAACAGTTCCATATATATCGGTAGTTACATACGCAAGCGCTAAAGCTTTTCCTTCAGCTGGGGTAGGAACAGTAGTTAAAATATTTAAAGGATTATCAGGATCAAACTGAGGGTCTGATGGACGGCTGTTTGCATCATGACCACTAGCAGTTTGCCATAACTGAAGGGTTGCATAGTTGGTTGAAGAACCGCGCACCGGATAACCACCCAAGGAATTGGCAATATACATTACATTATGATCGGAAGTTGAACCCGTAGCACCAATAGCTGTAGCGCTATAGGAATATAAAGCTATATGATAAGGAGTGGAATGACCTGCAGATACATTTGCCAGGATGTTGTTTCTAACATAATGGATTCCGGCAGCAGAACTAAAGTATAAACAAGCACTACTTAAATTAGCGGGTCCATCAATCTTCACGGAATTATAGTCCATATAATAGGTAGTAGTTGAACTGGAGTAGAGGTAAATTCCATATAGATAGAATGAAGTAGTGGCTGTTGTATAGCCATGGCTTTGACCCCAGATCATATTGTTATAAATCTTATAGGTAGAAGTTCCAGTCGGAGAAACATATAAGCCATAGTTAGTTGAAGAGGATGTTCCTGTATAGGCGATATTATAAATCTTGTTACCGCTGATTACATTTTCAGTTCCTTTTCCATTATAAATATACATTCCATAAACGGTAGATGAATATCCCACATTACGAACAATATTACCGGAAACAGTTAAATTTTGTTGGTAGTAAGTATAAATGCCATGAGGACCAGAAATATCACCGGTTGTAGTTCCACCTATCGTGCAATTGAGAATTTTATTATATTCATCCAGATAAGTTGAGGAGGTCTGATATATGTAAAATCCTCGATAGGCATTTTCAATAACGATGTTTTGATAAGTGTTATTAGAATTAGTGCCTCCAGCAGCAGTAGGGGTTACACTATAATATTGATAAATACCATAACAGGAAGAACTGGTCCGATCCAAAATTATCTTACAATTCTTAATAGTATTGTATTGAGCTCCATCTGTTGCACTGGCGGCTTTTATGGAATATCCATAATAGGATGTGCTACCTGTAGGACGAGTTACATCAATGCCATCAAAGGTTATGTAATCTCCACCTAAAATTTGGATTCCCGCAGTAGCGGTAGTTGGTTTAATAACAGGATTTTCACCAGTTCCGGATTTCTGGAATATAATTGGATTGGAAGCAGTTCCTGTCGCTGTAATAATGGGAATGTTTTCTTCAAATACAGAGCCCGCGTAAACATTAAAAGTTACCCCTCCTGAACCAACACCGCTAAAATTTAGGGCATTTACGGCATCTGTAAAAGTAGCATAATTCCCTCCACTTCCTATTGTTTTTGTTCCTGTTAAGGGAGGGCTTATTGTCGTAAAAGTCCAAGTAGGGCAAGCCGAAGCTTCTCCATATCCGTTATAAGGGGTTATTTTCCACCAGTATTCCGTGCTATTAGCAAGGTCGGGATCATAAGTGGTTACGGCTCCTAAATCAGATTGATTGATAATTGTTGTAAATGGGGATACAGTTCCAAAAGATAATTTGTATCCTGTAGGCGCGCCACCTCCAGATGACCAATTAAGTGTTTGCGATAAGAGAATATTGGTAGCACCGTTAAGAGGGCTGACAACATTGGCAGGATTGGGTGGATTAGTTATCTCATAAGCAGTATAAGCTATCTGGATATTAGGACGGTAAGAGCTTAGAGTACCATTTCCCGTAGGGGGTGTAGAATCCTGATTCCAATTTTGATGAGTGTTAGTTACCGAAGAATATTGGACACCGGGTCCTCCAGAACTTCCACCTGCCGAGCTACTTCCAGAACCTCCATAGTTTCTTTCTACCAGAACTAATAATCCAAAACCATTATCAATAGCAAAATTGCTGGTGAGAGAAAATTGATTCCAACCTCCGGCAGGTGTAGCACCATAGTTAGAATCATATACAAGAGTTGCTCCACTGATCATATTTGCCCAAGTGTCCGCACTTGCAAAAGTAGTTGCAGCAGTTGTTTTTAAATATATTTTCGTGGGAACGATAGCAGTTGTAGCAATAGTAGAATACCAGGCAAGCGAAGAAATACTGAGATTTTGGCTTCCCAATTCAGCATCTGTATAGAGAGCAGCACTTCGTTCATAACCATAAAATGAACCTAATGGATACCTCTGAACGCCTGTTCCTGTGCCAATTGTAATTGTATCGGCAAAGATGAATGCTACAATCAGCATTGCAAAGCATATAGTTAAAAGTTTCTTCATAACAAAAACTCCTTGTTTAGATGTTTTGTGAAGAGTTCTTATATCATTTAAGCGATAGGCATTACCTTTCTGAATTTTGTAGTTATGGGGTAAGAGCATTTTGCAAGGCAAGCCATAACTAAAATTGAAATGTTAATAAAGAAAGTGAAATGTGGCTGTTGTCTATTTACCGAAGTGCCCATATATAATGTGCGATGATTATAAATTATATACACTGGTAAGTAAACAAAGGAATACATTTCGTTTGCATACAGAGTTGATTTTTTTGCCACCGGAAACACAGAATGCACCGAGAACACTGATAGATCGGGGTTTAATATAAGACTCGAAATAAAAACACTGTTTAAGAATAAACTGAAGGAGATAACAGCTATGGTCTTATTTTGAGTAGAGAATAGTAAGAATGTAGAAAAAGACAAAATATCACGAAACAGATAGGAATATATAGCTTTAGTAACGAAGGGAGTAAAAATAGAAAACATAACACACAAGCACAATGAGAGCAAGAAAACACCCTTTTTCCATCTTACACCAATAATTCCTTGAAAGGATGCCCCTTCTTTTCCTTGCTGTTTCATAACAACCTTCCTCGTTTGTTAGAAAACAAAGTCCTTTTAACCTGCCACCTAGTGCTTTTTACTCCTGTGCAGGAAATTAAGATCAAGTTTAAAATACTCTTTCAAACAATGTCTTTTTTAATCTTAGGCAAAAAGCTGTCAAGAAAAAAATGAGGGAGGCGAAAAGTATTTTTATAATATGGTTATCAAAAGCACAAAATAACTTGTAAGAGATCTACGCGATATGCTCTCTGACCTCTGATAAATTAATTCTGTTCATCTTTTGCCTATTCTCTCTTTGGTTGACGAGAATATTTAGCCACCGAGACCA
>DJGX01000026.1:32703-32891 GCA_002432865.1 Cloacimonetes bacterium UBA5835
GATTACACAGATTACACAGATTTTTAATTTATAAGATAAACAAGATTTAATCAGCCACCACAGCTACCGAAAATAACTTTGAACTTTGCGCCCCCGCACTTTGAACTTTGAATACCTCTCACAGATTACACAGATTACACAGATTTAGTTTTAAGAAACAAGGATTTAAGAAGAATATTTAGCCACCG
>DJGX01000026.1:32937-40633 GCA_002432865.1 Cloacimonetes bacterium UBA5835
ATTACACAGATTACACAGATTTATAATTTATAAGATAAACAAGATTCAATCAGCCACCACAGCTACCGAAAATAACTTTGAACTTTGAACCCCCGCACTTTGAACTTTGAATACCTCTCACAGATTATAATATATGCACAACTTATAGTTTGAAGGCATCGCTGTAGCGAACTTGCAGCCTTTCAGTAGACTTTTTGTTCATTTCTTTCTCCTTATTTTTAGTCCGCTATTTTCAGGACACCTCACGGCTCACACCTCACCCTCTGCTCTCCGCTCTCCACCTGGTGTCCCTTCAGCCATTCCTTAAATTCTCCCAATTCCTCAGGAACTCTATGCCCCAAAATATAATCATCTATCTTCTTTACTTCCCTTATCTGCTCCTCACTTAAAAGCCCTCTTTCGTATGCCTGCTGAATAACTTCTCTGTAATCTATGGCATCATATACTTCAAATACACTGGCAGAATATTCTTTTTTAACATAATCAAATAATATCCCATAAAATCCTATTGCCAGTTCTTCTAAAATGGCTTTTAATTCATCCTCTGGTATTATATCTTTGTCTGTCTCCATCTTTATCTCCTTCTTGCTTTTCTTTACCGGTTCTTGTAAAACCATCGCTTTTATGGTATTCTTCCCGGATAATTCATTTTTTATTTGTTTATTGAGCTTTTTGTGGTAGGTTAGTATCTTTTGGTTCATTAAATCCACAATCACAATATAATTGCTTCCACTTTTGCTGTCAATATCTTCTTTCCAAACCAGCAAGCATAAATTGTTGTTTTTCAAACTGTAAATCAATGCCTGTCCCGCTTCTTCATCCTTCAATAGTTCCAACGCTGCTTGCTTATATGCCTGTTCTGTTTCGTATCTATCTCCAAAATGCTTATTATGTTCCTTATAATGCCTTGTTAATTCTCCTCTTTTCCATTCACTCCTTTCCGCCAATCTCCTTATCTCTGCATAATGCTTTTTCTTCACTTCATAATTCATAAATTTATCCTCCAAAATCGTAGGATAAAGTGCATCATCCGCCTTCATCTTATCAAAATTCTCATATTGTTCTCCGTAAAGATAGGGCACTATCCGTGTTCTGCAATTGTAGTGATAGGGTGGAAGTGCCGGAATCAGCTCACTGGTAGCTACCCCAAACCTGCCACCCTACACTATCGTTAAGCTATTTTATCATAATCATTTTTTTAGTGCTGTTATATTTCCCAGCTTTCATTTTGTAATAATACACACCGCTGGAAACAGGGCAACCTCTGTTATCATTTCCATCCCAGACAACAGTGTGATTTCCTGGTTCTTGAATACCTTTAACCAAAGTTTTAACGAGCTGTCCCTTAATATTGAAAATTTCGATGGCGACCTGCTCCTTTTCTTTTACATCGTAGGCAATAGTAGTTACCGGATTGAAGGGATTGGGGTAGTTGTTATGCAAAGCAGTGGCAACTACAGGAACTTCCAATTCTCCAATATCTTCGGAAGATATTATAACATCATCTACACAGAAGATGATAGCATCATTGGAAACACATTGAATTCCGATATATAATGCACCGGGCTGAGCAATATGAAAGTTATATTCAGTCCAATCTACTGGAGCTTGAATATAGTTTGAGCCACTGATAATAACGAAACTATTGGGATTAGGGTTTGAAGAAATACCTACTTTGAATCTTTCCAGTCCAAAATCAGCAGTGTAACTTCTTGCCCAGAATTTTACACTAGTTACTCCTGAAAATAGGGGGGTAATTAACCAATCGTTATTAGGTGGAGTTACTGCAGCAAAACAGCAAGCCATTTTATTTCCACTGTGAGCTGTAAAATCAATCAAGGGGGGAGTTGTAGCACTCGGATTAAAGATTATGTATGCTTGAGGTTCAAAAGAATGTTCCCAATTATAATCTTGAATGCCGTAAGTTGTGCTCTGATCAACATCAACCAAAGTCCACGGGGAAAAAGATATAGCAAAATCTGGGTAGGTTTCGAAGCTATCATTATAGGGTAAAGCGAGAGGAGGTAACTGGAAATTTACAGTAGTAGTTTGATTGGGGATAACAAATATTCCCGGGTGGGTAACGGATTGATAATTTGGATGACTAGCCGTAACATTATAAGTTCCGGAAAGTACAGACATACTATATGCTCCGCTGGAAGTAGTTGAAGCAGTAGAAGTTCCGCAAGTAATAGTGGCACCGGCAACTGGCTGATTTTGTAGATTCCTAACCAAGCCAGCAATAGTTCCAATTTCATGAGTTAAAGTTAGAGCATTAGAAAAAGCGGCAATAGAATATACACCATTTGTATAAACTGTTTTCACAGCCCATCTGTAAGTTCCATCTGGTAAAGAAGTCCATAGTGAATCTGCATAGAGTAAGACATTTATAGGATTACTGGTAAGAAGAACCCAGGCATTTTCATTATTTTCCTGACCTTGTAACAAACGCCAAACCTGATAACCAAGTGGAATCCTGTTGTTATTTGATCTTATTGGATTAGTAGTTCTTAGGGTTTTAGATACGGATTTTACAGTTTTAGAATTCTGTGAGATGGATTTGGTCGAACCAAAATTATCAGATGTCGAATGAGCTGTCCTAAGTTTACTAGATATGGGCTTAACCGTACTTTGAGGTAAAGGTACAGTTGCTTGGAGAACTGTTTTAATGCTCTCTAAAGTAGGAAATGTTGTTGGTGCAGACCAACCTACATAACCTTGGATATTCCAATTGTAATCGAGATCGGGATTTAGGGAAAGCAAATTAGACCAAGAATTATCAATATATATCATATTGCCAAAACCATCAACAGCAGGACCGGCATCGCAACCTGCAGGATAGCCACCAGTAACAACATTACGATATCCAAACCATAATTCTTCGATTCCCGTAACCAGAACAGGGTTATTTAATATTACAGTATTATAGCTGGCGAGAACAGGTGTAAATCCTTGATCTACAATCATATTAGCTGGCTGAGTTGCAGTTCCTCCTGTCCATACTCGAACAGAGAAAGTTCCTGCTTGAGCAGGCCATACTTTTAAGGCATATAAACTCATTCCTGAATATTGAGAAAGAGCGGAGGCAGGAAAGCGGATACAAACATCAAAGTCGTTAGCTGAACCAGTTCCGATACTATTAGAGTTTTGTCCACTGTCATAGTGTATCCATCCACCTTCTACGGTTCCAGGAACTTCCCAAGTAACACTTACGATGGCTCCATTATCTGTTGCCTGAACATTTACCGGAGGTAAGGTGAGTTCAGAAATCATAATATCACCCACATCTACATTTACGCTGCCAACTATGATCTGGCCTGTTGTAGGCTGATAGCCAGTTGCTGTAACCGTATATTCATAAGTATGCTCTGCATAAACAGAGGGGATAGTGAAAAACCCACTGTTATTAGTAGTTGCAGAGTATGGTTCATAACCAGTTAGTGAAATACTAGCATTAGCTAAACCAACGGAGAGATTGTCACTTCCCACAATCCTTCCCGTTACGGTAACTTGGGGTAGAAGAGAAAGTTCGAAGTTTTGATTAGTAGTCTGATCTTCCACAATAGTTACGGTATGAGTAACTTCATTATAACCGTGTTTGGTAGCCATAGCTTGTTGAGTTCCTATAGGCACATATTGAAAATAGTAAGAACCATCTCCAGAAGTAACGGTCTGGAAAACAGTACCTATAATTGTAACAGTGGCATTAGATAACAGATTTCCACCAGAGCTAACTACACCGGTAAGTGAGCCCATATCGGAAATAGTCATAAACAATCTGGCATTAGCTCTATTTACAGAAGTGGAACCTGTTGTTGCTGATGAAGCCGGTGAAGAATCACTTTGATAACGTAAACAGGTAGGGTCTGTAGTTGGGGTGTATGTAACAGATGCATTTTCGGTATAATTACCGGGAATTAAATCTGTACAGATATCTATTAAGAGATTGGAAGCACCATTCCAGAAAAAAGGAGATGTAAAAGTATGCACATTCCAACCCGCTAAAGGTACGAAGTTATCATTTACCCATACTGTAGTATATTCTCCTTCTTCAAAAATTGTTGATAGTTGAGCTTGATCAGTGTGTTTTAATTTTATGGTATAGTTTGGCATAGGGGAACAGTTATTCACAGATGTAACATTAAATGCCAAAGCACTAATCAAACCAGGTGCAGCACCTGCTGCATAGAGATCATCAGCAGTGTATAAATATTGCTGGCGGAAATTTTTATACCAGGTTCCATAGGGAGTGGGAGATCCTGTTGTTGAGTTTGTGGCAGTTCCTTGACCAATTTGAATTACTGTAAGCCCAGCTTGCATCACTTCTACATTTAGAGGTGCAGTTTGATTGTTTATGGCAATTTCATCACCAGTTAAAATCACTTGACCATAAATATAGGTAGGTCCAGTTTGAGTAGGAATCCAAGAAACTGTAACAGAAAGGGTTTGAAGAGAATTAATAGTAGGTCCTGGCACAGAGGCAAGTTCAATTCCCCCTTCTTTCATCAGTTTTACAGTGTAGTTAGTTTGAGCTTCGATGCCATTATTTTTAATTGTTATATTATAATCCGATGATGTATCCACGCTGGGAACTGTATTTCCAGTAATGCTAAGGCAGCCAAGATCATTTTCAATTAGTTGGCCTGTGTAGAAAATTGTTATCTTAGGCACCTGATTGATCGGAGTTGTTCCTCCAGGAGGATTAGCAGGATCATAAGCTGTGCCATCGTTAAATATATTTAGGGTGCGATTACTGCCCATAGTCATTCCGTAAAAATTATCTGTGGACGAATACCAGGTAGTATCCATCGGACGCTGAACCATCATAACTAAATTTCCAGGGGTATGCATATAAGGCATTTGTAAGGGGATAATAATAGTATTTGTCCCTGATGGATAATTGACATTTCCGTCGAAAACTAAGGTTAATTGTGTGGAAGGAATCCATCCACCACTTAAATCTTGAACATTAGTTGATCCCAACCAAATCTTGGTAGCACCATTGGCAGGAGTTCCAGAAAAGTTATTATATAAAGCCAAGGAAGTTATTGTTCCACTTACAAAACCTAGTTCATCTGCATAATATAGAACTTCGCACAAGGAAGTACAATAAAAGAAATCCATTGGGATTCGGAATGTTTCTGTCCCATCGGCAATAGTAACTGCCTGAACACCTTCTGGTTGAACATTAATGTTTAGAGGTGCAGTTTGATTATTTGTGGCAAATTCATCACCAGTTAAAACTACTTGACCATAAACATAGGTAGATCCAGCCTGGGTTGGAGTCCAAGAAACCGTAACAGAAAGGGTTTGAAGAGAATTAATAGTAGGTCCTGGCACAGAGACAAGTTCAATTCCTCCTTCTTTCATCAATTTTATACTATAGTTGGTTTGAGCTGCAATACCATTGTTTTTTACAGTTATTACATAATCAGAAGAAATCCCTACTGTGGGAATTGTATTTCCAGTAATGCTGAGGCAGCCAAGATCATTTTCAATTAGTTGGCCTGTGTAGAAAATCGTTATTTTAGGCACCTGATTGATCGGAGTTGTTCCTCCAGGAGGATTAGCAGGATCATAAGCTGTGCCACCGCTAAATATATTTAGGGTGCGATTACTGCCCATCGTCATTCCGTAAAAATAATCTGTGTACGAATACCAGGTAGTATCCATCGGACGCTGAACCATCATAACTAAATTTCCAGGAGTATGCATATAGGGCGTTTGCAAGGGAATGGTAATGAGGTTGGCACCCATGGGATAGGTAATATTGCCATCAAAGACTAAAGTCATCTGAGTGGAAGGAATCCATCCACCACTTAAATTCTGAACATTAGTTGAGCCCAGCCAAATTTTTGTAGCTCCATTGGCAGGGGACTCAGAAAAGTTGTTGTAGAAAGCCAGAGCTGTTATAGCTCCGCTGACAAAGCCAAGTTCATCGGATAAATAGATAGTCTCAGAGAGAGAATTCCGAAAGTAGAAATCCATCGGAATACGCATTGTTTCTGTCCCATCCGCAATAGTAACTGCCTGAACACCTTCTGGCTGAATGTATATGTTTATAGGATAACTTAGGTCGTTATTTGGATTTTGGTCACCAGCTAAAATAACTTTACCGCGAATAACCAGTGGGCCCCCTACACTTGGAATCCAGCTAACCTGAAAATCGAGATTTTGATTTGGCTGAATAGTTGCTCCGTTAACTGAACCAAGCTCGGTTCCGTTGCTATCAATTAATTGAACTTGATAAGTACTTTGTGGATTAGTTCCCCGGTTGCGAATCGTTATTGTGTAATTAGCTGTTAAACCTACAGAGGGAGTAATGTTCCCAGAAATAGCAATAGCAGCTAAATCATTAGGTTGAGGTATTACAGGATTAAATTCAAAAACAGTTCCCTGATTGGGGAAGGTAGAAATATTACTGGTTTCAATAGTAGTGGAGGCTGAACCATCAGTTGGATTTACGCTATAAAACCAGCCAACGCCACCAGGGCTCATATTAATACCTATGGAGGCAGAAGGATTATTTGGTATGCCTGGGTTGGAGCCATAAATAAAACTGATCTTGCCTGTTTCAAACAACTGAACCTGAAAATTAAAGCCAACAGGACCAGAATAATACCACTTGGCATTTTCATATTGAATAATAAAAACACGATTGGGAGCAGTTCCAGACATAAGATAACTTACTGTTCCAGAAACCATACTGAGATCATCCCAAAGGGGGGCAACGACAGGTTGATATGTAGTTGAATTAAGCGAATTACTCAGATTGCTGTAAGTTTGAGAAGTTCCCAAACCAATCCATCCATTTGAGGAGATTTTTACTTCGCTATAAGAAAAATCTCCATAACTAAAGGTGAATCCAATTGGAATAATATCCGATAGTACATCGTCAGATGAAATTCCAGCATTAGTTCCGGTAATCGGTGTGTATGTTCCTGTAGTGGCGAAAAATTCATAATGTTCATCAATCGTCGCCCAGGCAAAACAAACCATCGATATCATCACCAGAAGTAATGATAGTTGTTTCATAGTTATCTCCTTTCCCTTTATATAATTATTTTTAGGGTTTATTGCGAAGCTTGGTTTCGGAATCGCCTATGGCTATCAGAAACTATATGCTAACTAAACTATCGATTATCTTGTTCTGATTCAGATGGCAGCGAAGAATTTCTTACAAATCAGCATACCTAATTCCAACAATTTACTAATAAAATTATTCAAATAAGTTGTCAAGCAAGATTTTATGTGTATTATATGCAGACATCTCAGTTTTTTTTAGAGATTGTAGGGTATAGAAAAAACATAAGGTAAGGAATGAACAGGATTCAATTGGAAGAGGGCAGAAAGTAATGAGAGAATACCACTAGAAATACTATAAGAAAAACTACTAACGCAGAAAACGAAGTTACCTTTGTTCAAACAGAATAATGGTGTCCTTGTTGTGTAGTGGCAACTGTGTTTTTTCGTTATGGCTTGCCTTTTTAGTAAAAGCAATAAAGCGTGAGAGGTGGTTGACGAGGACATCAACCTTCCGATATTAACTAGCCGGATTAAAACCCGTCGTTAAAATATATCGTCCCGCTGGGACTTCTTTTAGGCATTCTTTTTATCGCCGGGTTAAAACCCGTCGCTCAAATCTGTCGTCCCGCTGGGACTTCTTTTAGGCATTCTTTTTATCGCCGGGTTAAAA
>DJGX01000044.1 GCA_002432865.1 Cloacimonetes bacterium UBA5835
TTAGGATTTGAGAAGATTATATTTTATAACTGACAATTAGTCGACTTTAAGTCAAAATCGGCCTTTTCTATGAGATTAATAGTGCTCTTTTTCAAAGATAGGGAAAAAGAATGAAATTGTGTGGAAAACCACAAACAAAACCGATTTTAACTCAAAGGTCAACACAGTGTTAGCGATGGTGCGTAAGCCCCTCGATAAAAAAGATAATAGGCATAGGATGAACAGGATTTTGGGGAATTTTAGAGCTTGAATTATTATATTGAGAAATAGTTAAGAGAGGAATCCTCTATGCCCTTATAATTTTGTTCTTTACGAGAACTTTTTTATAGGCGCAGAGAACTCCTCACTATGGGAAAGTTATTTCTTTAATCTGATAATCTTAAGAGCTTTGTAGTAGCCGTCCTATTTCCGGATACTAAACGGCAAAGATATAATCCGCTACCAACATTTTTCCCTTGTGTATCAGTTCCGTTCCATTCCATTTCATAATTTCCAACTGTTTTATTTTCCGTAAGCAGGTTTTTTACTTTCTGACCTTTGAGGTTGTAGATAGTTAAATTCACTTTTCCACTTGCAGGTAGCGAGTACTTAATTTTTGTTGTAGAAGTAAAAGGATTGGGATAGCTTGATAAGGATATATTCAGGGCTGGGCAATTAGGTTCTTCGATACTCACATTAGGATTTTGTAAAAGTAGTTCAATGGCAGCAGCGCCAACAATTCCTCTTCCCAAAGCATCTGTCCAAGGTCTATTGGGTTCATAAATCCAGCTGTGACCACAAGCAGCATTTCGATCAAAGCGCATATTTTGATATTCATAGAGGTCTAAAATTACAGCAATCTGTCCTGATATGTGGGTCGTATCCACCACATTAAAAGTAAAATTAGGATCATAATCAAAATTATAGCAATAGCCAATATCTAATAGAAGTTGATCAGTAATTGCTCCATTGGAAAATCTATTAATGCGGGCATATACCATTCCAGGCATATCAGGTTCACCCCAAGGATCGGGTGTGATATTAAACCTAAGCGCTTTTACAATATATTCTTGATTCCCCAAATCCATATCTATAGCAGCTTTTATTGGGATAGCTCCCCGTCCATATTCTATCCAATGTGGCTCAGAAGAAAGCCAGGAAAACCAATTTTCCAGATCGGGATTAACTATACGATAATTAATATTAACTGTTGTAGACAGATTGGAAGCAGAAAAAGCAATTATTCCTATATTATGGACTCCGGGGGTTAATAGATAATCGCTTATTATACCTGTATATGGTTCAGCAGTTGCTGTATAAACTAAAATGCCATCCAAAGTATATTCCACACGCTGTATAGCCTCCGCAGGATCTGTAACTTGAAGATAAATATTCAGCGTATTATCAGCTAAAATAGAACCATTGGCAGGATGGATAGCGTCAATAACAGGAGCCATAGTTACTGCTGGAGAGAATATTGTAAAACTTATAGTTTCACCTGCTTCAGTAATATTAGTAATATTAACCGGAAAAGTAGAACCGTTATTTAGAAAAGAAGATGGATTCGTGTATTCATTAAAAGCAGTTCTAAAATTATTAGCACTGAATGGGGCTTCAGCAACCAAGCCATTATTGGTTAAAGATCCATCAGGTCTATAAACATACACTCCATCCGGAGGACCCTCTACATTACCATCCATTGTTTGATCAATTCGATAAATCAAAAGCCCAGAATTGGGTAAGTTCTCTTCAAAAATATCGCTACTTTTTTTCCGGTATTCAAAAATTAAAAACTGATTGGTTGAACCAGGTATAGGGTATTTATATACATTATTTTCAGCAGAAGTAACTGGATTTAGTGTATAGGTATTACCAATTTGAGCAAGAGGAATAGAAGGTATCCACCCCCCATAGGCATATTTCATATACATCCCCATATGCCCATCTCCACTTTCCATTAAGTCCCAACAACCAACCGGAGTTAAACCGTCATATTCATAATGATATAAATCTGGAGCACCAACACTATGAAACATTTCATGACAAAGAGTAGTTACATCATTTTGGTCTTCCGGTTGAAAAGTAAAATCATAAACCTCTTTATTATTTATATAAGCACTGGTATAAAACAGAGACCAACGGTGTGCCCATAAAAGATCTGCCCAAGCAGAATGTGGACCCCGAATTATAAAACAGACATTATCCACAGTACCATTGTTATCCGCATCAATATTTAAAGAAGAAGGAACTTGTGAAGCAATAGAATTTATGGCATTCATAAGCAAGGTCTGTTCACGGATACATCTTTCATCTTCATTATGATAACCACCAGGATTTGTAATATAATTATATGGAAGATAATAACTACGGGGATGGCTATCCTGATATGAAAGATTAAAAATATCTGGGCATACGGGATAATGATAAGTCATATAATGCAACTGATTATAACTTGCTTTTTGAAAATAGCTCCGTAAACTGCGAGCATCATCGCCAACCTCATTAAAACGGGCATCATAAACTGTGCGCGGAATCTCGAATTCGGTCTGATCGCTGAAACGGATATATACGCATAGATTGTTTACTACACCAGTGCTAGGGCCTCGTTCATTCCCTCTTTTATGAGCATTCATAAAGTTAATTTTTCTCTGCCTGGCTCCTTTGGAAATATTAATATTGGGAGTTATACCATAAGAAGCAGGATCAATTGTTCCAAAACGATAAGCTGAAGGAACCGGTTCACCGTTTTCCAAGATTGCATAATAATAATATCCATCATCCGGACTTTGAATTATTGTAAAACCATTAGCATCGTGTAAACGATTAGAATATTCATCACCACTGGCATATAAGTTTAGAACAGAGCCATCAGGTTGAATCGCTTGTGAAGGTATATTATAAAAAGGGGCAGCAAATCCCAAAATAGGGATAATACATAATAACAAGCAAGTACATTTCTTCATAATTCATCTCCTTATATATAAATAGTAAGCAAGATCTGTACCTAAAGCAATCAAAAAAGCATAAAAACAATATGTTAAAACTGTTCAGTCCTAAAATAGCAGACTGAATTTTGCTTTTTCCTGTTAAAAAAACCAACGAAAATTTGCAGATAAAGACCATCGAACGACAGGATGTCGTTCTTCCCGGAAATAACTCACGCAGATTTAGTTTTCGAAACAAGGATTTTAGGANNTTTTAGGATTTTAGGATTAAGAGAATTTATCTCTATAAACAAGATTTTTTAGAAGAATATTTAGCCACCGAAGTCACCAAAAATAACTCACCAAAGATTACTCAAATGTTAGCAATCTCAAGTTCGAAGAAATCACTATCCTGAATATGCAACCTTTCAATAAACTTTTTGTGCATTTCTTACTTCTTGGGTTAAGTCCACTTTTTCCAGGATGCCTCACTTTTTGCCTCTCCTCATCCACCTATCCTTCTCTCCTCCTATACTCCTCGATTAGGAGGAGAGAGGAACGAGTAGAGAAAGAGTATCGTCCAAGATAATATCAAGATGACAATTAAGGATAGAGGCTTATTAACAAAAACCAAGTTATTCGTTGTCGATGGCATAAGATTAATAGGCTGCCTGCAAATTCGGAATTTATTCAAAAATAGTGGCTTCCTATTTAACAACATAGGGCACTCTCATAAAATTTTACTTGCCTTAAATATGCCTCTCTATATAAATGCACCTAAAATTTGATGTCCGGTTTGATACTATCAAACCAAAGGGAGTGTTGATGCGATTAAAGACATTTCCCGGAGGTGTTCATCCTCCGGATGAGAAAAAGTATAGTGCTTCTGTGCCTATTGTTGATATTCCTATACCTCAAAAAGTGACAATCCATCTTTCACAGCATATTGGTTCTCCTTCCAAACTAATTGTTTCTGTAGGAGATGAAGTTTTGACGGGTCAAAAAATTGCAGAATCAACAGGTTTTGTATCCCTAAATCAACATTCTTCCATTTCTGGGAAAGTTACGGCTATCGGCAATTTTGCTAATGCTACAGGTTCGAATTCTATGGCTATACAGATCACCGGAGATGGCTTGGATAAGTGGATCGAGCTTACTGATGAGCCAAATTTTATAGATTTACCTCTGGAGGAAATGAAAAAAAGGATTGGAGAAGCTGGAATTTGTGGAATGGGCGGTGCCGGTTTTCCAACCTTAGTGAAATTATCTCCTCCTGATGATAAACCCATAGATACCGTTATCTTAAATGGAGTGGAATGCGAACCTTATCTTACTAGTGATCATCGTTTGATGCTAGAAAAAACAGCTGAAATAGTACTTGGGATGAAGCTGATAATGAAAATCTTAGGTGCCCAAAAAGGGATGATTGGTATTGAGGCTAATAAACCTGATGCTATAGCTAAGATGCAGGAGATCACAAAAAATGAACCTGCTATTGAAGTAGTTCCTTTACAGCTTCGTTATCCACAAGGTGCTGAAAAACAGCTAATTTATGCTGCCACAAAAAGAAAAGTTCCTGCAGGTGGATTGCCAATGGCTGTGGGAGTAGTAGTTCAAAATGTGGCAACCGCTTTTGCTATATACGAAGCTATTCGTTACCAAAAACCTCTGGTGCAAAGAGTTATAACCGTAACTGGTTCTCCGGTGGTAAGCCCTAAAAATATTATGGCTCGAATAGGAACTCCTTTGTCTGAATTGATTGAATTCTGCGGAGGAACTAGCGAAGAAGTTGGAAAAGTTATTTGTGGAGGTCCGATGATGGGTTTTGCCTTACCTTCTTTGGAAGCTACAATTGGAAAGGGCAGTGGTGGATTAGTTCTATTAAATAAGAAAGCAGCCAGTTTAAATGAAGAGGGAAATTGTTTGCGTTGTGCTCGCTGTGTAGATGTTTGTCCAATGAACTTAGTTCCCTGTATGATTGTATCAGCTATAAAATATAATAATTTGGATTTAGCTGTGAAATCTGGATTGAATGACTGTATTAAATGTGGTGCCTGCGCTTATGTGTGCCCTGCTCAGATTCGTTTAGTTCAATATATTGATACTGGCAAAATTCGTTATGCTGAAACTAAGCAAGCCAAAAAGTAGGAGAATGAAATGAACGATAAATATATTGTATCTCCAGCTCCCCACTTTCATGATAAAACTACAACCAAAAATGTGATGTGGAATGTAGTGTTGGCTTTAACGCCAGCTCTTGTTTTCGCTGTTTATTATTGGGGTTTTAAATCTCTATTGCTTACTCTTTTAGGTGCTGTATCTGCAATGGTAACTGAAGCGCTAATTCAGAAATTTAGGAAAGTTCCAATCACGATTTCGGATGGAAGTGCTTTTTTAACTGGTATGCTACTTGCCTATAATATAAATGCAGGAGCCCCTTGGTGGATTCCTGTTTTGGGAGCAGCTTTTGCTATAGCAGTTGGAAAACAGGTTTTTGGCGGTTTAGGTAATAATCCTGTTAATCCAGCTCTTTTAGGCCGCGCATTTTTACTTGCTTCCTGGCCTACAATTATGACTTCTGGATGGGTAAAACCCAAAAGTGGATCTTTAAGTGGAATCACAGATCTGGATGCTATTGCCCTGAACCTACAAAGTTTATCTCCCAAAGCTTATGATTTGGTAACAGGTGCCACTCCTTTAAAAGTGGCTCAAACCTTAAGAGATAGTAGCTTTGTTTCTTCTATAATTACAAATACAGACCAAGGTGTAGATTTAGCGAATCGAATTTTTACTAACCTAACTGATTTGTCTGCAATCAAAAATCTCTTCTGGGGAAATATAGGTGGTTGTATTGGTGAAGTGAGTGTTTTTGCCTTGCTTTTAGGTGCTGCCTATTTACTTTACAAAAACATCATCGAATGGCGGATACCCTTATATTACATTGGAACGGTGTTTGTTCTCTCTTTCTTTTTGGCTCCGCTGAAAGGTAGTGGTTTTAGTCCTCTGCTGCCATTTTTCCATATCTTTTCTGGTGGCTTAATCTTAGGCGCTTTTTTTATGGCAACGGATTATACAACTACGCCTATAACTAAAAATGGAAGAATAATATTTGCTATAGGTTGCGGAATATTAACTATGGTTATTCGTTTGTATGGTGGTTATCCGGAAGGGGTTTCCTACAGCATTCTATTTATGAATGTGTTAACCCCTCTAATCGATAAACTAACTATGCCTAAAGCTTTTGGATGGGTGAAAAAATGAAAATATATTTACAACTTGGCTTAATCTTACTTGCCTTCTGTTTAGTAGCAACTGCACTTTTGGCTTATGTGAATACAATTACTAAACCTCAAATTGACAAAATTAAGACATTAGAAGCGGAAGAAACCCGTAGAACACTTATTCCAGATTCCGATTTTGAGGAAATTACTAGTGATATTACTTACTACATAGCCAAAGATAATAAAACTAAAGAAGTGAAGGGCTATGTTTTTACCGCTGAAAAAAATGGCTATAACGGTCCGGTAAAAACTATGGTTGCAGTAGATAATAACTTCCAAATTATCGCTATAAAAGTTACTGATCAATCTGAAACTCCAGGCTTGGGATCAAATTCTACCCAGCCCAAATTCTCAGAGCAGTTTAAAGGTAAAACCAGTGAACAACTAATAGTAGACAAAGATGGAGGCGTGCCCCCTAATTGTATAAAAGCCATAACTGGTGCTACAATAACAACTAGGGCAGTTGTAAACTCTGTAAAAGAATCTATTGAATTGCTAAAAGCTAAGGTTCAGGAAAATAGCACTTCGTCTGAAGAAACAAAGGTAAAAGAAGAGGTGAATAAATGAGCTTTATTAAAGAACTTACCAAAGGTATAATAAAAGAAAATCCCACCTTCGTGATTGTCTTAGGTATGTGTCCTACTTTGGCCACCTCTACTTCTGTAAATAATGCAATTGGAATGGGTTTGGCGGCAACATTTGTGTTAATTTGTTCCAATATCTTTATTTCGCTAATCAAGAATATAACCCCAGACCAAATACGAATTCCTGTTTATGTAATTGTGATAGCGGCTTTTGTATCTATCGTAGATATGAGTATGGCGGCATATTTGCCCGCACTGCATAAATCCTTGGGATTGTTTATTCCCTTGATTGTGGTTAATTGCATAATTATGGGTAGAGCAGAGGCATTTGCCAATAAAAACAATGTAGTCAATTCCATTGCAGACGGCATAGGTATGGGACTGGGTTTTACTCTTTCCTTATCTGTTGTGGCAACTATCCGTGAGATTTTGGGTAACGGAACTTGGCTAAATATGAGAGTTATGCCCAAGACCTACGATCCAATGTTAATCACATTGCTGGCACCTGGTGCTTTTATTACTCTCGGATTTTTGATGGCATTGATGAATATGCTGAAGGAGAAACAATAATGGGCTTTCTTGGACAACTTTTCACAATGGCAATTTCTGCCATTCTAATCCAGAACTTTGTGCTTTCCCGTTTTTTAGGTCTTTGCCCCTATTTGGGTGTTTCCAAAAAAATGGATTCCGCTTTCGGAATGGGAATGGCTGTTATTTTTGTGATGACCATGGCTTCTGCCTTCTGCTATCTAATATATCAATATCTGCTGGTTCCTTTCCAGCTGGAATATTTGCAGACCCTGGCTTTCATTTTAACGATTGCAGCTTTGGTACAATTTGTGGAAATGGTTATAAAGAAGAATTCTCCAGCCCTTTATAAATCCTTGGGTGTATATCTACCACTCATTACTACTAACTGTGCCGTTTTGGGCGTTGCCATACTTAATATTACTCCTCTAGCAGATGGCTCTCGTTACAGTTTCATTTGGGCTGTGTTAAACGGATTATTTTCTGGTATTGGCTTCACTTTTGTGCTTTTGGTAATGGCTGGAATCAGAGAACGATTGGAAATGGTAGAATTGCCAAAAAGTATGCGTGGAATGCCAAGCGGATTGATTCTTGCCGGAACAATGGCTTTAGCGTTTTACGGATTTATGGGTATGAAGATTTAATTAAGGGAATGGTGAAGAAATGTTAAGTATAATCGTGGTACCTTTAGCTGCCGGTGGAATTTCTACAATATTACTTCCCGTTGCTATTATGGGTTCCTTGGGATTGATTTTTGGGCTTATTCTTGCCTTCGCTTCCAAGGTCTTTGCTGTTAATATAGATGAACGGATTGAACAAATAATTGAAGTATTACCTGGTGCAAATTGTGGTGCCTGTGGTCAACCAGGATGCGCAGGATATGCCACTGCTATTGTAACTGAAGATAAAGAATTGAATTTATGCGCTCCCGGAGGAGCCGCTGTCGTAGGAAAAATAGCTAAAATTATGGGAAAAGAAGCAAGTGCCCAACAACGAAAAATTGCCTATATCCATTGCAGTTCCGGTGGAAAAAACAATACTAAATGGAAATATGACTATCAAGGAATTGAAAGCTGCCTTTCTGCCGTAAATATTGCCGATGGACCAAATCTTTGCTCCTGGGGCTGCGTTGGTTTCAATGATTGTGTAGCTGCCTGTAAATTTGATGCGATCAGTGTTGATGAAAATGGGTTGCGAATTATTGATAGAGCAAAATGTACCGGTTGCGGAGCTTGCGTTAATGCTTGCCCGCGTAGATTGATAATGCTGATTCCAGAAAGTAGGAATGTGTTCATTACTTGCAGTTCCAAAGATAAAAACCCGCTGCCTAAACAGAATTGCGGAACAGATAAACCTTGCATTGGCTGTGGTTTATGCGCCAAGAAGTGTCCCGCTCAGGCAATTACCGTTGAAAATAATATAGCAAGAATTGATTATAGCAAATGTACCGATTGCGGAACTTGTGCAACTGTATGCCCTACTAAAGCCATTATAGATTTGAAAATAGCTAACCGAACTTAAATGTTCGGAACAAGGATTGAAGAACTTTTTAGAACAGGGATTTTAGGATTTATAGAACTGGGATTTTAGGATTTATAGGATAGAAGTTTTTGTTGAGGGTTGACCAGGAGGTCAACCCTCCTAGTTTATAAAATATAAATCTGCGTAATCTGCGTTATCCGCGTGAAAATCAATCTGTGTAATCTGTGAGAGGATAATCCAAAGGAAGAACGGTAGGGTGTCGTTCCCCTGACAGCCGAGTTATCAAGTTCCCGCTTTATTCTATACAAGCTTGATAGTTTGTTTGTTGTGGTTGACCAGGAGGTCAACCCTCCAGTATTTTCGCCGGGTTAAAAACCCGTCGTTAATATGTATCGTTCCTGACAGAACTTTATATCAGGAATCCTTGCTAATATCTGGAAGGTTGATGTCCCTGGCAAACCTATCAATCATTTTATGAAGCTACCTATTATTGAAGAGGATACTTCATAGTATGGTTGTAAAGGAATGACGGGAACATCATTTTTTTCAGTGTTATTTTTTATTTTACCATTATATCATAAATACCGATAAAATCAAAGCTACAGCTATATTCTTTGCTCTTATGCTTATCTACCAAATCTCCCCCAGGGGTCTCAGAATAGTTGTAACCAAAAGAAATCAGATCTTTGTAGTGTAAGTTAATTCCCCAACCATTTGTGGATCCGCTAATTCCGCCTGCATCGTCATCATAATTACCAGAACGATAATAAAAAGTATCCAGAAAACCCAGTTCAATTCCATTTCCAGTTATTTCCTCACTATTTTTATAATTTGGGACTAAAGCTGAATTCAAATATCGAAAGCTGAATAGATTATCAAATAAGCCCAAGTTATGCAATTTGGTATTAACCAATATCGGATTCGTTTTGACAGCTGCAGAGAAAGCAAAACCTTGATTTCGATCAGCATAAATAGGTTCTGCCTCTGTATCATTATCATACTTTACATGTTCGGCATTTGCATTAAAATGAGTAAGTCCATATACTGCTTCCAGAGCCAGTTTATCCTGAAAACAATATTTCAATCTGAGAATTTCTCCAATATTTAATACATCCGCATCCACTTTCATCTTCTCCATTTGGTAATCATCAATATCCTCATCGTATATAATATATGTAACTTCATCTTTTAGAGGTATGTAGTTAGCTCCTATGGCAAGATCAATATACTTAAGCCAAGGATATGTTTCAAGATGATTATTCCGGAATATTTCACAAGGGTTTATCGCTAAACCAAAGGCACGAATTTGGGTATAATCTTCTATGTTTACATCAGTAAAAGGATATAAAGTATATGTATTAGGCATAGATATTCCCCATCGTTGATCACTATTATATCCGGGAAGAGTTATAGCAAATCCATTATAGGCAATAGTCATCAGAGCTCTATTATATTCAAGTTTGCTATCCGACCCAAAATCGATCCAATCTTCATGAGCATAACTATAGGCAAAGCCCTTTTGAAAGGAAGAAATAGCTGGATTGCTATATGCGGTAAAAGGATTATTATGCCAAATATTAACTACCCCAGTAATTTCGCCCATCCCCCGATTAATATTTGATGGTTCAAAACGAAGCAGTAGAAAAGCACCTTCACCAATAGCTGCTAACCCAATACAGCTGAAAAGCATCACAACGACTAAGAATTGTTTCATTGTTTTCTCCTTTATTAATTTTTATGTACTACATATTTCATTATTTGTGCTTTCTAAAAATATGTCAAGCAAAATTTGATTTTCTGATGGGTGGTAAAGTAAAAAGTATCTCCCACCACTTATTTTCTTGCCTATCAGGTGCAAATATTTGTAAACCACCATAGGAGTTATCACAGGAATGGTCTTATTAGTATTCAATTCTGATGGGAAGATTGAGACGGAAGTGTCTTAAAGTATGCTGTAACCACAAGTAACTGAAAAAGAAGCGGAAACCCGCTTCCTATCCTTAAATTCTATTTCATTAGTAGCATTCTTTTAGTTTGGACATTATTTATACTGCTAAGACGGTAGAAATATACTCCACTGGCTACAACTGCATTATTATTATCTCTGCCGTCCCACAACACACTGTGCATTCCGGCAGGCATATCACCATTGAGCAAAGTTCTGACCAATTGTCCTTTGACATTGTATATGTCAAGCCGCACCTTCGAGGCTTCCGGCAGGCTATAGTCAATGGTGGTAGTAGGGTTGAAAGGATTAGGATAGTTTTGCATCAGGGC
>DJGX01000012.1 GCA_002432865.1 Cloacimonetes bacterium UBA5835
AATATACAAATTATTTTTTTGAATGGCGAGAAAAATGTATAAATTCCACGAAGTGAGTGGTATTTTTGTGTAATTCAGATAGGCAAACGAGACAGATTTGTTTATTTCATCAGCATCATTTTACCGGTTTGAATGTATTTTCCTGTTGTAATTTTATACACATATACTCCGCTTGCCACGGATTGATTGTTGTTATCAGTACCATTCCATATAACAGATTGTTTCCCTGAAGGTTTATAATCATTTATAAGATTGCGGATTAATTGTCCTTTAAGATTATAGATATTTAGGTGAATCCTATCTGGAGCAGGTAAATCAAAGCAGATAGTGGTTTCAGGATTAAAGGGATTAGGATAGTTATGACAAAATAGATTTGAAGGGTTTTGAATGGGATCCTCAGCAAGCGTAGGATTGGAAGAAATTTTGCAGGCGTAGAGGGAATTTAGACTGTAGCTAATCCCTTTGGGGTTATTACCAAAAGTTGGTAATCCTTCATTTTCTTCACGAAATTTTTTATCCTCAAAATAATAATCATTGATTATATAGGTAGCCAAACCATATGTTTCTTTATTGAGTGACATAAGGTTTGTAATCGCTTTAGCTATTTGTTCAATTAGTACTGGTTCATTATAGTATAGTAATCCGTCGGGTAAAATGTAATGATGCTTGATTTCTTTTAGATAATTATCAGTTCGGGAGAGCCAAAAAAGAGAGTTAACATCGTTGTTATAGGATAAATGATGTAATGTCGAAGATGGATAAATGTACTGTATAGGGATGCTTTCTGTATTTTCCCATAACATAGTTCCATCATCATTAATAACATTGTAATGTATTTCGTATCTGTTATGTTCCACATTATATTTTAGCATAGAGAAAAAGACTTTTTGTCCATAGCTAGCACCTTCAATTGAAGCGATACCCCAACTCCCACTTGTATCTAATATAATTCCATAGTCACCCCATAAGCCATAACCCAAATTATTGAATTTTTGAACACATAGATTATGCACATTATTTATGTCTGGAGAGACTTGGTTATAATAGAACAGCACAAGTTCATCATTTATTAATCCACAGTTCTGGATTAGATCTAAATTAGTTCCGCTTGTAATATAACTTCCAGTTAGTGCCCAAGATGGCTCAGGGTTTCCATTTGCATCCAATTTTATTACACCTAATGAATAATCTAGCGCATAATCCGCAAAGACAAGGTAATTTCCCAGTATTTTAATTAAGGCAACTCCCTTAGGGGTGCTTTGCTTAAGAATTTTCCCTCCGGTAACCCATTGGGGAACATTATTATGCAAACATTGGCCTCTAATAATTTGTGTGTAGAGCAGAGAATAAACTTCTTCCCAGGCAATTATTACATCACCATCAGCGCAAGTCATACAAAAGTTACAATTAGTATTTGCCACATTTTCTTTTATTAGAACTCCTTTCCCGGGTAATAGAGCAATACCCATATTATCAATCACTTGGTAATATAAATTGAAATATTCGTTACCAGAAAGATAAAGGATACCTATCTGATTATCCAGAGTTCTAACAATGGCTTTTAGCAGTTCTATCTCATCAGAATCAGGATTTAGTTCTCTACCAAATTCTTCCAGCAATGGCGAAAGGTTGTCATTACAGATTTGATAATAGAGTTTACTACTAAGATCGATATTATTAATTTCGAAAACATAACAGGAGCCTTCTAAAATCTCCACTGCTTGATATTTTTCTACAGACCCGAAGTGTCTGTATTGAAGAGTTTCTCCTTCAGTCTGCAGTAAGATTGAACCAGAAGGATCAACTATTTGGCAGCGAACTTCAAAATTTCCATCAGTTAAATCACTCCACGAAACCAGTGCATTAGCAGAAGAATTAAAAATATGAACTCCGTATTTGGGAAAAACCATATTGGAAATATAAGTTGCAGGAAATGAATAAGTACCGTTTATGGGATCAATGTGAGTTAACATAATTCCAGAATCATAAATTGGATAGTACGAATTTATGTAATCCACATAAGCAATATATATAGAATTATCATCCATAATCCTGTAAGTTCCATTATAATAATTCCAATAAAAAGGTAATTCTATAGGAGCAGACCAACTTGGCTGTAAATCAGCATTCAATTTACAGAGCATAGGGTACAAAGGATATTCTCTATTCAGATAATAATACAAACCCCCATCTGCTGAAGAACCAAAAGTACTAATTTCCGAAACATTTTCATCATATTGATAAGATATTGGTTCGGGGAAAAGAAGATTACCTGAAGCATCCATTTTTTGAAAAGTAATACTGGAAAGATTGGATTTCCATAGGAAATAATTACCATTCTGCGCACTGAAAATATCATAACAACCTGAAAATTGACTTTGGGTCACCATCGGATTATTACCAATAGTATTTCCCTGAGGAGAGATCTTCACCAAGTAGCTGTATAGATAACTGTTTGAATCAGGCTGTACCCATAAATTTACGATAATATTTCCGTCTCCATCACTAACGACATTGGAAAGATAAAACAAATTGGGAGGTTGCAGTTCAAAAACAAATTCCGAATGCCATTGGTTATTACCTTGAGCATCAAAATTCCATCCGTATAGTTTAGGATAGTTTCGGACGAGGACATAGGTAACATAAGCACCTCCATTATTATTGGGTACCAATTTGAATCTATTATAACTAGGTATTCCTAATCGAATTCCCCTTTCACCCCATAAGAGCTCTCCGTTTAAAGTGACTTTTTGAATATATATTTCACTATCATCATAAGACACTAGTGGATTAATATAATTGTAAATAAAAATGAGGCAATTGTCTGAGCTTAATACTTGTTGTATAATGGATTCATCACCGGGAGCATTAGTAATATTATATGGTTCTGAATTCACATTTGTTCCATTAACACATACTCTATTCATCATTACATTTAAACCGTTATTAGTAGAGGCATTAGTAAAAAACAAAAAATCTCCATTGGGCAGTGTAATACCGTTTCCATCATATTCTAAATATTGAGAGCTATATATTGGCACTCTTTCGAAGGCATTTAAAATTGAGATAACAATCATAAATACCATTATTAGAAAAGACTTTTTCATTATTGTCTCCTCTTTTCAGTTCTTTAAAGGACAAATGACATTTATTTCTTTATAATAATAAGCAATCTATATTCCATTTTCATTTATATTGTTGAAACTAGATTTTTCTTCTTTAGTAAGATAGATCCATTTTGCCTTTCTAATAACCTCAGTTCTTTTTAATAGCCTACAAGCCAGCTTATCAGTATCTTTCCCATGGCAGTTTAATCAGAAAAAAGTTTAATTTGCCATATCGCTTCAAAGCGTTACATTATGATAAGATGACAAAAGAGGTACAGTTGAAAAATCGTTTTATTGTGATTAGTTGTTTGGTTATTGTATCGATAACCTTTATTTATCTATATTTTGCAGTAACATCTCCTGAAGGAAGGAATTGCCTTAGTTCATCTTTTATAGACCTTTCTGAAGAGCCTGTTCAAAAGGTTAATAGAGATGCCTATATCCCAAATATTGTGTTAGGCAGTAGAGAATATACTATAATCCCACTAGCAGAGTATCGGATAGCAGGAATGGTAGTAAGCAAAAAAAGATATCATCGCGGATTTATGAGTGATTTATCGCCCTATGATTTTGCTCTTATTTGGGGAAAAACATCAGAGTATCTACCTTATTTGAAATTTGATCAGATAGTAAGATTTTGTTTATATAAATATAAAACTGGAGCGCCCATTGATATTCAATACTTAAATGAACATTTTAGCAATAATCATCTGATTCCTGCAAACAAGAATATAAAACAGGCTATGGGAAAGGTAAAAAAGAAAGATATAGTACAACTGGAAGGGCACTTAGTTAATGTTCTAGGTCGGGATAAGAAAAAGCGTTTTAGTTCTTGGAACACAAGTACAACCAGAACAGACGAGGGTAATGGCGCTTGTGAGATTATTTATGTAACTTGTTTACGCATTAATCACAAAGAGTATTTTTAGGACATTCCCTTTGATATTATGGGATAAAAAAAGGGCAGTTTTTTACGCTGCCCACATAAACAATTATTTCTTTCTACTCTTG
Organism: Cloacimonetes bacterium UBA5835; assembly: GCA_002432865.1. GTDB lineage: Bacteria > Cloacimonadota > Cloacimonadia > Cloacimonadales > Cloacimonadaceae > Cloacimonas. The sequence continues at coordinate 4,119 of DJGX01000012.1, forward strand.
GTAGTTGCTTTAGAAGGATTTACCTGTTTCTTTACCTGTTTAGCTTTTGCATCGCGATATGAAAACCACCAATCATAACCCTCAATTTCCCCTTTCTTTATTTTAGCGAGACGCTCATTAGCTGCTTCAACAGTAGAAGCGGCAGGAATAATAACCTTATCTCCAATCAGTTCATTTTTGGGCCAATTGGCAGGCATAGAACAAGCATTATTATCTGAGAACTGCATTCCTTCAACGGCACGGAGAATTTCCTCCATATTACGTCCAAGTTCTTGTGGATAGTATAAAATAATTCTTATTTTGCCTTTATCATCAACAATGAATACTGCTCTGACAGTATTAGTTCCCTTTCCAGGATGAATAAGCCCTAATTTGTTTGCTATGGCACCAGTATCAGCAATTATGGGAAATTGAATCTCTACTCCAAGGTGTTCTTTAATCCATTCTTCCCATTTAATATGGGAAAACACTTGATCAACACTCATCCCAATAAGCTCCGTATTTAAAGCTTTGAATTTAGGATATAGCTTTTGAAAAGCAACAAATTCGGTTGTGCATACGGGTGTAAAATCTGCTGGATGGCTAAAAAAAACGAACCACTTCCCAGCCATATCTTTAGGAAGGTTCATAATACCTTTTGTAGTAATGACAGTCATCTCAGGGAAAAAATCCCCCAACAATGGCATTCCTTCTCTCGTTTCCATTATTATCTCCTTTATAGATTTTTGGTCTATCTATATAATAATGCCAATATTGCAATAAACAAATTTAATGTTGTAAATCGGGACGATGGCAATCATTATGCGTAAAATAAATTAGCATCCCTTTATATGAATGCCAAAAGGAAGATAGTAGATTTTCACTTAGCTTTTGTTTTTTTTCCGGGATTCAATATGCAAGATAATGATCCTAACATATACTCTAACCATATAGGGCTTGATACATTCCCGTATCATTCCCTTATCCGATATGGGAATCATAAGGGAATGCTATGGGATGCTTATGAGTTTCGAATAAGTTATATGTTTCATCCTAAATAAGTTGACACAAGAACAAAGAAAGGAGATACAGAAATGAGTGAGGTGTCCTGAAAATAGCAGACTAAAATTAAGGAGAAAGATATGCGTAAAAAAATCTACTTAAAAGGAAGTATATTAAAGATAGCGATACCTTCGAACCTAAAGTTGCTGATATCTGTGGAATCTGCGTGAGTTATTTTTGGAAAGATTGACATCCTGTCTCTCCTCTTACAGTCAAATTGTGTAATTCCCGCAATATTGAATGATAGCTTTATAGTGTGTTTGTTGTGGGTTGATGAAAACATCAACCTTCCTGTATTTTAGCCAGGTTAAAATCCATCGCTCAAATCTGTCGTCCCGATGGGACTTTTTTTATTCGTTCTTCTTGTCTCCGGGTTAAAATCCGTCGTTAGTATGTATCGTTCCTAATGGATATTAAATTAGAAATCCTCTTAATCCTAAAATCCTAAAATCCTGGTTTCTAAAATTATATCTGCGTAATCAGCGTAATCTGTGTGAAAAATCTTCGGTGACATCGGTGGCTAGGAAAAAATGCGGAGGAACGGCGTCCTCCGTCTACACATCTAAATCCTCTTAATCCTTGTTTCTAAAGTTATATCTGCGTAATCAGCGTAATCTGCGTGAAAAATCTTCGGTGACTTCGGTGGCTAGAAAAAAATGCGGAGGAACGAAATCCTCCAGCTATAAATTACAGTTTATAAAGGTAGAGAAATACGCTTACCGGTTTTTGCTGAACGATAAATGGCCTGAATGATCTCAACAGATTTTCTGCCATCGCGTCCATCAGTTGAAGGTACATCTTTACCTAAAAGTACATCTATCACATTGCGGTAATAGGGGTTATGTCCGAAGCCATAAACATTAGGTGGTTGATAATTAGCATCTTGGGCAATGCGATCATCATCATCATAATCTTCGAATTCCCATTTTTCTATTTTGTTAACGGCTACTCCTCCAATTTTCACAGTTCCTTTTTCTCCAATTATAGTTATTGATCCTTCAAAATTTTTGGGAAAAGTTAGCATAGTAACATTTAAAGTGGCAATAATACCATTCCGAAAATGGAGGATTGCACAACCCGTATCTTCAGCTTCAATTCTGCGTGCCATAGTTGCTGTGTAAGCCATAACATTATCTACATTTCCTAAAAGCCAATAAAGTGCATCTACATAATGGCTTGCTTGATTCATAAAAGCACCTCCATCAAATTCCCATGTCCCGCGCCATTTTTCTGCATCATAATAGGCTTGAGGTCTTTGCCAAAAAACATTTGATTCAGCTAAATAGATTCTGCCAAAGCGTCCTTTATCAATTGCTCTTTTTAGTAGTTGCATAGTAGAATTAAGGCGATTTTGTTTAACAACAAAAAGTTTAACATTATTGGCATCACAAGCTCTGATTAGAGCATCGGCTGCTTCGATATTAGTAGCCATAGGTTTCTCTGTTAACACATTAATTCTATGATTGGCTGCATCAATACCTATTTGAGGATGCAAGCCACTTGGGGTGCAGATAGAAACAAGATCTAAATTTTCTTTTTCCATCATCTCCTTATAATTGGTATAAAGTTTTTTAATTCCGTAGTTATCGGAAACGGTCTGCAATCTTGAATCAATAACATCGCAAGCAGCAACGAATTCAGCTTCCTGGATTTGAGAAACGGCATCAAAATGGTTTTTAGAAATACGGCCACAGCCAATTATTCCTATTTTAATTGTTTCCATAATAAAACTCCTTCATATTATTCATTTAAAGATAGATACCAATTGCACATTTCGACAATGCTATCTTTTAGTGGAACTCTTTGAATAAAACCTGCTTTTTTTGCTTTTTCAGCTGTAAAATAGGTAGCAGTTCCCAATTTACGCATTCTATCACTGTTTACAGGTATGTCTATGGAAAAAAGTTTAGCAGGAATATCAAACAGATATCCAATACCGATAGCTGCTTTTAAAGGTATTTTAATTCGCGGCATTTTAAAACCGGGATTACTACATATAAGCTCCATCAGCTCTTTAAGAGTTAAATACGGTTCATCTATGCAGTTATAATGCTCGAATCCTGGTTTTAATTGCTGGATAGCAAAACAAGTCATATCAATAACAGTATATATTGAAACGATAGTTTTTATATGATTGCCCTCACCTATTGTTAAATATGGTCTTCTATGTAGAGTATCAATCAGTTTATAAGTATTGGTAATGTTGCGAGGTCCAAAAATAGCTGCAGGGCGCAATACTACAAGTTCTCGTTTTGGATTTTCCTGTTGCCATTTTATACAAAGGAGTTCACCAGCCAGCTTGGAAGCGCCATAAGCGCTGTCAGGTTTATAAGGAAAATCCTCATTAGCTTCTCCCTGAGGGTGTCCAAAAACACCTACTGAACTGAAATAGATCATTTTATTGATATTCTGCTGATTGGCAAAACTAATTAGAGTTTTGGTGCCATATTTATTATGGCTATAGTATTCCGCGTGGGAAATTCCGAAATCATTTTTTGCAGCAGCACAATGTATTATCAAATCTATAGGGCTGTTATACTTTTTAAGATAAGTATCAGAGACCTTATTCAGCTCTTTCAGAGACCGTATATCACCTATCATCGTTTCCGAATGTTTTTTATAATCGCATTGGTCACTGATATCTATTCCGATAACTTGATGTCCCTCTTCTTCTAATTTCCACATTAAATTGGATCCAACAAAACCGTTACTGCCCGTAATTAATATATTCATTTATCCTCCATTAACGTAAAGGGTTCCAAAGATCATACTTTTTATCTTGTAGGAAATGGAAAAAGGCAACCGCAGAAGAATATACCATAGCTACAAAATATCCTGCCAAACCGGTTAGAGGTATGTGTTTTCCTTTTGCTTGACTTATGAGCCCCAATGTCCCAAGTAGATAAACTACTATCTGCAGGATGAAAACAACCCTGTAAAAACCAACTGAGATCAAAAAAGCGTTGGAAATGAATCCTGTCAACACAAAAACAAAAAACAACCAACGCAACAGCTTGTGCGAAAAGAAGATAAAACTGACAGCTGGATAGCGAAAAGGATTCAAAAGTTCTTTATTCCGCTTTAAAACAAACCATTCTTGGGTAATAATCCTAATTTTTCTCTGAACCTCTTCCGTTGCTTTTTCTGTAACCTCCAGTGAAATTGTAGCTCGAGGTTCATAAGTTGCATAATATCCATTCTTTATAATCAGTAAAACTCTTTCGAAATCATCGGGGCTATTAGAACTTATAGGAGTAAATAGTTCTCTTTTAATTAAATACATAACTCCAGTAGCACCAATAATCGTTTTAAATTTTGATTCCATTAATTTCAGAAATGACTCGTATTTCCAATAAATCCCTTCTCCCGATTCCCTGTTTCCTTTATCGACTTTTTTTACAGCACCCGATACCAAACCGATTCTTCTATCAGATAGCATATTAGCTACCAGTATTTTAACGCTATCAGGTTCAAATAAACAATCAGCATCTGTAGATAATATATACTCAGTATCAAGCATTGGCAAAACTAAATTATGCGCATTTTGTTTACCTGCCCTCGGTTTTTGAATTACTAGAGATATATTATAATTGGTGTATTTTTCTACTATTTCATTGGTTTTATCGGTTGAATCATCAGAAATCACTATCATTTTTATTTTATCTTTGGGATAGTCTAAGTTTAAAAAAGATTGAATCTTTGCTTCAATTAACTTTTCTTCGTTATAAGCAGGACATAGTACCGTAATAGAAGGATATTCATCAGGTTCGGGATAAAGAGATTTCTTTTTTGTAAACAGAGCGTTGAATATGAATAAAATTAATCCATACCCGAAAAGATGGTAAGCTAAAAGCAGCCATGAAACCCAGAATACTATCTTCGCTATGGTCATTTATTTTCCTTTACATCCTATACACCAACAGTTTAACAATCTGTCAATATTTATAAATCACAATTATTAACAGGGTTGAGCTGTCAAGCAGAATTCACTACCACTAACAGTATCGAATTTAGTTTTACAATTGACAAAAAGGCAGGGATTATGTTTATGGCATTATGAATTATAATAGAAAATTTAGTGCTAATTACCCAAGAGAAAAATGTCCCAGATAAATCTGAAAAAAAATATAATAACAAGCGGCAGTTTCAGAATAGTAATCCTGATATTGTCATTTCTGATCAGCTGGATTAGTGCCAGATATTTAGGAGTAACCTTAAAGGGTGAATACAGTTATCTGATCACTTTATGCGGTTTTATGTGGACAGTTCTTGATTTAGGGGTTTATAGAAGTTATCCTTATATAGTGCGTAAACGCCCAGATGAAGTTCAGACATTGTTTGGATGGACAATCATCACTATGTTCTTCGAAATAGTAGTAATGACCTCTATCGGAGTTGCGTTTCTGGATTTTTGGAATAAACTGATTGGCTATCAGCTAAGCCCAGTAAAAATAATTTTTCTGGTTATGTTTGTTTCCTTGAACAAAGCATTTATGCAACTACAGGCAATATATATGGGGATGAATAGGGTACTGGAAAATTCCATCTCTCATTTTTTAATCTCGGTTGTATTCTTTATTCTTTTATTAATCGGCTATTTTGCACTTATAGATGTTGATAGAATTGATATCCTGTTGTTATTTAACTTGATTGGCTTGGCTTGCAGTGTTTTATATCTTGCTTTCCGTAACCGGTGGGGAAATTGGTATAAGGAATTGAATATAAAAACAATCAAGCTGTTCTATAGTTATGGATTTCGAGTTTTTCTATCCTCATTATTCATAATGCTGTTAATTCGAGCCGATATTGTGTTAATTAAGCACTTTCTGGATTTCTCAGAAGTAGGTATCTATTCTCTGGCTGCTCATATTGTAGATTTTATTCAAATTGCCTCTAACCTCGTAGGGGGCTTATTATTTGTCAAGCTTTCCGATATTGAAGATGACATAAGTAAATGGCTTCTGCTAAAGAAAACCCTATTGATTTTTTTCTTTTTTATTACTTTGGCGAATCTTGGTTTTGGATTAATAGGAAAACCAGTAATGCAGATAATGTTTGGAGCTGATTTCGTTCCTGTTTATTATGTTTATTTTTGGTTGATGCCTGCGGCTTATGGACTTAGTTTTGGTTCTCTATTTAATAATTATCTGAACAGTAAAGGTTTTCCGATAATCAGTATTATCCTTCCTGCAATAGCTTTGGTATTGAATATTACTTTGAATATGCTGTTAATACCTACAATGGGAATTAATGGTGCTGCTCTTGCTACCAGTATATCTTATTTTCTTTGGTTTCTTTTGATTGTCTATTTTGAACAGCGTGATAGTAAAGGCAAGATGTTGCATTATCTTATGCCTACCTGGAAAGATGTAACTGACCTCTATCGAGAGACAGTAATCGAAATTAAAGAGATGATGAATAATATATCCCACAAGAAAGCTTAAGGATAGACCTATGAAAGATGAACCAGTAAAAAAAGTATTAATAATTCACACTTGGGGTATTGGTGATTTGATATTATTAACTCCTGTCCTGCAGGCTGTAAAACAAATGTATCCAAAACTGGAACTGGAAGTTCTTTTCTTTCCTGAATCAGCGGCAATTCCTGTTACAAATGCTCCCTTTATAAGTAAAATACACTTTACCGGTTGGAAAGCTAACTTACTTATTCCCACAATTTTGGCTCTGCGCAAGCAAAAATATGGAGCAGTTCTTTTTTCTTCTGGAGTAAAACCTTGGAAAACATGGCTATTTATGTTACTTTTGAAAGCCGAAAAAAAGATAGGTGAATATAGAACTATCCGCTATCCTGGTTTATCTATGTATATAAAGTTCAATCCTGCATTTTCCAGAACCCGTAGTAATTATGCACTGTTTGAGAGTTTTTTAAATTTACCTTCTTGGGAAGATGCACTTTCCAAGCAAAATGACTTACATTTATATCCTTATTTTCATTTGACCGAAGAAAATCAGAAGTGGGCGGAGAAATTCTTACTCGAGAACAAACTTTCAGGAGAAAAAGTTATTGGTATTCATCCTGGTTGTTTAGCTAAAAACAAACATAGAAGATGGAGTAAAGAATATTTTATAACTCTGATAAACAAATTGCAAGAGCATTATTCCTATCCGGTTCTCATAATTGCAGGACCGGATGAAATTGAAGTAGGAAAAGCAATTCAGGCAAGAACGAACACCTTGATTTTGAGCAATGCAGCTTTGGCAAATGTGGCAGCTGTTATTTCGCACTTACATTTCTTTATTAATACAGATTCTGGCTTAGGACATATTGCCTCCTGCTTTGGGATAAATAGTTTAACGATTTTTGGACCTGCCAATGAAGCTCAAACAGCTCCTTTTTCTGCTAATAGCCATATTATTCGTTATCCTGTCTCCTGTGCTCCTTGCCTAGAAAAGAAAAAGAAACCTAAGTGTGCATTAGATTGCTTGGTTAAGCTTACTCCTGATATGGTTTTTAAGCGCGTTCAAGAATTACTGATTTGACCTCTTTCATATATGGATAAAAGTGTCTTGCAGGTTTCTGCGCGAGAATATTGTTTAATAATATCGGTTTGAATAGAAAACGAAGATGTATCTGTTAGCAATTCATTAATCTTCATTTTAATTTGGTCTTTATCCTTTATCCAGGCATATTTGCCTGCGCCTGTTTCTTTTAGTAAGTCCTCTATAATACATTTTTTGGGTCCCATCGCTAAAATTGGCTTTCCAGCTCTCAGTAGTTCAAATAGCTTCCCTGTAAAACTAAAAGTTGAAATTGGATCATCGTTTAGAAAAATCAGATTTATATCAGCTCCCAGAATGTAAGATATAGCTTCCCGGTGATTTTTATAACCACAGAATTTATAAACTCCCTTATCTATTCTTTGGATATCTTGCAGAAAAGCGGCACTTATGCTTCCAATATGTATAACCTGATATTTAGGCAGGTTACATTCTTTTAGTGCTTCTAATAAAGATATGGGATTTCCATATACCCTGGTTAGCTTGCCCATATACACAAAAGTTAAACAATCAAACTTTTTAGGGATAACGCCTTCAAAATCGTCCTCATCATAGCCATTAGGGATGTAGTAACTTTTTTTATCCAGCCAGGGATGCTTATGCAAATATATATTTCGGGATTCAGGAGTAACAAATACTGCAGCATCACAAGTTACCAAAACCCTATCATCAGTTCTGCATATTTTTTTAAATCTAAAAGGTAAAACCATCTTATCAAGTAAGGGTCCAAACTGCCAAGAATCCCTATAGTCGGCAATCCAAAATATACTATCTTTATACTTCTTTTTTAGTGCGATACCGACCAAAAATGCAGAATAGGGATAAGCTGTAATATATATATTTCTAATTTTGTATTTATTGATTAATTTCACGGTTTTCCAATAAGCAAAAGGCATCCAACCAATCTGTTTATCATAGGGAAAAAGAAAATCATTGATTAGCTTTAAAAATCTCCAAAATGCCTTGATTATTTTTGATTGGGGGGCTGTATCTTCAAAGTTGGCATCTACCATTTTGTTTTCTTCGGGATTTTTGATGCCCAAACCAGCAACTCTGTATACTTTTGTTTCAGGAGGAATTTCTTGTAACAGGGAATAATCCAAGACCTTCCTTACCGGTTTTTTAGGTGCAATAATATGAACTTCCCAACCAGCTTTAACAGCATATTTGGCAAACTTTAAAGGTCTCTGAACAGAACTTGCTCCTGTAGGAGGAAATTCGTTAACAATCATCAGTAATTTATCTTTGCTCATAAATGGCTATTACTCTTTGGATAAGTTCCTTAAGCATATATTTTTCTTTCACTAATCTCTGCCCGGCTTTTGCTATTTCTTCTTTTAGGTCAGGATTGTTTATCAGAAATTTGATTTTGTCAGCAAGGTCTTTACTGTTTTTAGGTTCTGCAAAAAGTGCCTCTACCCCATCTTCTGCCAAGCCGTAAATACCTTCATTTCTAATTCCAATAACAGGTAATCCAGCATACATCGCTTCTAAAAAAACAATGCCAAATGTCTCGCTATAGCTTGGTAAAACAAATAAATCGAACAAAGGCAGAATATTTCTTAAGAAAGCATTATCAATTCTGCCTGGTAAGGTTACCTCTTTAGCAACATTGCAAGAATGAATCTTGCGTTCAATATCATTTCTTTTTTCGCCTTCTCCTACAATTAAAAGTTGGATAAGGAACCCTTCCTTTTTCAGAATAGAAACTGCTTCAATCAAATAGGAAAAGCCCTTCTCGGTAACCAGATTCCCAATACTGATAATTTTAAAATAATCATCATATAGTTTTTTCTTAAATTTGTCTATTAATACGGGTTCAACAGATATCGGTTCAGTTATACCATTCCCTATAACTGTTACTTCCTGATTATAGGTTTTTACCCATTCAGCCAATCTGCTGTTGACAGTAAATATATGATTCCATCTTGTTAATGTCCATTGTAAAGCCCATTTATAGAACTTAATTCTGGGGTTATTTATTAGAAAAGCTGGATGAGTTCGGATATTATGTAAGGTTAAAAATCTTGGAATAGGAAGCTTATTTAGCCAGGGCTTCAACCAAAATAATTCTGGTATATGACGGTAATCGTGAATATGTATCAGATCCGGTTGAAATCTTTTATAGCATCTTTTTATTGCAGGTAAAGCTAATATTCTATAAGTTATCAGAGAAGATAAAAAAAACTTTTGCCAATAGGGATAGCAGATTATCTTGGCAGTAAAACCATCCTGATGATGTTGATAAATAAGATAAGGATTTTTGTCACAAGCAGCTACCACCTGAACCTGATAGAACTTCGACAACTCGATTGCTTGCTTCTGAACAAATACACCATTTACAGGATTAAATTTATTGGGATATAAATCCGTAATTAACAGTAGCTTTTTTTGGGGTGTTTGCATCTATCACTTAATAATGAAGCAGTATACTGAAATCTGTGCTTTATTGTATGTTGTAAAAAATAGGTTGTCAGTATGCTGTTTTTCTTTGTAGTCGGAGCTCGCTGTCTTTACCTCATTTTTGCAAAGGAACAGCGTCCTCCGACTACACTATATTGCGGAGGAACAGTGTCCTCCGGTTATTTCATCATCACCATTTTTTTTGTGCTGCTGTAGCTGCCAGATTTTAGACGGAAGAAATAGACACCGCTGCTAACTTGCTTTCCACTAAGATCTTTACCGTCCCAAACAACGCTATTAATACCCTGAGTAGTAATAGTGTTTATAGTTTTAACAACCTGTCCCTTTTCGTTATAAATAGTCAATTCGGCAGGAGCAGATTTGTCCATCCTGAAACGAATAGTAGTTTCCGGATTAAAAGGATTGGGAAAATTACCTAAAAGCTCAATGTTCCTCGGGATCAGAACTTCATCATCATTGGCAACCGGATTAAAATCACTAAGCATCCTGGGAGTTACTTGAACAGCAGTATTATATTGAGTAACTATCACATACACATCAAAATTACCCTGGTGCATAGGAGTGCCAATGTAATCTGCATCGGAAAATTGAGTACGCATCACAACTGTTCCTGTATCATCTAACAGATCATAACTGGTTAAAGCAGCATAATCTCCGCTGGGAGATGCATAATGAACATTATTCAGACGAACTAACCGTGATTGATAAAGCTCAATATCATGATTAAGCTCCGTTATAGTTACCAACTGCGGAATAACTACATTCCCTGAAGAAGTGGCAGGTCCAGGATCTACTGTAGGCCAAAACTGAAGCATGCCAGTTGTATAACGATTAAGAGTTCCAGTGATGCCTGTAATCCCATCTCCAATATTATAAGTTGTGATGATTACTCCTGGATAGTCATCAATAAGTATGGCACCAGTTGCATCTTGGATAAACTTCTGATGACGCCAAGTCTGTTGCATTGTAAGAATAACTTCATTTGCCAGTTGATAGATAGTTGTTCCGTCAGCAGTCGAAGCTCTAAGGGCTGCTATATTCGATATTTGAACTGGAAATAGGTAATTAGCGGTAGCTGTATAAGAAGGATTAAAACCAGCTGCAAATGCCTTAGCTTTCAAAGTTGTTGTAGATGAAATAGCTATTGGAACAGTATATAGGGTTGAAGATTCACTTGGTTCACTACCATCAGTTGTATAATGTATTTCAGCTCCTGTAGTTTCAGAAGTAATAGTTACATTTATAGGATTAGCATAGACCCCTGCAGGAGGATTAAAAACTGGAGTAGCAGCTTGTTCGGGTGCACTAGGGTTAAAAGTATGTTGGCCCAAGTCAGCAAAATAGTTCTGCGGATGAACTATCCATTCAGAATCATCTTGATTTGTTCCTGCACCAGCAATAAAATTAGTATTGCCTTGTATAACATCTGGTTTACGGATTAAAGTATGTTCAGCAGTACCGGAAGGAGTTCCAGCTACAGGCCAATTAGCAGGTCCGGGATCCTGTTGATAGACACCAATGATATCAATTAGAGTATCACCATTAAAAAGACCTACTACATCATTGCCATTATAATAAGTAACTGTAGAAGTCACATTCGCTATAGCAAGAATAGAAGCTTCGGCTCCTGAATTAGCAATCACATAAACTTCACCATCATCTAAAACACCAGTCATATGCAAAATATTGGTAGTACTCCAGGTTCCTCCATTGGAAGCAAGTTTAACTGTATAGTTAGATAAATCTACAGGATCACCAGTTCCATTGAAGATCTCTAATGCTTTGTTGTTACTTGTCCCTTCCACATATTCAGAAAAGAAGAGATCAACAGCTTGAGCAAATATAGCTGCAGTTGCTGCCATTAAGACGATTAGCATAAGTGCTTTTTTCATTATTATTACCTCACTTTTGTTAAAATTTCCAAAGCACAATATAAGAACGAACCTGCGAATAGAATACTATCACAACGATCTAAAATTCCCCCGTGACCGGGAAGCAGATTCGAACTATTTTTCACTTTACAATAACGCTTTAACATAGATTCAATCAGATCTCCAATCTGACCAATAATGCCTGCTGCAATAGCAATTAAAGCCAGATAGGAAAAAGACATAATTCTAACCTTGCAAATATATAATATAATCAAAATCAACCAGGGCGCAAGAATTCCTGCAAGAAAACCTTCTAAGGACTTTTGCGGACTGATTGCTGTTATATTTCTGTGTTTTCCTATTTTCATACCAACAAAATAAGCTATTGAATCCACAAACCATATCATCAGAATTAAGGCAAGCAAAAAATTATATTCTGAATAAGATAAACTGATACGAGCTATTAAAGCAGGAAATAGAGCAGTATATACAAAACAGAAAAAAGTAGCAAAAAGTCGTGGAATAGAACGCTCTGCGTTCCAAGTAGTAATAGATTCTATTAGAGCAAAAAGTAAAGCTAACCATAACAAAGAGAAATCTCTGCCCTTTATATATACAATAGCAAAATAGAACAAGCAATTTAACACAATCCAGACATAACTTATTTGTATTTTTGCTTTATGCATCATCCTTATATATTCCAACCCTCCCAAAAAAACTATAATTGCTAAGGTGATAACTAGAGATAAGCCCTGAAAATAAAGAATAATAAGGACTACAGGAATTAATAAAGCAGCAACAAGCACTCTTTTGAATAACTCATTCATTCTTTTCTACCTCCAAATCTACGGTCACGCGAGGCATAATCTAAAAGTGCTTTAATCATTTCTGTTTTATCAAAATCAGGCCACAAGGTCTCTGTTATGTATATTTCGGCATAAGCTGATTGCCATAGCAAAAAATTGGAAAGTCTCTTTTCTCCGCTGGTTCTAATTATCAAATCAGGATCCGGTTGTCCTGCTGTCCAAAGATAATTTCCAAAGTCCTCGGGAGTCAATTTATCCCATTTGTCCGGGTTCATTGACATAAACTTTTTGAAGCCCTCAATTATTTCCAGACGACCTCCATAATTGAAGGCAAAATTCACTATCATTCCTGTATTCTTATGAGTTTGAGCCACAAGCGAACTTACTTCATTCCAGTAATTTTTTTCCAGTCCAATAGAAGTTCCAATAAACTGTGCATAGATATTTTGTTCCATCAGTTCCGGAATTTCTTTTTTCAGCTGGTCTTTTAGTAACCATAAAAGGCCTTTTACTTCACTTTCTGGACGGCTCCAGTTCTCTGTAGAAAAGGCATAGAAGGTTAAATATTGTAGTTTTAGCTCCACTCCCAATTCTACAACTTGACGCAATGACTTTACACCGGCTCTATGACCATAAAGATGAGGTTTATTTCTTTTTTTTGCCCAACGGCCATTACCATCCATAATAAAACCGATATGCTTAGGTAATTTGTCCCTATCCAGTTCGTTGAGCAATTGTTTATAATCCTGTTTAGCCATTTATCCTCTGTTTGGCATTATATTTCAACCAAGCGTAGATAAAATCATTCAAATCACCATCCATAACTTTATCAGTATTACCCGTTTCATAATTAGTTCTATGATCTTTAATCATCTGATATGGTTGGAAGACATAACTGCGAATTTGATTCCCCCATCCAATTTCTGTTTTACTACTCTCTACATTCTGCTTTTCTTTTTCCCGTTGTTCTTCATAGTATTGATATAAGCGGCTTTTCAGAATGGACATTGCTTTTTCTCTGTTTTGAATCTGACTGCGTTCATTCTGGCAAGTTACTACGATATTGGTAGGTAAATGAGTAATGCGTACTGCAGAATCAGTTGTGTTAACATATTGACCTCCTGCTCCACTTGAGCGGAAAGTATCAATTTTCAAGTCTTTAGGATCTATTTCCACATCCAGGTCTTCATCAAATTCAGGATATACAAAAACAGAGGCAAAGGAGGTCTGTCTTTTGCCTTGAGCGTTGAAAGGACTTATTCTTACCAAGCGATGAATGCCTATTTCACTTTTCAACATTCCATAAGCAAAATCACCTTTAATTTCAACACTTACACTTTTTATTCCAGCTTCTTCTCCTGGTAGGTAATCAATAATATTAAAACTATAATTATTCTTTTCTGCCCAATGAGAATACATTCTTAGAAGCATTTCCACCCAATCTTGAGATTCTGTTCCTCCCGCACCGGAATGAATAGTTAGCAGAGCATCATTATGATCATATTTATCATTCAGGTAGCATTCAATTTCCGCTTTCTCTATGAAATTCTGTATGCGTGGAAGTTCCGAAACTGCTTCATTTAGTAAATCAATATTAAAATCCTCTTCCAGCAAAGAAAGATAAGTTTCCAGTTCACCTTTTATATTTTCCATTTTTCTTATGTGATCTAGTTCGTCTCGTAGTTGAGAAAGCTGTTTACTTACTTTTTTAGCATTTGTTTGATCTAACCAAAAATCCGGAGCATTCATCTTTTGCTCTAATTCGGAGATTAATAATTTCTTCGGCTCCGGATCAAAGTAACCTCCGAATTTCAGATATTTGTTCAATTATTTCATTGGCTGTTTTTTTATAATCAGTGTATTCCACTTGGTTTTTCCTCTTATTTTATTTTTATAACCTAAACATCGGTAAGCCGTTTGCTGTCAAGTAGAAATGAAGTAATGAGAGCTAACGCAGCGAGAGTTTAATTGTAAGAATTGCACGGTTTTGCCAAATATAACTTTGAACTTTAAACCTTGAACTTTTGAACTTTGAACTCTGAACTTTGAACTCTGAACTTTGAACTCTGAACTTTGAACTTGTTAAGATTTTGTTCTTACTACTCGAAAACCAAGGTAGGCATTTTTCGTGTAAGGTTTAGCATAATTTCGGTTAGTAACTCTCATTTCGGAAACACTATGATACCAAGAACCACCTCTAATAACTTTATCGGTTCCTTTATCTGGACCAGTTATCAAATTCCAGTTGCGTGCTGAATAAGGAGCATACCAATTCCAGACCCATTCAAACAGGTTTCCGCTTAGATCATAAATTCCCAGTTGGTTAGGTTTTTTTTGTCCTCCAGGATGACTTTGAGCTTCGCTATTGCTATTATACCAACCAACTTCATCAGGATCAGCGGAACCGCTGTAAACAAAAAAATCATATCTTTTCCCACTTTTGGCGGCAAATTCCCATTCCGCCTCAGTGGGCAAGCGATAACCATTTGATGAAAAATTGCAAACCACTTCATTATCGTAATAATCGTAGCAAGGTTCAAAACCGTCTAAAACACTCTTCTGATTGCAAAATTCTATAATATCGTAAAAACTAACATTTTCCACAGGTAATGCAGGATCTTTACTATGAGACGGATTATTGGGAAAAACCATCATCCATTCTGCCTGACTGATTTCTTTTTGGCCGATATAAAAAGCTGGAATACTAATAGTTAAAAGAGGAAATTCATCATCATCTGCCTCGGGAGCAATATTTCCCATCACTAAAGTATCGGCAGGAACTAACATCATTGCAATAGGTAGGTTTTTATTAAGAGGTCCTTCTGGGATTTCCACTTGCGTGCTATCTGCTACAGAAGTAAATTTGGGACGGTTACCAAAAGCTACATATTTAATAATAATGAATAGTAGGACAATAGCAGACATCCAAATAAGGACTTTAAAGGTTTTTTTCAGTTTTCTGGTTTCAATAGTTTCTACCGGTGCAGAAGTAGTGAAAGAATATTTAGGAGTATCTTTGGGAGTAGTATCCGATATTGTTTTTACTGAATCGGATTGAGGTATTTCTTCTGGGATAGTAACATCCAATTTTCCATAGAGATGTGAGATATCTGTATTAATTTTTTGCTGTGAATCCACATTTAATGCCAAATTTGTAGGTGGCAAATCATCAACTAATTGAACATCTTCAATTTGTTCTATCTTCTCAATCGCTTCGCACTTCTCTATGTCTACAATGGTTTCAACCTTTTCTACTTCTTTAATTATCTCTGCTTCCTGTTCGGGAACCCAATTATCCCTTTTAGTAAAAAGTTCCAAAAGTTCTTCTGCATTTGAAAACCGCAGATGAGGATCAAGTTTCAAACATTGCAACAAAGCTGCAAAAAGCCAATCCGGAACTTGTTTATTTAAAATCTCTGGCATAATAACAGCTCGGCAAAGTGACTGCTGTTTTTGTTTTTCAGGAATAAGTTGATTGTCTACCCGCCAGGGAATGACACCACATAGTATATGATAAGCAATTACAGCAAAAGAATATAAATCGGATTGAGGAAGGGCAATTCCCGCCGAATACAGTTCAGGTGCAATGTACAATAGTGGATGATAGGTCTCATCTTTTTCGTAAGCGGTTTTATAAGCATCTTGGTTTTTACCGAAACCAATAATATGCAGATGGTTTTCCTTATCAACAAGGATATTATACGGATTTAAATTCAAATGAATACAACCCATTTTGTGAGCGTAAGAGATGGCTTCCAAAAGTTCTTGCAACCGAGAAAGTGATTCTTCCAAAGTAAATGAATTAGGGTTATTTTTCAGATAAGCAGAGAGAGATCTTCCTTCAATATACTCGCCAATTAGATAGGCAGTTCCTTTTTCTTCTCTTGTTTCATAAACAGTTCTGATGAAAGGATGATTTAGTTTTAAATGGCTATTAGCTTCATTAACTAGATCGTGTTTTAATCCTATGTCATTTGTTCTTTGGCTATCTGGAGTTTTAATTAGGACTACATTTCCTGTTTCTATCTGTTTTGCCTGATAGAGAGAAAAGCGCAAAGAGCTGTTTACAGTTTTAATTATTTGATAGCTATTTAGAGATGTATCAGCCATTTAGGTTGCCTTGTACACTATTTTCCCATTTTTTAGCACGCTGGTTATATAAGAAGATCCTAAATGATAAGGGATAAAATTCAAATCGGGAATATCCCAAAGTACTATATCTGCCTGTTTACCAGTTTCCAGAGAGCCAATTATTTTGCCTCTATCTAAAGCAAAAGCAGCATTTAAAGTTGCTGCACATAAAGACGCGGCAGGAGTCATCCCCATTTGTAAACAGGCAAGAGACATTGTTAAGGACATACTATCACAATTACAGCTACCGGGATTAAAATCAGTAGCTATAGCAACAGGAAGATTTAATTCCATCATCAATTTCGCATTGGCGTATTTTTTACTCTGTAAGGAAAATAAAGTGGCAGGTAACAAAACTGGTACTACACCGGCTTTTTGTAGAGCCTTAATTCCTGTTTCACTAGCTGAACCTAAATGATCAGCAGATATACATTTCATTTCACTAGCAAGTTCTGCACCGCCAATTGATTCAATTTCATCACTATGCATTTTTAGTTTTAATCCATATTCAGCAGCACAACTAAGTATTTTACGCGATTCTTCAATATTAAATGTATGTGCTTCGGTAAAAACATCACAAAATTCAGCTATTCCCTGTTCCGCAACAGCAGGAATCATTTCTTTACAAAGTAGTTCTACATAACCAGAATGATTATTTCTATATTCAGGAGGAAATTCATGAGCTCCCATAAAAGTGGGCACAATATCAATCAGAAGTTCTTCCTGTAAGCGTCTAATTACTCTTAATTGCTTTAGTTCATTTTCAGTATCCAACCCATAACCACTTTTTGCTTCTAGAGTAGTAGTACCTTGTTGGATCATTTTTAAAATACGCCTTTTGGCTAGTTCAAAAAGTAAATCCTCATCAGCATCACGCGTTGTCTGAATAGTATTCAGAATGCCAC
Source organism: Cloacimonetes bacterium UBA5835 (assembly GCA_002432865.1). Classification (GTDB taxonomy): domain Bacteria; phylum Cloacimonadota; class Cloacimonadia; order Cloacimonadales; family Cloacimonadaceae; genus Cloacimonas. Next base: position 21,816 of record DJGX01000012.1, read on the forward strand.
CTCCAGCCTTAGAAATTTCAACATAAGTCTTCCCCTGTATACGCATTGCAAACTCATCTTCTCGTGTATGAACAAAAATGGGATGAGTGTGGCAATCAACGAACCCAGGTGTAGCTATTTGTCCATTTGCATCAATACATTCTACATTTCTATATTTTTCTTCAATTGACTTACTATCGTTTATTTCTAAGATTTTACCATCTTTTACAGCCAGTGCTTTATTTAAAATTGTAGCTGTCTCTTCCATTTCTTTTCCCAAACGGGGGCGGCCATTATGGGCAAGAGTAACCAACTTGCTAATATTAATAATAATTAGGTCTGCCTGCATCGTTTCCTCGCTCAATTAATTAATTATAATTCCTTTTCGTGTTTATTTGATTATTCGTCAAGTTTTTTTACTCGTTTTTAACCAATAATCCAACTATCAATAAGATTGTCGGAAACCATTAGACATTAGATAATGAATAGGAAATCCCCTATAATAAGCCCGTTGAATAATCTGATTTTATTGTTATGTAACTGATATCTTCTTGGGAGATTCTTTAGGGATCCTCTAGCATTTCCTTGATGAAATAAGAGAATTTTAAAACAAGTATTGAATCTTTAATATAGCTTCCAAAATATACGAAATCAAGCACAGAAGGAAATAGTATGTTTGGTATCAGCAATAAACACACAAAACCCTACAATAATGTTATTCTTAAAGGATTCATAGCAAGAACCCACTGCAAGTATAATTTAGTATAACTGATTTGCCTGTATTCACTATAGGTTCATCAATCATAGCATATAAACCTCGTAATTTATACAATTATAATTGTTAAACGAATAAGCAATTTTCTGTAAAAAAACCTATTGACACTCAAACCTATATCAAAATAATAGAAAATAGGAATATTATGAGATGAGGAATCAAGATGGAAATTGCCCAAGCCCTTCAGCGTCTGGAAAAAAACATCAATGAAAATGAGCTTATTAAGATAGGTGATAAGTTGTTACTTGGATGTTCAGGTGGTGCAGATTCTAATGCTATGCTCTATCTTTTTTCTCAGCTGAGAGTTACTTATAATTTAACTCTTTTAGCAGTGCATGTCAATCATCAGATTCGCGGAGCTGAAAGTGATGCTGATCAGGAATCTGTAAAAGAACTATGTTCCAATTTGAATATCCCCTTAATTATTCATAAAGTAAAAGTTCCTAAAACAGGAAATTTGGAAAACCATGCTCGTAAACTGCGGTTTTCAGTTTTTGCGAAAGTGCTGGATAGTTATAAATTTGATAAAATTCTGCTTGCTCATCAAAGAGAAGATCAAGCAGAAACAGTTTTACTAAATCTTTTTCGTGGTTCAGGAATTACTGGTATGGCAGGGATTAAAGCTATTTCTGGTAAAATTGTTCATCCAATGCTTTGTTTTAGTAGAAAAGAACTTGAGGATATTTTATCTAAAGTGGATATTACCTGGAGGACCGATTCCAGTAATTTGGACAATAAATTCCGTAGAAATCTTTTACGCAATGAACTTATTCCTCGTCTTGAAAGAGAATTTAATCCTATGTTATCTTCACATCTCTCATTTGTAGCCGAACTTTTTGCTCAGGCAGATAAAATTTTAAAACAGCGCAGTGAGTCTCAATATAAACGAATTTGTTTAGATATACAACCCGAAAGAACAGTTTTATCTTGCCCACTACTTATAAAGCTTAGCAAAATTGAAAGGTATTATTTACTTCGCAATGTCTTTATCAAGGTCTGCGATGATGATAATGATTTCTTTGCAGTTCACTATCAGGCGATAGATAATATTCTTGCTACTAAAGGCAGTAAATGTATCTATCTTCCCAAAAATATCGTGGTTATAAAACAATATGAGGAGTTAATTATCCAAGTTGGAGATATTAAAAAAAATACAGAACCAGAACCTATGATCATAGATACAGACCGTACTATGGCTGTTTATGGCAATTATCGTTTCAGTTTCAAATATTTGAAGGTACAACCCAAAGATCATAAGCTGGCAGATGGTCAAGAACAAATTATTATTGATGCCGATAAAGTGAATTTCCCTTTTATGATCAGATTCAGAAAACCCGGTGATCGGTTTATGCCTTTTGGGATGACACAATATAAAAGTCTTAAAGAGTTTTTTATTGACGAAAAAGTCCCTAAATATGAGAGGGATTTAATACCCATTTTAGAAGATGGAGAAAAGTTATTTTGGATTGTAGGATGCCGTTTGGATGATCGGGTAAAATGTGATGAAACCACTTCTCGCTATTTGCAAATAGTGGCAAACCCTATTGCTTCAAAATCCAGAAGGGCAATCCATAAAAAAGAAAAGAGGAAAGGATGAATAAGATGAATTGTGATATTTCTGCTGTTCTCTTTGACGAACACAAAATTCAAACTCGAATTCGTGAACTCGGCTTGGAAATATCCAACAGCTATAAAGATAGTACACCCGTTATGGTAGGTATTTTAAAAGGGGGATTTATCTTTTTGGCTGATTTAGTCCGGAGTATTACTATCCCTGTAGAAGTTGATTTTTTAGCTATTTCCAGCTATGGTAATGATGCTAATAGTAGTGGAATCGTAAAAATTCGCAAGGATATCGATATTGATTTGTCTAACAGAGATGTAATTATAGTTGAAGATATTGTAGATACGGGTCTTTCTTTAGAATATATCAAGGATTATATCTGGCAACATAAACCTGCCAGTTTGAAAACCTGTGTACTTTTAGATAAACCCGATGCCCATAAAATAGATGTATGTTTTGAATACATCGGTTTTTCCATTAAAAACGAATTTGTGGTTGGCTACGGACTTGATTTTGCAGAGAGATACCGTAACTTACCCTATATAGGAATATTAAAAGAAGAGCTATATAAATGATGAAATACATACTTATTCTATTCTGCATAATAGCATTAGGTTTTTTAAATGCTACAACTGCAGACACATTAACTGTGCCTCAGAAAACTCTCCCTGAGGCAGGAAATGCTTTTATGCAATTTTCCACACTTATGAACTGGTTTATTCTGGCTTTATTATTAATTTCGATAATCAGTATTATCAGATCCATAATTGTTAGAAATCGAAATATTAAGAACAAAGATAAACCGAATCCGGATTTTCGAAATCCTCAACCCCCCAAAAATGTACCTCCCAAAAAATCTGCTTTCTCTTTACCTATGATTATTATGCTCATCCTTATGGTAATAATCATCTTTCATATATTTAGTACAAGCGGTACTTCTATAACTAAAGAGAGCTATACTAATTTTATGGCACGCGTTGCTAATGGCCAAATAACGCAGGTACAGTTTTCAGAAAAGGACATTTTTTACACTGATATTGCCAATAAGAAATATACCACTACCCTGCCTTTCGAAAATCCCCAGCTTGTAGATTCTCTTGTAGCAATGGGAATTAAAGTCAGCGCCACAAAACCATCGCGTTGGGCAAGTATAATATCCTATCTATTACCGTTTTTATTGTTAATAATTTTCTGGGCATTTTTCTTGCGTGGGATGAATGCTCAAAATGCTAAGGCATTCAGTTTTGGGAAAAGTAAAGCCAGATTATACGAAGCGAGTAAAACGGGAGTTACTTTTAAAGATGTTGCCGGAGTTGATGAAGCTAAAGAAGAATTGCAGGAAATTGTAGAATTTTTGAAGGATCCTAAAAAGTTTCAACGATTAGGAGGAAGAATTCCGCGGGGAGTTTTGCTTATCGGACGGCCTGGAACAGGAAAGACTCTTTTGGCAAAAGCTGTATCTGGGGAAGCTGGAGTTCCCTTCTTTTCAATCAGTGGTTCGGATTTTGTAGAAATGTTTGTTGGTGTCGGTGCTGCAAGAGTTCGTGACCTGTTTGAACAAGCAAAGAAAAATGCTCCTTGTATTACTTTTATCGATGAAATAGATGCAGTTGGTAGACATCGCGGAAGTGGTTTAGGAGGTGGTCATGATGAACGTGAACAAACCTTGAATCAACTTTTAGTAGAGATGGATGGTTTTGAGCCGAATGAAGCAGTAATTATTATTGCTGCCACTAATCGTCCTGATATTCTTGATCCTGCTTTACTGCGTCCTGGAAGATTTGATCGAAGAGTTACAGTCGATTTACCTGATATTAAAGGGCGTACGGAAATCTTGAAAGTTCATACTGCTAAAGTTCCGCTTGCTAATGATGTACACTTGGAGATAATTTCAAGAGGAACTCCTGGATTTAGTGGAGCAGATTTAGCTAATCTGGTTAATGAAGCCGCTTTGATTGCTGCCAGCAAAAACAAGACTCAGATTCAAATGGATGATTTTGAAGAAGCCAAAGATAAGCTTATTCTAGGTAAAGAAAAGAAAAGCAGAGTTATACCTGAAGAAGACAAACGCCTTACCGCTTATCATGAAATTGGCCATGTGCTCACCTCTGTATTCTTGGATAAAGTTGAAGCTGTGCATAAGGTCTCCATTATTCCGAGAGGTTTTACTGGTGGAGCAACTCATTATCTTTTAAGCGATAAAACCAATTATTCCAAGAGCTATTTACTTCAATTATTAGTTACCCTGTTAGGTGGAAGAGCAGCTGAAGAAGTTATTTTTACAGAATTTACTACTGGTTCTGGAAATGATTTGGAACGCAGCACAGATATAGCAAAAAAAATGGTCTGTTCTTGGGGAATGAGTGATAAAATTGGTCCTATCACTATTGGAAAAGAACAGGGAGAAGTGTTTCTGGGAAAGGAACTTGTTTCCCGTGATATATATAGTGATGAAACCTCACAAATGGTTGATCGTGAAATTAGAGAAATCATCAATAATGCCTATTCTCAAGCTATTTCAATCTTGAATGAGCATAAAGAACTGATGGAAATTATGGCTAATGAACTTTTTGATAAAGAAACTTTAGGCACTGATGAAATATTTAAGCTTATTCTTGATAATTGCCGCGATGATGAATCTGAAATTGTACAAAACAAATATAAAAAAGCTCTTGAACTTCGCTTTGAACCTGGCGAGAAAGCTAGAGTTTCTGAACCTGAAACATTAGAAGATAAAACCGAAGACACAGATACAAAACTTGAGGAAACTTCATAATTATGATTATGCATGGAACTACTATTATAGGTATCCGCCGCAACGGTAAAACTGCTATATGCGGAGACGGACAAGTTACTATGGGTGAAGCTATTGTAAAAGGCAATGCCCAAAAAATACGAAGAATTTTTGATGGAAAAGTGATTGTTGGCTTTGCGGGAGCTACAGCTGATGCATTCAGTTTATTGGAAAGATTTGAGGATAAATTAAAATCCAATAAAGGTAATTTACGCAAAGCAGCAATTGACTTAGCCAGGGACTGGCGACAAGATAGAATATTAAGACGGTTGGAAGCAATGCTAATTGCTGGAGATAAAGATACCCTTCTTCTAATTAATGGAGTTGGGGATGTGCTTGAACCTGATGATAATATAATAGCTATTGGTAGTGGCGGAAATTATGCTTTGGCAGCTGCTCGCGCTTTAGCTAGAAAAACAAAATTAGGTGCTGGTGAAATTGCTGTTGAAGCTATAAATATTGCTTCTGAAATATGCATTTATACAAATAGTAACTATATTGTAGAGGAAGTTTAGAAATTGTTAAACTATGTACATTTAACCCCAAAACGGATTGTTGAAGAACTGGATAAATATATAATAGGGCAGGATCAGGCAAAACGTTGTGTAGCTATTGCTCTTAGAAATCGTTGGCGTCGCCAACAAATATCTGGTGATATCAAGGGGGAGATTATTCCCAATAACATTATACTGATAGGCCCTACTGGAGTAGGAAAAACTGAAATTGCTCGAAGAATTTCACGATTGACAGGAGCTCCTTTTGTCAAAGTAGAAGCATCCAAATTTACTGAGGTTGGTTATGTTGGACGCGATGTAGAATCGATGGTCCGTGAACTAATGAATTATGCAGTTAGCCAGATTCGCGAGATGATGATAGAAGAAGTTCGTCCTGAAGCAGAAAAGAATGCAACTGAAATGATCCTGGATATTTTGCTTCCCCGCAGCAAAAAAATGAAACAAAATCGCGTTAGTGATAATGCAGAATATGATAGGTATTTACGCAGTCGGGAAAAAATGCGTAAAAAGCTGTTATCAGGTAGTTTGGATGATAAAGAAATTGAAATTGAACCCGAATTAGACACTACTCCCAATCTGGAAATATTACCAGGACCAGGTTTAGAATTATTAGATCTTGATTTTACCGAAATGTTGACTAATATCTTTCAGGGTAAAGGTGCATCCAGAACAATTAAAACCACTGTTCACACTGCCTGGAAACGATATATTGAAACCGAAATTAACCGGTTGATAAGTAAAGATAAACTAATTGAAACAGCAAAAAATTCAGTGGAAGAAAATGGGATTATCTTTATAGACGAAATTGATAAAATTGCCAATATTGATAAGCAAGGTGGATTAGATGTTTCTCGTAGTGGAGTACAACGAGATCTTCTTCCCATTGTTGAGGGTAGTAAAGTTCCTACTAAATATGGAATGATTGATACTTCTCATATTCTATTTATTGCTGCAGGTGCTTTTCATTCAGCTAAACCTTCAGATTTAATTCCGGAATTACAAGGCAGATTTCCTATAAGAGTGGAACTCAATAGTTTAACTAAGGAAGATTTTGAACGCATTCTTATTGAGCCAGAAAATTCATTAACAAAACAGTATCAAGAGATGTTCCGAAGCGAAGGAGTCGAGCTAACATTTATGCTAAGTGCAATTCGAGAAATTGCTCGTTTTGCAGCTTTAGCAAATGAAAAAATGGAGGATATCGGAGCTCGTCGTTTACATACTGTAATGAATACACTGCTCGATGATTTTCTATTTGAAATGCCTTCCGAAACTCTTAAAAGCGTTAAAATCACAAAAAAGATGGTAACTGAATATCTTAACCCTGTCATCGAAAGTGAGGACCTTTCCCGCTTTATCCTATAGCAATGATCATTTCAAAACTAAAAGAAATCTTCGTTTCATTAACTATTAGAAACTATCGTCTCTTTTTTATGGGACAGGGGATTTCCTTAATTGGAACCTGGATTCAACGAACTACGATGGGCTGGTTTGTATATCGTTTAACCGGTTCTGCATTTTTGCTTGGTTTAGTGAGTTTTCTTTCAATGGTGCCATCTGTTTTTGTCAGTCCTTTTGCTGGTGCTTGGGCAGATCGTGTAAACCGCCATCATATAATGATATACACTCAAATTGCTTTCTGCTTACAAACAGGGATTCTGGCTATATTAGTTTTGACCGGAGTAATCAACAAGCAGGTTCAGTATCCTATTATAATATTATCTTTGCTTCAAGGAATTATTGATGCTATAGATGCCCCTATTCGTCAAAATTTCGTAATGGATCTTGTTTCTTCCAGACGGTTATTGCCCAATGCGATAGCAACTAATTCTGCTATGTTTAATGGAGCGCGTTTAATTGGTCCTGCAATTGGTGGTTTTCTAATTATGATGTTTAGTGAAGGGGTATGTTTTGCTATTAATGCTATTTCATATATTCCAGTAATAATTTCCTTGTGCTTTATTAGAATAAGCTATCCCCCACCTTCTCCTCAAAAAGAACCTACTCTCAAAAAAATAGTTTCTGGTTGGAAATATGCGTGGGAGAATATGCCCATTCGGTTTTTAATAAGCAATTTGGCAATATATACAATTTTTGGAATGTCTTTTTCTACTTTAATGCCTATTTTCGCTAAGGATATTTTACAGGGCACTTCTGCTACTCAGGGTTTATTAATGTCGGCTATGGGAGTAGGAGCATTAGCTGGTTCTTTCTTCTTAGCTTCGCGCAAAAATATAAGAGGGATGCCAACTCGTCTTGTATATCTTTGTTTAGTATATAGTATCTCTCTAATTTTATTTTCTCTATCCGGTTCGCTTCCTCTTAGTATGTTCTATATGGTTTTTATTGGTTTAACAGGAATGATGACTATGGCAACCACAAATACTCTTATTCAGAGTATTGCTTCTATAGAAATGAGAGGAAGAGTGATTGCACTATATACTATGGCTTCAGCCAGTACAGCTCCTTTGGGGAGTATACTGATGGGTAGTTTATCCAGTCAGTTTGGAGCTCGATATACTTTAATTATTTGTGCTTCAGTATTTTTATTGTGGTCATTGTATAGCTTAAAGTTAGCTCCAAAGTTTATTAAGGGAGTATTAAGAATGCTAGTAATCAGCAATAATACAGATGTTTATCGTTCCAAAATTCTTGCTCCGGAGATTAATATCCAATGAAGATTTTCTACCATCTAGGTAAGAGAGATACGGATTACCGATCTTTGATGCATTTACAGAAGGATTTTATCTTGGAAGGGACAAAAATCCCTATTTCAAGAGTAATAATTGCTGAACAAACCCATTCCAAACAAGTCCATATTTGTAGAGAAATCGATGGTGGTGCAGGTTTTATGAACAAGCCTCAAATTCCTGTAGTTGATGGATTAATAACCAAAATACCCTATCAATATTTACTTATTAGAACTGCAGATTGTTATCCTGTTATTTTAATGGATAACCGTATAAATGTTATAGCAGCACTTCATTGCGGTAGGGAAGGAACCAGAAAAAACATAGTTGGAGAAGCAATCAGAATAATGAATAGTCAAATGTATTGCCAGCTTACTGATATTATAGCTATCGTAGGTGCAGGTATCTGTCATAATCATTATGAAGTTAGCCAAGAACTTTATAACGAGTTTGGTAAGAGTATTGTTTCTCAGGGATTGGAACCTGTTTTAACCAAGAACCGGCATATCGATTTACGCAAAACCCTTAATGCTCAGCTATTAAAAGCTGGAATTCCGGAAATCAATATTGAACACATCAATGATTGCACTTTTGAAAACTCTTGCTATCATTCTTACCGCCGGGAAAAAACGAATAATCGTCAAATAAACATTGTAGGTATCATACATGGATAAGACCTACACCAACAAAGAAGGTAACCTGATTTTAGAAATTCGTGATGAGCCCTTGTCTGCTTGGTTAACCATAAAAAAAACAGGTAAGCTTATCGATGAATACGCTATTATTGCTTTACTTGAAGAAGCAGGTATCAAAAGCGGATTTGAAGAAGCAGTTGAATATGCACAGATTCATTCTCTGGAAAAAGAATTTGATATTCCTTTCCCGGTTGCTATGTGTAAAAAGGATGAGAATAAAACAATCCTACGCTATAAATTTAATCCCGATATACTAACTGCTCCTGAAATGGAGATCAGCTATCAAACATTAGCCAAATTGAAGGTTTTCAAAGCTGGAGATACTGTAGCAGAATATTCACATAATATATTTGAACAGAAGGGGAGCATTTATAATATTTTTGGAGAATTGATAGATGCTAGTTCAGTTGATCCTGAACAGGCAATTGCCTTGGCTGGAGAAAATGTTGCCTATGATGTTCAAAACTGTACTTATTATCTTCTAAAAGATGGCTATCCTTATGTAGACGAGGAGGGTCATATCAGTCTTTTAGATAGCATTACTCTAAAAGCAAGCGAACTTCCAAGTGACACAATTATAAGTTGTCCAATTGATTTAATAATCGAAGGAGATCTTACTTATGCTAATCTGCATTGTGATGCAAACTTGAGAATTGAGGGGGAAGTACATTCCTGCAGTATTGAATGTAAAAAGGATATGCTGGTTACAGGTGATATAAATGCTTCTTCAGCTAAGGGCATAATTGTTTGGGGAAATTTGGAATGTAGCAGTATCCATAACTCCTATATAGTGTGCCTCAATAATATCCATTTTACCAATAAACTTGAAAATTCGACAGTAGTATGTGATGGTGAAATAATAGGTGCACCAGATAGAAGTGAAATTTGCGGTGGTTTAACTCAAGCAGGAGAATCAATTACTGCTTTTCAAGCGGGTTCTTATAATAATACAATAACCGAGATTGAGATAGCTATAAGTCCTTTTTATCGCAATTTGTTGCTAATCTTAACTAAAGACCTTATTCGTCTAAAAGAGAATAAAGATATAAATGCTACAGCTATAGTGGACTTAGAAAACCGCATCCAAAACTATGAAATATTGTTGGACGATAAGCTGAATCAATTCCTAAACAGAGAGCAGAAAGATACCAAGAGAATTTCTATTCAGGATATTTCCAGACCCCCCATTATTTATCGGATTTTAAAACATAGCTACGAAATTAACAAACGAGAAAAGAAAATAGAATTTATAGAAAAGGAATAATGAAAACAATTAAGAATACTTTAAAAAGAATCTTCTCGATAGTAATGTTATTATCATTTAGTTATACTCTAATAGCTCTTGAGACACCGTTTGCAGGTGATCCTGCTATTTCTCCTGATGGCAAAACTGTTTGTTTTGTTTATTGTGATGACCTATGGTTAGTTCCTTTTGAAGGAGGAATTCCCCGTAGAATTACTAATACTACTTGTAAAGAATGGAATCCTCAATTTAGCCCCGATGGTAAAATGATCGCTTTTTCTTCTGATCGTGATGGACAAAGTATGATTTATTTGATGCCTACCGAAGGGGGAATATCAAAACCTGTAACCTATGAGAGCTTAGGTCTTTCTGAGTGGTTTAGTGATTCCGAGCATCTTTTATGCACAAAATACACTCCCAGATGGGGAATATCTTTCTATAAAGTTCCTATAGATGGTTCCAGACCTGTTATGATAGCAGAAGTTGCTACTCGTTTTGCTACCTTAAGTCCTGATAATAAACAAATTGTTTTCCAAAAGGGTGGTTATTCAAGGCGGGAAGCATATCGAGGCAGTGCAAATGGAGAACTATGGCTACTTAATATTGAAACGAAAAAATATACAAAACTTACTAATACTGAGCTCTCAGAAATGTATCCCCGTTTTTCACAAACAGGAGCTTTATATTATTGTGCATCGGATGGTAAAAATTTACAGATTAACAAGGTTAACAAGCTCTCTTTTCGTAAACCTGAAAAAATTACTAATCTTAGCCCTTTCAGTGCCCGAGATATAAATCTGGCAAGAGATAATGAGCGTCTTGTCTTTGAATATTTTGACACTATCTATAAATATGATCCCACTATAAAAACCGGAGAGAAGGTTAGCCCTCTTTATATAGATCTTTCTGAAGACGAATGGCAAGACAATATTGTTAGAAGCTATAGCAATAATAATGTAGGTGATTATACTGTTTCTATCAATGAACTGCTGGTTGGTTTTACTCATAATTACGATTGTTTTTTTGCTCCAGTGAAAGGTGGGGAGGTAAAACAGATTAGTTATGATCACGGTTCCATTTCCAGTATGCAATTTTTGGATAACCGCCGAATGGTAATTAGCAAACTGGATAATGGAATTGTAAAACTGTTTGTAGCAACAGCAGATTCCATTATAACCCTTTCCCCTATTGAGTGGTTTGGAGAGGATAGTTTATGTGTTTCAGACCTTGGTAAAGACAAAAATGGTCGTTGGTATTTCAAATATGCAGATTATTACAGCCATCAAAAAGTAGCTATTGCCGATTCAGGATTGATTAATATTCGACCAGTAAAAACACCTTGGGCTGTTACCACCAATTTTGCTTTCAGCGAGGATGGCAATTATGCATTGTATGGTTGTATGCGCGATGATAATTATGTGAAAGAACTATATCTCTACGATGTTAAAGCAGATACCAGTAAACGAATTTTAGCGGATGACGGTTGGCTGGATAATCTTGTCTGGATGCCAGATAATAGGTCTATACTGTTAACCCGAAACCAGGATATATATCGCCTGGATCTTGTTCCGAGAGATGAATTTGAATTGGATAAAGATCCCTGGGAAGAGATTTTGAACCAAGAAAAAAGTAAACCGGATAGCACAAATGAAGAAATGTACTATGACGAAAATGGCTATCTAGTTTTAGATATTGTAGCAGAAGAGAATAAAACTGAAACAAATAATAAACTGGAAATTGTTTGGGAAGGTATCGAAAAACGCTTTTACCCTATTATAATAGCAAAGGATAATTATAATTTCGTGCTGGACACGATTAGTGACAGTACTTTTTACTATGTTGAAGATGCCAATCAACCGAATAAAAATAACTACCTCAAAAAAGCTAATATCTACGGCAAAAATCAAAAGGAAGTATTCAATTTTGGCAGCACAGCTAATGCTTACTGTAAAGTAAATAGCACCGTCTATTATCTTGTACAGGGTGAACTTAAGTCCTATAATTTGGCTACTTCCTCTCGCAAAGATATCAAGGTTAATTATGATTATCAGTATGATAAAGCCCTTTTGAATCAGCGAGTTTTTGAAGAAGCATGGAGTGCTTTCGGTAATAATTTTTACGATCCGGATATGCATAATGTTTCCTGGAAAGAACTCTTCCGTTTATACCGTCCTTATGTAGATAAGGCAAGAGATATTTATGATGTAGCCACTATAATAGAAGAAATGATAGGTGATGTAAATGCTTCACATACTGGATTTTATCCACGCAGCGAATATAGTCCTTTCAGGAATCCTGTCGCTTGGCTGGGAGCCGAATTTGATTATAATATAATTCTGGAAGAAGGAATTGTCTTAAGCCGAGTTTATCCAAATTCCCGTTTAAGCAATTTTTATCATCTGAAAGATGGCTGTATTCTTACTAATGTGGATGGAGTGAAAATCACTTCAAAGACATCGTTGGATTCACTGCTTGCAGGAAAAATTGGGAAGAAGATAAAGCTTACAGTTGTTCAAGATGGAGTTGATATAGAAGCTGTTATTACCGGTTTGTCTTATTCCCAGATGTATGAGCTGCGGTATAATTATCAGATAGCTCAAAATCGTAAACTTGTAGATGATCTTTCTCACGGCAAATTAGGTTATATTCATATTCCAGCTATGGGAAATGATGATTGGAAACAGTTTTATCGCGAGTTCTTAGTGGATAATTATGATAAGGATGCTTTGGTTATAGATGTTCGTGGTAATTCAGGAGGCCATATTCATGATCAGATTATCACACTACTGCAAAAAAAGAAGTATGCGTATACCGCTACGCGTAGGTATAGTAGAATTTTGCGTTCCGAACCTCGAAGTATTTGGGATAAACCAAGCATTGTATTAGTTAATGAGGAATCTTTCAGCGATGGAGAAATTTTCCCTATGGTATATCAAGAATTAAAATTAGGCAAGGTAGTTGGAACTCCTTCTAGTGGAGCAGTTATTGGAACCTGGCATTATTATCTTCAGGATGGTTCTTCAATGAGAATGCCGGGAACAGGTTGGTATAAACTTGATGGTACCAATATGGAAGGAACAGGAGTTATGCCTGATATAATTATATTAAATTTACCTGAGGATATTATTGCAGAGCGTGATCCTCAACTTGTGCGTGCTGTTAAAGAACTTCTAAAAGAGCTTAAATAGTATGAATTTATCTGATATAAACAATCTCATTCAACGGGCAACTGTCCTGGCTAAAACTAATTGGCTACAAGCAGTTTATTTGCTTCAAGAGGGTTTGAAAGAAGAACCGGATAATTATTCCCTTATCATCAATTTGGGAGATATCTATCTCGAAAGGCAAATATATGAAAAAGCCCTTAGTTATTATATTAAAGCCATTTCCTTGCATCCAGATAGCCCCCAGTTGCTTTTTTTAATTGGGACTTGTTATTTCTCCTTAGGAGAATATAGAATCGCAATCAGCTATTTCAACAGGATTAGTAATCCACCTCCCGAAGTTCTATATAATAGTGCATTAGCTTATGCCTTTTTAGGTTGTTATCAGGAAAGTATCGATGTAATAAATAAAATCCTTGAAGTTATGGATGATAATCCATTTATCTATTTTCTCCTGATTGAACAGTATGTCAGAATGCAAAACTACGATCAAGCATATCAAACAATTATTAATGCAGAAAAAAAATTCGGCAAGCATAGACAGCTTTTGCTACTTTCTGCTTTAGTTTATGGCAAAAAAGGCATTTGGTTGAAATCCTACCACAGCTTTGTAGAATATGAGTCTTTAGGCCATATCACAAATCCGGATCACCTAATTGCCTATGCTAATGCAGCCACCAACATTGGTCTGATTGATCGAGCAATTGAAATATTAAGACAAGCTCAGGAAATAAATCCTTATATAAGTGTAGTTTATGAAGAGTTAATCCGTCTGCTCCTGCAAAAAAATAATTATAAAGAAGCCCGCAAAGTACTTTCTTTAGCCAAAAAATATATATCCCAGTTTTCTCCTGTTTTATATCTCTTTAAAGAACGACTGGATAACCATCCTCCGGAATAATAAGTGTTCCCCTACTCTTTTCCCGTTCAAATTCTTGCCTTGTTATTTGCGGTATAGATACGATAATTTATCTTGGCATTTTACCCAGTGAAGCCACGATATCTTTGCAGTATATAATCAAGTAGGAAAACACATAGTGTAATTTCACCAATTATTTTATATCCAGTGGAAAACAGGGCTCAGAAATATCTCTTTGTTATTATTCGCCTTATTTTCAAATCTTGCTGAAGGATTTTACTGTGCTAATTAGTTTGCTTATCAAATATGATTCCGATTTCTCTAATAGCACTTGTAATTGAGTCCGAAGCGTGTACTGCGTTTTCAGTAATCCCTTCGGCATAAAGAGCTCTAATTGTTCCCGGTTTTCTTTTTTCCGGATCTACATCTCCGATTATTTCCCTTAATTCCTGAACAGCGTTGTCTTTTTCGACAATAATAGCTACAGTGTCATCCGATATCATAAAGCTCAATAAATTTTCAAAGAATGCTCTACCCTTATGTTCAGCATAAAAAAGTTCCCCCAACTGCCTATCGAAACGGAATATTTTAAGGGCACAAAAATGGAAATCATTCTCTTCCAAAATCGTTACAATATGCCCTATATGCTTGTTGCGAACTGCATTTGGTTTAATTAGCAGTAGTGATTGTTCCTTCATTTTGAGGGATATACAGTTTCGATATAATCCAGAGCGGCAACTTTTATGGCAATATCACGGTGTAAAACTATACTCATTTTGATTTTATGGCTGAGGATATCTGTCCAGATCTCAAACATTTCATTGGGCTTAAATTCAATTCCAGTATAGAGTTTCAGCATATCCTGATAAAAATCATCCCTGTCTGAATCAACTCTGGCAATAACCAGTTTGGGAATATCAGGGCAAACATCGTAGTCCTTATAACGGACATCAACGACAGCATAACCCAATTTGAGCAGGTTTTCGTAGTTAATTTGTAAATCTTCGTAATTAAGCATTTTTCTATCTCCAAGCTAAATAATTCTGGACAAAACAAGGGATTCATATTCCTTGTAAAGCAATTCAGAATTCAAGCCCTGTAATGTCAAGAAGAATTTCTAACTAAAAAGGAGACAAATAATGCAACGCTTTAAACTTGTTAGCGATTATATCCCTTCCGGTGATCAACCCGAAGCGATAAAATCTCTTGTAAAAGGAATTAAAGAAGATAAAAAATATCAAGTCCTTTTAGGCGTTACAGGTAGCGGAAAAACATTTACAATTGCCAATGTTATTGAACAGATAAACCGTCCTACCCTTGTTTTATCACATAATAAAACTCTTGCTGCTCAGCTTTATGGTGAATTAAAACAACTTTTCCCCGAAAATGCAGTTGAATATTTCATCAGCTATTACGATTATTATCAACCTGAAGCATATATTCCCGGAAAAGATATCTATATTGAAAAAGATAGCAGTATCAACAAACAGATAGAGAAATTACGGTTAAGAGCAACAATGAGTTTAATGGAAAGAAGGGATGTAATAATTGTTTCCTCTGTGTCTTGCATCTATGGTCTTGGTGTTCCAGAAGAATATCGTGAAGCATTAATTTCTCTATCGCGGGGAATGAAAATGGACCGCGAAGAATTGATTAAAAAATTGGTTGCAGCTCACTACAGCCGCAATGATATTGCTTTTGAAAGAGGTGCATTCAGAGTTAGAGGAGATACTGTAGATATTTTTCCTGCTTATTTGGAACACTGTCTACGCGTGGAATTTTTTGGAGACGAAATTTATCGTTTGGAAAAACTGCATCCTATCTCCTGTAACAGTTTGGGAGAAGTTGAAAATTACGATGTTTACCCCGCAATTCATTTTTTAATGAACGAGGATAAATTGCATAAAGCCATCATCAATATAGAAAAAGAAATGAATGAACGCATCGCCTGGTTTATGCAAAATCAAAAATACCTGGAGGCAGAACGTCTAAAACAAAGAACTGCTTTCGATTTGGAAATGCTTCGTGAACTGGGTTATTGTAGTGGTATCGAAAATTATACCCGCCATCTAACAGGTGCCAAACCTGGTGAACCACCAAACTGTTTACTGGATTACTTCCCCGAAGATTTTCTCTTTGTAATTGATGAATCCCATGTAACAATTCCGCAGGTTCATGGTATGTTCGGAGGTGATTATACTCGCAAAAAAAACTTGGTTGAGTATGGTTTCCGTTTACCTTCTGCATTTGATAATCGCCCGTTACGTTTTGAAGAATTTGAAAATTATATGCGTAATGTCATTTTTGTTTCTGCCACTCCTGCAAATTATGAGTTGGAATTAACTCAAGGCGAAATTGTTGAACAAGTTATCCGTCCCACTGGTTTACTCGATCCAGAAATTGAAATTAAACCTGTAAAGCACCAGGTTGATGATCTTATTGGCCAAATTAAACAACGCACAGTTAAAAACCAAAAAGTTCTGGTGATGGCTCTCACTAAAAGAATGAGTGAAGACCTTAGTACCTATCTTATTAATGCTGGTATCAAAGCAAGATATATGCACAGCGATATCGACAGCATCGAACGCGCTAAAATTATTAGAGATTTTCGCTTAGGAGTGTTCGATGTTATTGTTGGAGTTAATCTTCTAAGAGAAGGTTTAGATTTACCCGAAGTCTCGTTAGTAGCTATTTTAGATGCTGATAAAACTGGATTTTTGCGTTCAACTCGCTCCTTGATTCAGATTTCGGGTCGAGCTGCTCGTAATGTTGATGGCAAAGTAATTTTCTATGCTGACGAAATTACAGACGCTATAAAACAAACTATAACCGAAACTAATAGACGCCGGGTAAAACAGCTTGCCTATAATAAAGCCCATAATATAACCCCACAAACAATTTATAAGACAATTGAACAAATTATGCAATCGACAGCTATTGCTGAAGGATATGATAAGATATCAAAACCAATTACCGATGAAAAACCTTCAGAAAAGGATTTTTTGGAATATTTAGATCTCGATAATAAAGAAAAGATTATTGAACTGCTGACTAAAGAAATGAATAAGGCTGCTGCCAATCTCGAATTTGAACATGCTGCTGAACTCAGAGATAGAATCTGGGAACTTCAACAGAATCTATAATGCATCATATTATTGATTAAAAAAAAGCCCTAATCAGCAATCGCCATCATAAGCAACTGTGGAAAGTGTATCTGTAACTACCAGCAAATTTGGATTCCAAAGAGGATCAGTCACCGTAACCATCTGATCATTTCCAGGACCGGGTATGGGAGAAAGCCAATACAATAATTGATTTAGATTATTTCTGCGATATTTTTTGGCAGAAATCCACTGTCCGCTTTGAGACATTAAATTCATTCCATCATAAGGATTATGCAAATTTGAGAGAGATCCAATATTATAAACATTAAGTGAAAGTAAACCGGCATTATGGGTTTCATAATTTACACTTTTTGCATCTGAAGGTTTGGTTTGACCAAACAAAAGGACAACGGCAAGAAGTAGGATCAAGATTATATAGTGCTTCATTTTATCCTCCTTATAAAGGTTCATTATTGATCATATTGCTAAATAAATTCTGTAAAGCGATTGCTGTTTCCGTTTGATTCATATAGGACACCGGAAGTTCACCTTGATAAGTTATTAACTTATAAGTAAAAAAGTCGTTATCCTCGGTATTGGTAATTACGATGTTTTGTTGGTAAAGATATTCACCCCCGGCAAGAGGAGTTTTATCTTCTTGGATGCTGAGAGGATCAAAACTTTCAGATAAGGGACCTAACAAACTTTCTTCTTGGCAGGCACCCAAAAAAAACAATGAAATCTCGATTATTAATAATCTTCCATACTTAGCCATAATAATTCCTTTTATACTCAATATTCTGCATTTGTTATGATCTACAAAAAGCAGATAAGATGTATACTATGTGTTCTAATTACAAAAGAAAGTCGCTGATACAAATGCTGAGGCAACTTTCCAGTATAAGTATGCGTAGATTTTTCCTATATTTTTTTCCAAACTCGCCAGCAAATTAATCTATTTAAACTATAAATAACAATGGTATTTATGTGAATACAAATATTAAAATTTTAAGCACCTTTTTTACCCACTTCTAATAATTACTTCGTATATATCACTTTTTAAAAACTCGTATACAGCCTATATAATTCCCATATGATTCCCATATCAGATAAGGGAATCATACGGGATGCTTATTGACTGTATATAAGCTTCCAGTAAGGAGACTGCTATCTTATATAATTCCTTAGATTTAGTTGATTAGAAAATATGGTGATGGGCTGCTGAATTTCGATTCCGCAATTTAGGGAAAGAGTACATTTAGATAACTCCATTATTTTTGGCAAAAACAAATCTGCCAACTTATTATCCTCCAACACATTATTTGAATTTAACTCGGCAGATATTGCTGCAGGCGTTTAATTGATTCTTCCTTTCCTAAAATGATAAAAGTGGAAGGTAGCTCAGGCCCATGCTGTTGATGAATTAAAGCCAAACGTAAAGGAGTGTAGAATTTTTTACCTTTAATACCCAGTTCAGCAATTCCAGAATTAACTAAATTCTGAATAGATTCCGTATCCCAAGCAGATAAAATTGGTAAATTAGTTGCAAACCAAGCAAGAACTTTTTGAGCTTCCGGAGCTAATAGTGTTTTTATATCGTCATTCTTTAACTCCTCAGGTTGATAAAACATTTTACAGTAATCCACAATTTCATTTAGTAAAGTGCATCTTTCGCGAGCTACAGCAATAGCAAGTTGGTATTTATTTTCATCGCTAAGATCATATCCCTTCTCTAAAAAAAGGTGTTTACAACGCATAGCAATATCTTCAACAGGCAGTGAATGTAAATATTGTCCGTTCATCCAATCCAGCTTGGTTAAATCAAATATGGCTCCCGCTTTATTTACTCTTTCTAATGAAAAGGCATTGCAAAGTTCATCCAGAGTGAAAAGTTCGCGGTCATCGGAAGGATGCCAACCCAGTAAAGCAACAAAATTGATTAGTGCCTCTTTCAGATAACCTTTTGCTAAATAGCTATCTACAGATACATCATTCATCCTTTTGCTCAATTTTGTACGGTCAGCATTAAGAATAAGAGGAAGATGCACCCATTTAGGAGTTTCCCAACCCAAACATTCATACAAATAAATATGTTTCGGAGTGCTGGAAAGCCATTCTTCTCCCCTGATAATATGAGAAATTTGCATTAAGTGATCATCTACCACAGCTGCCAGATGATAAGTTGGGAACCCGTCACTTTTTAGTAAAACCTGATCGTCGGACTGGTTGGAATCCATTTCCACTTCACCCCGAATCAGATCATTGAATTGAAATTTGCGGTTATCAGGCATTTTTAACCGGATAACATACTTTTCTCCTGCGGCTATTTTTTGTTCTATTTCGGATTTAGTTAAAGATAAACAGCGGCGGTCATATTTTACAAATTCACCTTTTGATTGTTGTTCTTCGCGCATTTTAGTTAAGGTCTCCGGGGAACAAAAACAGGGATAGGCAAAACCGGAATCTAATAAATACTGTGCATGTTCTTTATATAAAGATAAGCGTTCGGATTGAATATAGGGGGCAAATTTGCTCTCTCTTCCAGGTCCTTCATCGTAATCCAACCCTAAGGCATTTAAAGTGTTAATCAAGTTTTCAATTGCTCCCGGAACTTGTCTGCTTTTATCTGTATCTTCTATTCTTAAAATAAAGGTACCTTTTTCTTTTCGGGCAAAAAGGTAATTGTAAAGGGCAGTTCTCAATCCACCAATATGTAAATAACCGGTTGGACTTGGTGCAAAACGGACACGGATTTCATTCATTCTATTATATCTCCAGGTATTATTTCACTAATTTATCGATATTATCATAAAAATTGTATTTAAGGACTCTATATTTGGGATTGTAGAGTGTTTTATAGATCTGGGAATGTCTGGGAATTGCTTTACTTTCAGCAATTAAATCTACTTCTTTCCATTCAGCAAGATCAAAATCTATCAGTTCTTTTATCTGTGGTACAGTAGCATTCCAAATATCAGTAATATTGAGGTTATGGTTGTTATCGTACACTGATTGTTTCATAAGATCTGCCAATATATAGCTTTTACGGTATATTTCAACAATTGCCTGTTCTTTTTTTAGCTCTTTTTCCGGCATCAGAAGGTCTAAACTTACACGAAAAAATCCTTTTCCGTTACCGATATCCTGTTTTATAGGTAAATATGGTTCAGAATGTAGCAGCATTTCTGTTATAATATAATTTGCTGCTTCGTCAATATTGTTAATTAGATGTCCCGGTCCCATATATGCCTGAAAAACAAGTTTATAGAGGTCAATCAGTTGCAATTCAGGATGAAAAAGTAATTCCTGCTTAATAACCTGTTTGATATCAACTTTAATTAAATCATTATCAGATAGCTGCATATTTTATTTCCCCGTCGCGGATAAGATAGTAAAGCTCTGTTGTTTCATTTTCTATTGGGTGTGAATAGATAGATAAATCTGCCTTATATCCAATCTTGATTTTCCCATAAGTATCTTCTTCACTATTTAACCAGGCAGCGTTTTTAGTATAAATATCAATTGCTTGCGCAGTAGATAAACGCTCTAAGGGATTGTGATGATTGATTGCTGCCCTAAGTGAATGTGCTGCATTTAAAGATGTTATATACCAATCTGAACCACCGGTAATAGTAATGCCGGATTTTAATAAAGTAGCAAAACGGTTCATTATTCTACTACGCTTTATCCCTATTTTTTTAGCGTAAAAACCATTTTCACCTCCCCATAAATAATCAAAATTTGGTTGCATAACAGGAACAGCTCCAGAAGTAGCAATTTCTTCGATTAAGTTATCGGGAGTTATTTCACAGTGGATAAGCTGATGTCTTAAATCTGCTGTGCTAGCTAGTGATTTGTAAACATTATTAATTTGGCGAATTGCTCGATCACCAATACAATGTATAGCTACCTGGAGCCGGTGTTGACTTGCTTCTGTAATAAATTTTTGCCAGAATTCATCGCTTTGATAAAGAACTCCCCAAGAATTACTATTTAAATATGGTTCTGATATAGCTGCAGTTTCAGAACCGATTGAACCATCAGCTAATATACAACCTCCGATTCTATTAGCTCCAGCCTCCAAAGCTGCTTTGATATTAAAAGATTGAGGATATAGAATAAATCGTAGGGGGAATTTATTTAAATTATCTCTGATGAGCTCGTAGTGATTAATACTATTTTCTGCATCACCAATCATAGTATGTAGAGAAGTAAAACCTGCCTGTAAACCAATATTTGCTGCTGCCCGATAAGCATTTAAAATTGCTTCATCATTTAAGCGTTTATGAAAAAAATGGACAGCATAATCATTTTCCCCTCCTCGCAAAATCTCTTCTTTAGTTTTCAAACCTGTAACCATATTTCTTGCATAAGAATTGAGCATACAGGAATGACCATCTATCCTTCTTAAAATTAAGGGTTTGTCGGGAACAGCACTATTTAGTTCTGTTAGAGTGGGAAACCGCCTTTCTTTTAATAATGTCTCATCCATTTGCCAAGCAAAAATGAACTCGTCCTTTGTCTTTTTGGAATTTGCTGCCGAAAGCAGAGCCAGGATGTCTTCTATATTTTTAGCAGTAGACAAATCCACTCCCAGAGAATATAATCCTCCTTCAAAACTGTGCGTGTGCGTATCAATAAAGCCAGGATAGGCATAAGAACCATTTAAATCTTTCATAGAGATGTTTTTATATTGTTCTGGAACAGGATAAGGCAATATCTCTGAAATACTTGTATTATGAACAAGTAGCGATTTCGGTTCTTCAGTAAATTTACCCTTTATCCAGAGATAGAGGTTGGCTAATATGTTCATTTCTCTTCCTTTTCTAATATGGCATTCAGCATTTCATAGAATTTACGAACTGGAAAACCCATAACATTATAATAACATCCATCAACTGCTGTGATAAATTGTGCTCCATAACCCTGAATTCCATAAGCTCCTGCTTTATCCATAGGTTCTCCTGTTTCTATATACGATTTAATTTCTAACTCAGTCAATTCGGCAAAATGCACTAAGGTCTGCTCATAGTTTATGTTCGCTATCTCATTATAGAAAATACAGATACCGGTATAAACGCTGTGAGTGTTTCCTGAAAGTAATCTCAAATATCTGCTTGCTTCTTTTTGGTTTAAGGGCTTGCCTAAGATGTGATTATCTATGGCTACTAAAGTATCTGCAGCTATAACTACTGCATCTTTATCCACTTTATTTTTAACAATTTCTGCTTTCCGCAAAGCATTTTGCATAGCTTGAACTTGCGGTTCTTCTCCATTAATCGGTTCTGCAATCTCTGCAGGAATAATATAAGCATTTATTCCCAATAAAGCAAAAAGTTCTTTTCTGCGCGGAGAAGCAGAAGCAAGGATAACTTTTTTATTGTGTAATAACTCATGTATCATAATTTTAAACCTTTGTTACATAGAATATAAAGGCTGGTTTAAGTCAATAATTTTCTCTATTTGTAAAAAATAACTTGCCTTAAAGTAAGGTATTAGAAAAACTTGTCCATAGAAAGAAAAAAAATATCCTGGAGGATACAAATGGAACGAGTACATAACTTTAATGCAGGTCCTGCCGTCTTACCTGAAGAAGTTCTTAGAGAGGCACAGTCAGACCTTTTCAATTACAAAGGGATGGGGCTTTCCGTTATGGAAATGAGCCATCGCAGTAAAGAGTATGAAGCAATTATTAACGAAGCACGAAATGCCGCAAAGAGGATTTACGGTCTTGGTGATGATTGGGATGTCCTTTTTCTGCATGGAGGAGCCAGTTTACAATTCTTGATGGTTCCCTTAAACTTCATTCCGGAAGGGAAAGTGGCCAATTATATTCATACTGGTGTATGGAGTAAGAAAGCAATGGCAGAAGTAAAAAAACTGAATAAACCTTTGCATATTGCTGCAAGTTCCGAAGATAAAAGTTTTAGCTACATTCCAAAAAACTATCAGCTATCAGATAACCCTGCTTACTTGCATATTACAACTAATAATACTATTTACGGTACAGAGTGGAAAACAGATCCCGATGTTCCTGAAGGTATTCCTTTGATTGCTGATATGAGCTCAAACTTTATGAGCAAACCGATTGATATTAATAAATACAGCTTAATATATGCCGGTGCTCAGAAAAATGTTGGTCCTGCAGGTTGTGCTGTTGTTTTGGTTAAAAAAGATTTTCTAGCTACAGCTGCCGCTAATCTTCCTTCGATGCTGGATTATCAAATACATGCTAAAAATGGAAGTATGTATAATACTCCTCCTTGTTTCACAATTTATATGGTTGGTCTCGTGATGAAATGGATTGAAAACTATGGTGGATTAGCCATGATCGAGCAGAATAACAAGGCAAAGGCAAAATACATTTACGATGCTATTGATGCTTCAAACGGTTTTTATAGAGGAACTGTGATTCCTGAATATCGTTCTTTAATGAATATCACCTTCCGCCTTCCCAATGAAGAACTGGAAGCTCTCTTTATCAGTGAAGCGAAGAAAAATGGAATGATAGGCCTGAAAGGTCATCGTGATGTAGGTGGATGCCGTGCTTCCTGTTATAACGCTCTTCCGCTGAACGCAGCTTACGATTTAGCTGAATTTATGAAGAACTTCCAAAAACAGAATGGGTAATTATTAACTATAATAGTAATGCTACTGCTGTAGTACCTTAACCGGTACTACAGCAGTAAAAGTAATATAAAAGCAAAAACGCATGCGTGAGGTTTAATGTCAATTTTAGATTTAATCGTAAAAGGCGGATTCCTGATGTATGTACTTACGGTTATCTCCGTAATCAGCATTGGAATTATTATCGAAAAATACCGTCAATTCAGAAAAGTAAGAATTGCTAATAATAAACTGATAGAATCATTGAAATCCCAGGATAAATTGGAAAACATCCGGGCACTAATTAATCTACATCAGAATGAATGTCCAATGGGAATAATGCTCTATAAACTGTTTAATAGTCCCAGTGATGATCTGGATTTAATTAATCAGAGTATGGAAGCTACAGCAAATTTAGAACTGCATAAATTGGAAAGAGGTTTGGGCTGGCTTTCTACTTTTGCCGCTATTGCTCCCTTGATAGGTTTTTTGGGAACAGTTTTAGGAATGGTGAATGTATTTATGAAAATCCAAGCAGCGAATCAAAGTGGAGTAGATATTTCTATGCTTGCAGGAGGAATCTGGGTTGCTCTGTTAACTACCGTAGGAGGATTGATTGTAGGTATTTTTACCATCATTTTTTACAACGACCTAGTCCAAAAACTTGAAAACATAGTAAAAGATATGCAGGATAATGCAATTGAACATATCATTAAATACAAGAAAATAATGCAAGGAAAACTATGAAACTGCGGGTTTCCAAACAACGGATTTCCACAACTATGCTAATATCGATGACCGATGTCATCTTCCTTCTATTATTGTTTTTATTAATCGGCTCGAATTTTGTTAGTCAAACAGGCCTTCCAATTCGGCTTCCCGGTTCTTCAACTTCGGTACGCCAAAGTTATGAAACTTTATTAATCACCTATTATAATGATGGACATCTGTATTTTATGGATAAACCCATAACTATTCAGCAGCTTAAAGATATATTACAGCAAAAATATCAAACTCCTGAGCAGGTCGTCCGTATTGCTGTCGAAAAACAAGTGTCAGTGCAAAAATTAATTGACCTAATGGATATTGTTCGTGAAATCGGCTACGAACATATCTTTATTGCCACTACAGTAGAAAAGGGATAGTAGTGCGTCGCTTTAATCCTTTCAAGCTATTTAACGGATATTTTATCTCTGTTGTTTTTCACCTTCTGTTATTCCTCTTTTTTGCCTTCTATTTTCTTAAGCCATACACTCCGGAAAAATGGTATAGCTTTGAATGGGAATCTTCGCAAGAAAACAAAGTAAAAAAAACTTCTTCCCTAAGAATTGAAGACCTGATTGGAGGAAAAAATGCTGCAGGATCAGCTGGAATCTCCAAATCCCAGGAAAGCTCTGGAAATATGAGCTTAAATCTGAACAAATTAACTCCTGAGCGCGCTGGTGAAAGTGAATCTGTTATCACTATGCCTTTAAATGTTCCCAATCAAGAAGAAAATAAAGCTAATATTCCTTCCAGTTTTACCCGTAATCGTGGAGCCCATTCTTTAAAAGAAATACCAGGAACTTTCCAGAAAACAAATCCAAACTTTTCTGCAACTTTAGAAGAGGGTGGTGGAGAAGCATATATTATCAGCCAATCCAAACCCCAAATAATTCCTACCGAAGAAGGTGAGGTTTATATAGAATTTAAACTTATGAGAAATGGAGCGATAGATATGAACAGTGTTAATATTCTTTCCTTTACTAATGCAGCTTATGTAGAATCAATCCGTAAAGTTATGCCTTCCTGGAAGTTCGGATTTAAAGGTGTATACAATCCTAAAACTACTTATCGTTTACTTTGCAGGTTTGTGATAAATGAATAAGAATTACTATCCTGAACATATTCCTGTTATAATGGGTATCTTGAATGTTACCGAGGATTCATTTTCGGATGGAGAACAGTTTTTAGATAGGGATTCCGCAATTAAACATTCAATAGAAATGATTGCTCAGGGAGCAGAAATAATTGATATTGGAGCAGAATCTACCCGCCCCGGTTCTTTGCCTGTAAACTCGGAAACTCAATTGAAAAGAATCGTTCCAATTATTACTACTATCAAAGAAAAGTATCCAGATCAAATTCTATCGGTAGATACTCAAAATACTGCTGTAGCAAAGAAGTCCATAGAACTTGGCGTCACTATAATCAACGACATTTCTGCTCTCAGAACCGATTCTGAGATGGCTGAATTGTTAGCTGACAATCCGCAAATTAAAGTCGTTCTTATGCATATGCAAGGAATTCCACGCACAATGCAACTCAATCCTTTTTATACAGATGTGATAGCAGAAATCAATGACTTTTTTCAGGAACGGATAGATTATTGTTTAAGTAAAGGAATTCTGCTCGAGAATATAATACTTGATCCTGGAATTGGTTTCGGAAAAACCCTGGAGCATAATTTAACCATCCTTGCCAATTTGAAATCCTTCAAACAATTTGGATTACCTGTTCTGTTGGGTGCTAGCAGAAAGAGCTTTATTGATAAAATTTCTCCCTCACTTCCCTCGCAACGCATAGGAGGATGTCTTGCCGCTGCTTTTGCTGCTGCCTGTGGAGAAATGGATATTATTCGGGTGCATGATGTGCTGGCTCATAAACAATTCTTTGATGTTTTAATAGCAATTGCCAAGGCTGGAAAAAATTAAGTGGAATTTTTAATTCCTCGTTATCAAGACATTGTAGACATACTGTTTATTGCTTTCCTGATATATCAAGCATTGCTAATTGTTCGTAAGTCCGGAGGTTATCAGGTTTTATGGGGTTTACTGTTTGTTCTTGTCCTCTATATTGTAGCGATAATATTCAATCTTAAGATGGTTGGGTCATTGCTGAACGCTATCCGTAACTATTGGTTTATAGCAGTTGTGATTCTCTTTCAACCAGAACTACGTTCAATTTTATCTCATTTAAATCTACCGCGAGAATTAAGTAAAGCATTCAGTAAACAGGAAAAATCCTCCCTCTATACTCCTATTATTGATGCTGTTTCTTCTATGAGTTTTCGTAAAATCGGAGCTTTGATTGTGCTGGAAAATAAACGGAAATTAAATGAATATATATATAGCGGCGAACCTATTGATGCCGCTGTTTCAATGCGACTTATTCTTACAATATTCAATCCTAAAAGCGTGCTTCATGATGGAGCAATTATTATTCGCGACCAGCGTATAATGGCTGCTAAAGTAGTGCTACCTCTATCGAGAAAAGATGAATATGTTCGTAAATTCGGTACTCGCCATTTAGCCGGAATAGGAATTACAGAAATAAGCGATGCAATAGCTATTATTGTTTCTGAACAAACTGGACAAATATCTGTAGCTAACGCTGGAAAAATTCAAACGAATGTCGCTTTTGAAGAATTGATGCAGATTTTAACCGATGCAACTAAATAATCGCCCTTTGCTTATTGGAATTACAGGAAATATTGGTAGCGGAAAGAGTTCTTTCTGTAATTACCTGGCTGCTAATGGCTTGAGAATAATCTCTGCAGATGTTCTGGCAAACCAACATCTGGAAGATAAAGACATTCAAAGTGCTTTGGTAACACGCTATTCTCCAGACATTTTAACCACTTCCGTAAGAGATAAAAATGTTCTTACTATAAACCGTAAACTCTTGGCTGACAAGGTTTTTATTAGTGAAACAGAAACGAATTATTTAAACTCCTTAATCCACCCTCTTGTCTTACAGGACTTTCAGCAAATAGCTGAACAAAGCCAAGAAAAAGTTCTCTGCTTTGAAGTTCCTCTTCTTTTTGAAGCAAATCTTCAAGATTGTTTTGATTATCTTATTTTGATTAGTGCTTCTAAAGAAAAACGTTTAGACCGTTTAGAAAAAAAAGGTGAAGAAAAATCGAAGGCAGAAAAAAGAATTATGCACCAAATACCGGATATTAATAAACGCAATTTGGTAGACTTAGTTATAGAAAACAACAATGATATAGATGCCCTTCATAAGGCTGCAGATAACTTTGCCAACCATATTAGCGAAATTAAACTAAAAGAGGTGCGTCCCTTTATTTTAGTATAATTTGTTGCCAGCACTTATCCAATTCCCATTACATTTTGCGTAGTTTACATTCCTATCAGCTTTGATGTTTTTTGCTAATCACTATATATACAGGTAAAATAACCTTTGCATTAATTAAACTTGCTGACATCAATAACTTTTCTACTTCCTAAAGTAATAAGCAAAGAAAGGACTTGACTAATACCTAAGTTCTTAAGAAAAGGAATAGGTATATTAGAATATGGAGTAAAAAAATGAGCAGTACGCCTCGCGGTGAACGCTTAATTATAGCCATTATCGGAAAACGAAATGCCGGTAAAAGCAGTTTAATAAATGCTCTTGTGGGGCAGGAAATAGCTATTGTGTCCGAAATCCCAGGCACAACTACTGATCCCGTAGATAAGCATTATGAACTTCTACCTTTGGGACCCGTTACTTTTTATGATACCGCTGGAGTTGATGATACAGGTGAATTGGGACAAAAACGCGTTCAGGCCACTCAAAAAATACTATATCGTGCTGATATCGCCATTTTTGTTTCTGATGGCAGACCATTTACTAAAGCTGAACTGACAATGATGGATAAAATTATCGGAATGGAATTGCCAATACTGGTGGTTTTTAATAAAAGTGACATAATAGAAGCAAACCCGGAAAATATGGATTTATGCCTAAAGAAATCCCTGCCTTATGTGAGTGTATCTTGCATAACTAAAGACGGAATTAGAGAATGTAAGGATAAACTGATCAATTTGGCACCTCAGGTTTTAAAAGACAATCGTATTATTGCCGCTGATCTAGTAAATCCCCAAAGTAATATAATTCTGGTTACTCCTATTGATTCTTCTGCCCCCAAGGGTCGTCTTATTCTGCCTCAAGTTCAAACTCTGCGTGATTTGCTGGACCGAAATTGTGTAGTAACCGTTGTAAAGGAAACAGAACTAAAGTCAGCTCTGGAAAACATAAAAGAACCACCTTCCCTGGTAATAACAGATTCCCAAGTAATTGATATGGTAGCTAAAATCGTACCTGAAGAAATTCCCTTAACCACTTTTTCTATTCTTTTTGCCCGTTATAAAGGTGAATTAGATATTCTTTTGGAAGGCATAAACCGCTTAAAATCACTTAAGGATGGTGATAAGATTTTAATTGCTGAGGCCTGTTCTCATCATATTCAAAAAGACGATATCGGCAGAGTTAAAATCCCTAACTGGATGAGAAGTTTTAGCAGTAAAACTCTTACTTTTGAGGTTTATGCAGGACACGATTTTCCAGACAATTTGGAAGAATATGCTGTTTGTGTTCATTGCGGTGGCTGTATGATTACATCTATGGAAATGAACAGACGCATTATGGAATGCCATAGGCGCGGGGTTCCTATTACTAATTACGGATTGACAATTTCTTATCTGAAAGGTGTTTTGGATAGAACTATTCAGCCATTAATGAAGGAGAAAAAAGAACAATGAAAGTATCAGTTTTACAATTTGAACCTCGTTTATTGGATAAGGCATATAACTTAATGCGTATCACAGACTTGCTAAGCTCTCTAAAAACCGATCTGGTAGTTATGCCTGAACTTTGTACAAGCGGTTATGTTTTCAGCACAAAAGAAGAGGTATATTCCATTGCTGAAGTTTCTGGTAAAGGAGAAGCGTTTCTTGCTTTATCTAATATAGCCACAAAGAATAACTGCAGCATAGTTTATGGTTATCCTGAAGTTGATGGTGATAAACTATACAATTCCAGCATGTTAATAATGCCCGATGGTGATTACCATAACTACCGAAAAACCCATTTGTTCAACCGTGAAAAGCTGTTCTTCAGTCCTGGAGATACAGGTTTTCAAGTTTTTACTACTCCCGCTGGAGTAAAAATCGGAATGATGATTTGTTTCGATTGGCAATTTCCTGAAGCAGCAAGAACTCTTGCCCTATCAGGTGCTCAGATTATTTGTCATCCAACGAATTTAGTTTTGCCTTGGTGTCAGGCAGCAATGAAAATTCGCAGTTTAGAAAATAGGGTATTTACCATAACCTCAAATCGGATAGGGACAGAAACCAATGCTGGAGTTACAATTAGCTTTACAGGTGCAAGCCAGGTTCTTAATACAAAAGGAGAACTTCTTGCCAATCTTCCTGTTAACAAGGAAGGAATTGCAACTGCAGAAATAAATCCCCTTGAGGCAAATGACAAAACTATAACAGAACGGAATGATGCTTTTAAAGATAGACGACCGGAGCTTTATCGCTTATGAATAAAGAAGAAATAAAAGCCGAGATAGAAGAGCTTAGAGCTGAAATAGAGAAACATAACCGGCTTTATTATGTATTGGCAAAACCTGAAATCAGCGATTACGAATATGATATGCTGGTTAAGCATTTGCAGGATTTGGAAGCGCAATATTCTGAAGAAACCATAGAAGAATCCCCTACTCGGAAAGTTGGCAGTGATCTAGCTCCTGGAGCTAAAACCATTCCTCATAAGGTACGAATGACAAGCTTGGAAAATGCTTACTCCTTGGAAGAGGTTTTATCGTTTATGAACAGGACAAATAATGATTTGGGTTATAATAGTGAATATTGTGCTGAGCTTAAAATTGATGGATTCAGCATCAATTTGTATTACGAAAACGGAGAATTCATATATGCTACAACTCGAGGAGACGGTTTAGAAGGTGAGGATGTAACAGAGAACTTCCGTTTGATTCCAGAAGTACCTTTTACTATCGATTATAAAAGACCCGTAGAAATCAGAGGTGAGATCTATATTCCTATCCAGGATTTTTTAGCACTGAATGAAACCCGAAGAGAAAATGAGCTAAAAACCTTTGCTAATCCGCGTAATGCTGCTGCTGGTTCAATCAAACTTAAAAATTCTGAAGAAGTTAAATCTCGCCATTTGCAAGCTTTGTTTTATGCTCTTGGTTATTATGAATCACCCTTGATTTCCAAAAACGAAGTGGTAGATAAACAAACACGCTTATTAGATTTTTTAACAGAGCTTGGCTTTAAAACCAGTAAAAGAGCTCTATGCAATTCCTATAAAGAAATTGAAGAATTTTGTTTGCAAGTAGAGCAGGAACGTTATACTCTTCCGTATGATATTGATGGAATTGTAATTAAGGTTAATAATCTGGAAGATCAGAAAAAGCTTGGTTGGACGGCTAAAAGTCCCAAATGGGCAATTGCTTATAAATTTAAGCCAGAAGAGAAAGAAACAATATTGGAATCAGTCAGCTTCCAAGTTGGCAGAACCGGTGCAGTTACTCCTGTAGCAAATTTAAAACCTGTATATATTTCAGGAAGCACTGTTTCTCATTCTACTTTGCATAATGCCGATGAAATAAAGCGACTCGATTTACATTATGGGGACACAGTTTTGGTAGTTAAAAGCGGTGAGATTATTCCTAAAATTCTTTCAGTAAATATCAGTAAACGCCCGCAAAATGCTAAACCAGTTGAATTTCCTGTTAGTTGCCCAGTATGTTATACACCTTTAGAACGCGATGAAGATGGAAGCATAATTTACTGCCCAAATGCTAATTGTCCTGCTCAAGTACAACGAAAACTGGAACATTTTGCTTCTCGTGAGGCAATGGATATATATGGCTTAGGTAGTTCTTTAATTGCCCGTTTGATAGAAACAGGTCAGATAAAGAGTATTCCTGATATCTATCACCTTGATTATGACAAAATTGCCTCTATGGATAGAATGGGAAAGAAATCTGCAGAAAATTTACGGAAAGCTATTGAAGCATCCAAAACCAAAAATTTTGATAGAGTCCTTTTTGCTCTTGGAATTAGGCATATAGGACTAATTACTGCTCGAACACTGGCTCAACATTTTAAAACCATTGATGCTCTAATTGCAGCAACCGATGAAGATCTTTTAGGTGTCCCTGATATTGGTTCTATTATAGCTCATTCCATTATTGGCTTTTTCTCTCAAAAAAGCAATCTGGAACTGATTGACTCTTTGAAAGCAGTCGGATTGCAGTTTGCCTATACCAGCTCACAAAGGTCTAATACATTGGCAAATAAGACTTTTCTGATAACTGGTACTCTGTCTAATTATGGTAGGAAGGAAATGGAAAGCTTAATAATGGAACACGGGGGTAAAATATTAAGCGGTGTAAGCAAACAACTCAATTACCTTATCGTAGGTGAGAATCCTGGTTCTAAACTGGATAAAGCACACCAACTGGGAACAGTTAAAATAATTAATGAATTAGAGCTTTTGGATATGCTGAAATGAAAATCCTGAAGCGATATCTTTTGAAAGAGCATATTGCTCCATTTTTTATTGCTCTGATGGTAGTTACCTTTGTTTTATTGAGTGATCGAATTATCGATTTATTGAACCTGATTATTGAAAAGAAACTGCCTTGGCAAATAATATTTGAACTATTTGGTCTTTCTCTGCCTTATATGCTTGCTCTTTCTATTCCTATGGCTGTGCTTGTTGCAACTATTCTTGCTTTTGGAAGAATGAGTGTAGATAGAGAAATTATCGCTATTAAATCCAGCGGAATAAATATTTATTCGCTAATTGGCCCTTTGGTTATAGTAGCTCTGTTATTAACCGGGTTAATGGTTTATTTTAACCATTGGTTTCTTCCTGAAACTAATCATAAATTGAAGAATTTAACACTGAAAATTGCTTATTATAAGCCAATGACGATTATCAAAGAGAAAGAATTTACGAACTTTATGGATTATACTATCTTCGCCAATGAAGCAACGGATTCTTTACTAACGGATGTTCTAATATATGATCGCAGTCAAACACATTTCCCCCGTACTGTTTTTGCCAAAACAGGAAATGTAATTCAGAAGGATAATGGCAATTCTCTTCAGATAATATTAAATAACGGAGAAATGCATGAACGCAATGAAAAAGAGCCCGGTAAATATCAGAAAACCACTTTTACCAACTATGTGATAAATGTTCGTAATTTAGGTAGCAATGTTGATATGTTTGAAACAGGTTATCGTAGCGATAGAGAAATGAACTATGGCCAGTTAGTTGCTGCTATTAAAGGTCACAAAGAGGAACTTACAATAAAACAACAAGAAATAGTAGAATTGAATAAACGCATAGAACTGCTTAAGAAAAGCCCTCCAAGCTTTACTCGCAATATGGAATTACAACGCTTGCATTCAATGCAAAAAATGACAAGTGACCGAGTAGAAGAACTAAAAGAACTGATTAGCTCTCTTCAGGTTGAATATCATAAGAAATTTTCTATCTCTTTCGCTATCATTATCTTTATCTTGATAGGTATACCACTTGGTTTAATGACTCGAACCAGTGGGATAGGTATGTCCTTTTCGGTTTCTTCGGTAATTTTCCTAATTTATTATATAGCTTTGAATGCAGGCGAACAACTTGCTGACAAAGGAAATATGCCACCTTTTCTTTCAATGTGGTTATCCAATATTGCGTTTTTAATCATTGCCATTTTTTTGATTATTAGCTCCATTAAAGAGAAAAAGTTGATAGATATGCCCACTCTGATGTGGAGAATTAAGCACTACCGTAACAGAAAAGCACCCGTTCCAGATGAGATTGTACACTAAAGATGAAAATCCTCGATAAATATATTATCCGTGAATTTTTGCGCACCTATCTGATTATCTTTCTATCTTTTGTCGCTATTTTTGTGGTGATAGATGTTATTGATAATTTGCCGCGCTTAATTCGTAACGGTGCTACCACTCAACAGGCAACTATATATTATTTAATGCGGTTACCTTATTTGCTTGTCTTAACTTCTCCAGTAACAGTTCTGCTAACTGGTTTATTTATGATGAGTGCACTTTCTAAACATAACGAGAGTATAGCTATCCGTGCTGCTGGAATTAGTATAAAAAGAGCTATGTTGCCTCTTTTTGGTATTGGTCTTATTATTAGTATTGCAGTTGCTCTATTTGGAGAATATGTAGTCCCTTGGGCTGAAACCACCAAAAATTATGTTTACAATGTTCAAATAAAGGGACAGCAGCCAGACGACCAAATGCTGAAAGCCAGAATACACTATCAGGGCAAAGCGAACGATTTTTATTACTTTGGTTTTTTTGATGGTTATAAGAACAATCTAAAAATTATAGACCTTACTCGTATTGACTATAAAACTCATCAAATAAGTGAACACATAACTGCCTCTACTGCTGATTGGAATGGAAGTAGATGGGTGTTAAGAGATTGTGAGATTAGGCATTTTGATAATGGCAAACAAGTTTTTATGGCTTATTATCCTCAGACTGAAATTGTCAATTTAGATGTTCAACCTCAGGATTTTATAAGGATTACGCAAAAAACCCTATCCTTAAATTTTTGGCAATTGAGAGAATATATAGACAGGATGAAAAAGCTGGGTGATGATCCAGCCCGTGAAATTGTAGATCTACATATGAAAATATCCTTTCCGCTCACTAACCTAATTGTGATCTTTTTCTTTATCCCCATAGCTACTTCTAATATTCGTTCTAAGGGTCGCGGTTGGATCATTATGCTGGGCTTGGTGGTTTGTTTCGTCTATTTAATTGTTGTAAGGGTCTGCCAGAGTTTAGGTTATAATAGTATAATTAATCCTGTTTGGGCTGCCTGGTTCCCGAATTTGTTCTTTACTATCCTTGGTTTAGGATTCATATATAAAGCAGAAATTTAGCAATTCTGTAGTGCTTTTTACCATAACAGTCATTAGAAGAATGGGAATGCAGTTAGAATTTGCTTAAACTTCTTATTTCTGCAATAGATTATAAAATTGGAGCTATCTATCTTGCTGTAGATATAAAAAACAACAAGTGCTACTGCTAAATGTGCCACAATTACTGCTTGACAAACTACCAAGGAAAAAATTGAAGGGAAGATAAATAATATTAGAAAAAGGGAATATGCTCTGCTGACTCGTAAAGCAACATATCTCTTTAAAGAATAAGGAGTTTGAACAAATGGCAGATAGCAATCGTATCGCCATTCATCCCATTTTGCCTGTTCCTGATAAAAAAGAAATATACTTTTACTGGAATGGGCAAAAAATGCAGGCAAAGTGCGGAGAAACAATTGCTTCAGCTCTTATTGCCAATGGTATTTCGGTTTTTGGGCATCACCATAAAGATGGCAGTGCTCAAGGAATTTTTTGTGCAAATGGACAATGTTCACAATGTAGTGTGATAGCTAATGGTTTAGCTGTAAAATCTTGTATGACAGCTGTCAGTGAAAATATGATCGTGCAATCATTGGAAGGGCTTCCTGTTTTACCTGCGGTAGATAACCCTCTATCGTTTGAACCGTTGGAACAAATTGATACCGATGTTCTTATTATTGGAGGAGGTCCAGCAGGACTTTCTGCAGCTATAGAACTCGGCAAACAAAACATCCCAACCTTGGTTATTGACGATAAAAATGCCTTAGGTGGCAAGCTTGTTCTACAAACTCATAAATTCTTTGGTTCTCAAGCAGATAGCAGTGCAGGAACAAGAGGTATTGATATTGGCAAAAATCTTGCAGCAGAAATTGCTACATATAGCAGTGTAGATATATGGCTGAATAGTACTGCTGTTTTTGTTTTCAGCGACAAAAAGGTAGGAGTTCTAAAAGATGGAGTTTATAAAATTGTTCAACCCAAACGTATTTTGAATGCTGCTGGTGCCAGAGAGAAATTCTTAAGATTTCCAGGTAACAATTTAGCAGGAATTTATGGTGCAGGTGCTTTTCAAACACTTGTAAATCGGGATCTCGTACGTCCTACCCAACGGCTTTTTATAATCGGAGGAGGCAATGTTGGTTTAATTGCTGGTTACCATTCCTTGCAAGCAGGTATTGATGTTGTTGGCTTAGCAGAAGCGATGCCTGTTTGTGGGGGTTATAAAGTTCATTCTGATAAACTGAAACGCTTTGGAGTACCAATCTATACTTCCCATACCATTCTTTGTGCCAATGGAGATGATACAGTAGAGAGTATTACTATCGCAGAATTAGATAAGAACTTCCAGCCTGTAAAAGGAACTGAAAAAACCTTTACCTGTGATACAATTTTAATTGCAGTAGGACTTAATCCTTTAAGTGAATTCACTTTAGAGGCAGAAGCAGCAGGTTTACCAATTGATGCAGCCGGCGATGCATTAGAAATTGCAGAAGCAAGTTCTGCAATGTTCAATGGAAAAATAGCCGGTGTGAAAATCGCTTCCATCCTAAAGGGAGAAAAAAAGAATCCTATTCCTGATGACTGGTTTATAAAAGCAGAGGAGCTGAAATCAGCTCCAGGAAAAACAAATAACTATAATACTCCCGAAAAAGAGGAAGGGGTCTTCCCTATTTTGCATTGCCTTCAGGAAATTCCCTGTAATCCTTGCACAACTGTTTGCCCTACCAATAGTATTCACACAGAGGATGGTTCTTTAACAGCTGTTCCTGTTTATACTGGCTCTTGCATTGGCTGTGGAAAATGTTTGTTAATTTGTCCAGGTTTAGCTATTACTTTAGTGGACTATAGAAAAGACAAAGAAAATCCAACTATCAGTATTGTATACGAAGTAAGCAATTATCCTGTTAAAGTAGGGGATAATAAAATCCTGAACGATATAAATGCCAAGGAGTTAGGTAAATATGCTATTACTGCAGTTCAGGATTTTCCCAAACAACATACTCAGATTGTAAAATTTAAAGTTCCAAAAGCAATTGCTAAAAAAGTTGCTGGATTCCAAATTCAGGACGCAAATGTTTCTGCACCATTAACAAAACCAGTTCTTTTAGAAAAGACAGCTGATGAAGCAATGGTTTGTTTATGTGAAAGAGTTACAGCAGGTGAAGTACGAGCTCTTATAAGAAAAGGAATTACAGATATGAATTTGATAAAATCTATAACCAGAGCCGGAATGGGACCTTGTGGCTCTAAAACTTGTGAGGTACTGATAAAAGGTTTACTTCGTGAAGAAGGCATTCCAGAAAAAGAGATTGCTCCCATTACTAAAAGACCGTTATTTATAGAAATTCCTCTGGAGAAATTTCCCAACGGGAGTGCAAAATGAATAAGATATATGATGTAATAGTTATTGGAGCAGGTTCAACTGGACTCCCAACCGCTTATAATTTAGCGAAAGCTGGATTAAAAGTCTTAGTTATAGAAGCAGAACATAGCCCTGGGCAGGGAAATAACAAAAAAGCTATTGGGGGAGTACGTGCCACCCATTCTGATTTTGGTAAAATAAATGTATGTTTACGATCAATTGAGATATTAAAAAACTGGTCAGAAGAAATGGGCGAAGATATTGGTTGGCTTTCCAATGGTTACAGTTATCCAGCTTATAATGAAACTGATGCCAAAACCTTGAAAGACCTGATGCAAGTTCAGCTCGGTTTTGGACTTAATATAAAATGGCTAAACCCTGATGAATATAGTGATATAGTTCCCGGAATCTGGAAAGAGGGTTTACAGGGTTCTACCTATTCTCCCGAAGATGGCTCTTGCTCTTCTTTACTTGTTTCTGCAGCTTATTTTGAGCATTGTAAAGAAGAAGGTGTAGATTTCCATTTTCAGGAACATATCACCGGATTCAATATTGTTTCCAGTAAAATTACAAAAGTGATCACAGATAAAGGCATTTATTCTTCTGCTAAAGTTGTTAATGCAGCAGGAAGTTATGCTCGCGAAGTTGGTCAAATGGCTAATCTGGATTTACCTGTATTTCCCGAAAACCATGAAGCAGGCATAACTGAACCAGTAGAAAGATTTTTTGGCCCGATGGTTATTGATATGCGTGTAGCACCTGGAAGTTCTAATTTCTATTTCTATCAGAATAGTGAAGGACAAGTTGTTTTTTGCATAACTCCTGAACCTCCTATTTCTGGAATTGATACCCGCTCAACTTCTCTCTTTTTACCTATGTGCTGTAAAAGAATGCTAACTATCTATCCCCGTTTACGATATCTAAAAGTTCGCCGAACCTGGAGAGGACAGTATCCTATGACCCCAGATGGATTTCCTATAGTGGGAATTATGGATGAAGCAGAAAATCTGATTAATGCTGTTGGAATGTGTGGTCAGGGTTTTATGCTTGGTCCTGGAATGGGTGAATTAGTTACTCGTATCTGTTTAGAAAGCACTACAGAAAAGGATAAAGAAGTTCTAAAGAGTTTTGATCCCTACCGTCAGTTTACCGGTCAGGAAGCATTCAAATAGCCCTTTCGTATTAAGGGTTTAAGAAAGCTAAGTCCAAAACTACTTGTATAAGTCTAAAGCCATACAAGCAAAGAGAGAAAAGAATTACTCCGAGCTAAAAACTAAATGTTGATAGAGAACGCAGTTTAGCTTGATTCCTGTTTAATTCTCTTTGATAGATATGCGGTGTCTTCTCTTGGATATTTAATGAGAGGAGTCACCGCATTATTATGGTATTTATTCTGTGGGTTTATATCCCAAAACTTCATAATCCTCACAGCCTTTTAGACCTCAGGTACTTTAAAACTTTTCCGGTGAATAGGAGATAGCCCGAAACTATGAATTCTTTTACTGTGGAAAGCAGTTCCATATCCTTTATGGGAGGCAAAACCGTATTCCGGATATTTTTCATCATAAGCAAGCATCAGTTTATCTCGATGGACTTTAGCTAAAATAGAGGCAGCAGCAATTGCAGCATAGAGTTGATCACCTTTAATAATCGCTTTTGCATAAGGTTTCAGGTCTTTGTGTATATCTTTTCCATCAATCAAGCAATGTTCCGGTTTACTTTTCAGCTGTAAAAACGCTTTCTTGAAACCCAAAAGAGTTGCCTGAAGGATGTTGTGTTTATCTATGTAGTCTGGGCCTATTTCTACAATGCTATAATCAAGAGCAAGTTCCACAATTTGCTGAAAGAGAATTTCGCGTTTTTTGGGAGAAAGTTGTTTGGAATCGTTTAGGCCTTCAATAATTTTGTTATAATCTAAAACTACAGCTGCAATAACAACCGGTCCAGCTAAGGCACCTCTACCTGCTTCATCAATTCCGGCAAAGACACCATTTTCCGTAAGATGTTTTATATCATTCTGATAGAGGTTTGTCATTTTCAGATTTTTTCCAGGATAAAAAACAGGCGACTATATTTTTCATCTATGCTGTTTAAGTGTTTTGGATAAAAGTTTGTTTTAGTATCCGTGCTATGAATAGCTCTTAGTTTCAGAGGAGAATTGTGGATAAGCTCAATCAGTTCATTAGTAAAATAAACCCTTTGTAAGTGTTGTTCATATTGATAGCAATAGCCAATTGTATCCTTTTTAAAAAAGTGCAGTGCAGATTTTTGCATTAATCGCACACTTTCAAACCATGCTTGATGAAGCATTAAACCATCAGAATAATGGTATAGTTCAGAGACATCAGAAAAGTTGTCTAAACTGTTTTCCAGAGTAGAAATATCAAAAACAAATAAACCTCCGTTTTCTAAAGCCAGCGAAACTTCGTTCAGTGTTTTGGTTATTTGTTTTGCCTGAGTGAGATAATTGATACTATCAAACATACAAATTATCAGCTGATAATTCCTTCCGGGAATAGGATCTGTTAAAGAAGCATAATATAATATAGGTTTTACTGCTTTTTTAGCTGCCATATGCAACATATCAATAGAATTATCGCAAGCATAAACCTGATATCCTCTATTTACAAGTTGTTCTGAGAAATTTGCTGTCCCGCAAGCGAGCTCTAAGATCTTATTAAGCTGTAAAGAGGAATATTGCTTAAACCAGGAAAGAACATAATTCACCCATGATTCATAATCCACATGATCCATATATTGATCATAGTGGGTTGCAAAAAAAGAATAGGCAGTTGAATCATCCTGTTGAGAATAACGTATCCCTCCTAAATCATAAATGCTATCAGGTATGCGAATTAACCTTAGTAGCTGTTTTTGGGAATGTAACAATAACCGGTGAGGATTATTGTATCCAACACAGAGATTACGATAATTTAATTCTGGATGAAAATGTTCCCAATGTGCACTATCCATACTTATAAGGGATTCCACAAATTGAGTATTAGTGCTTAGCAGAACAAAATTCGGCTTTTTATTCTGCATAAACTGTTGGAAATCACAAAAATATATTAATCTATCTTGCTCAATATATAAATCAGCAGCTGCATCTCCCTCCAAAACACAAGGGGATAAACCATAATCAGAAAGTTTTGTTTTAAATGGATTATCGCTTTGAAGTTGTAATATTGCCAGTTCTGGATGCACATAGAGAGAAGATACATTTATTTTTGCCTGTTTGCGATACAGATCACAGGAAATAGGACTTGCAAAAAAACAAATATGACTTTTATCGGGAACAGGAAGTTCCTGAACATCCTCGAATTTTGTTAGTTTTAAGTTTCCTGCTTGGTGGGAAGAAACATCTTTCTGAGGATAGATAATCTCAATTTCCAGCTCTGAATTTATCGGAGAGAATTTGCAAACATCTATAACCTTTTCAATTTCGCCAGGTAGAAGTGTTACAATCGTTATCTT
The DNA here is from genome assembly GCA_002432865.1 of Cloacimonetes bacterium UBA5835. GTDB lineage: Bacteria > Cloacimonadota > Cloacimonadia > Cloacimonadales > Cloacimonadaceae > Cloacimonas. The sequence goes on from DJGX01000012.1 coordinate 62,348, forward strand.
GGGCATATAAGATTAGAATGAAACTTTATCGCTGCTACCAGGTTTTACTAATGGTAAACCTTGTTTACAAGCATCACAATTATCAGGATTAAAAGCTGGAATATCAATACAAAACAAAGATTCCAGTGGGACAGGAAATTGAACTTTTCCACCACTGCGATCAACTAAAACTCCTACAGCAACAACTTCCAGCCCCCTATTTTCAAGACAGGATATAACTTCTTGAATACTTCCGCCGGTAGTAAGAATATCTTCCACAATGGCTACTTTTTTCAGCTTTGAGAGGTCAAAACCGCTTCGCAAAGTCATTTCGCCATCTTTTCGCTGGGTGAATAGAAAATTTTTCTTCATTATTAAGGCAACTTCAAAGGCAAGAGCAATTCCTCCATAAGCAGGACCAACTACGGCATCAAATTCATATTCAACAAGATGTTCTGCAAGACGCTTACAAAGATTATGAGCTGCTTCAGGATTTTGCAGAATTCTTATTTTTTCGATATACTGATTGCTATGTTTGCCTGAGGTTAATTGAAAATGGCCATCCAAAAGAGCTCCTTCACTTTGTAGGATTCTTGTTACATAATCAGAATCCTCCAGACCAGTTATCAATTCTTTTGCTTCCTGTTCTTCACTTTCCGGAACTTGTAATTCAATTTTGTACATATCTCCAGCAATAGAAGCATACATACCCATCATTCGTTCATTTAGTAAATTTGGATGAAAACCAGAATCCTCCAATAAGCTCTTTGCCAATTCAGCTTCAAAGAGGTTAGTGTAGGTAGCCACAGTAACTATAACTTTTTCTTCCATTGTCTCTTCCCCCTAGTTAACTAAAATGTAAAGTATTCCAGGAATTGGAAAGATAGAGACTCTCCAATTCCTGGTATTATTATAGTGTTATTTAAGCGTATTGTTTACCAATCTCAATACCCCGTTGAATAGCTGCAAGATTCTTTGCAAGTAAATCGGGATTCTTTTCTTTCAGGAAGGAAGTTAAATTACCTTCCAGAGTTTCGTACTTAATAATGTTGGTTTTACCAATTATAATACCAGTTGCCAACATATTGAGAACAATCATACTGCCGATTTCTGAAGCTATTTCATTCATCGGAACCGCTATTTGAATAATATCTTCGCGTTGACAGCCCCGAGGGCACATATTAGTATTATAAATCAGAACTCCCCCAGGACGAATAGAATGGGCAAATTTATCTATCGACGGTTGATTCAAGGCAACCAATACATCAGGAAAACTAACAATTGGCGAAGCAATTGGTTCTGTGGAAACAACTGTTGAAACATTAGCAGTTCCACCTCTCATTTCAGGTCCGTAAGATGGTAACCAGGAAACATTTTTCCCTTCTTGCATGGCTGCTTGAGCAATAAATTTGCCTATCGTAAGAACACCTTGACCGCCAAAACCGGCACATATCATTTCAGTAGTCATTATTCCACTCCTTCACCTTTATCACGAAAAACACCTGGTTTGAAGAAAGGCAGCATATTCTCCTTAGCCCATTGCCTTGCTTTTTCAGGTTCATAACCCCAATTAGTAGGGCAAGTACTAATAAATTCTACAAAGGTAAAACCACGGTTTTCCTTATTATAACGAATCGCTTTTTCTACTGCCTTCTTTGCCTTAATAATATCAGCAGAGGTTAAAAGTGAAACTCTTTCAATGTAATAAGGAGCCACCAGTGTAGATAATAGCTCACAAACCCTGATTGGATAACCAATATCTTCAACATTTCTACCATAAGGACTGGTAGTGGTTTTCATATTAGGTAAAGTTGTTGGAGCCATTTGTCCACCTGTCATTCCATAGATAGCATTATTGATAAAGAAAACGCTTATCTTTTCTCCACGGTTTGCAGCATGAACAATTTCTGCAGTTCCAATAGCAGCTAAATCACCATCTCCCTGATAAGTAAATACATGCATATCAGGACGAGCTCTTTTTATTCCTGTAGCGACTGCAGGAGCACGACCATGAGCTGCCTCTGCCATATCAAAATTAAAATATTTATAGGCAAAAACACCACAACCAACAGGAGCTACACCAGCTATTTCATTTATTAATCCATTTTCATCGATTGCTTCAGCAATTAACCGATGAGCTACACCATGCATACAACCAGGACAATAATGGAAGGGTTCTTTAGTAAGTGCTTCAGGACGTTTTGCGATAATTTCCATTTTTTCCTCCTACCTTTAAAAACAAGTTTCCAGTTTTTCTTTGATTTCGGCTGGGGTAAAAACAACTCCACCTAATTTTCCCCAAAAATCAACTGGAACCTTTCCTTCTACTGCTATTTTTACATCTTCCACCATTTGTCCTGAGTTTAGCTCAAATACATACACTTTTTTCACATTTTTACCTATTGCCTGTTTGATGGCATCATACGGATAGGGCCAAACCCGGATAGGACGAATCAAGCCAACACTTTTCCCTTCTTTCATTACTTCATTGATGGCTGATTTTACAACTCGGCTGGCAGTTCCCCAGGCAACGCATAGAACTTCATTATCATCAGATACATTATAAGTTTCATAGCGAGCTTCATTCTTTTCGATTTCAGCATATTTCTTATATAAATCTAAAACATGCTTTTCTAAAACCTGGGGATCAAGTTCCAGAGAATTTATTTCATGATGGTGTTTTTTATCGCCATCTGCATTGGGACAAATACACCAGGAAAGATGTTGATTGGCAAGTTCTTGTAGTTCCGCATCAGTCTTTGCCGGTTTAAATTCCACCGGTTCCATCATCTGACCTAACATTCCATCGGCAAGAATCATAACGGGATTACGATATTTATCTGCCAAATCAAATGCTTCACTGGCCATATCAGCAAATTCTTGAACTGAACTTGGAGCCAAAACAATTAACCGATAATCGCCATGGCCGCCACCTTTAGTTGCCTGAAAATAATCACCTTGCGCAGGTTGAATATCACCTAAACCGGGACCACCACGTTGAACATTAACAATTACACAGGGAAGTTCAGCTCCAGCTATGTAAGAGATACCTTCCATCTTTAGAGAAATACCTGGTGAGGAAGAAGAGGTCATAACTCTTTTTCCACTTCCAGCAGCTCCATAAACCATATTAATGGCAGCAACTTCACTTTCTGCTTGAATAAAGGTACCATTTACCTTCGGCATCATTTTTGCCATATATTCGATCAATTCACTTTGGGGGGTGATGGGATAGGCAAAATACAAGCGACAACCACTTCGGATAGCCGCTTCTGCAATTGCCTCATTTCCTTTCATTAATATTTTGGACATTCATAACCTCACTTCTCAATCGTTATTGCCACATCGGGACAGGTTATATAACATAGCTTGCAGGCAGTGCATTTTTCCTGCTCAAAACACTCTGCATAATTATAGCCTTTGGCATTAATATTTTCCGATAAGCGAATAATCTTTCTCGGACAAGCATTTATGCACAAGCCACAACCTTTGCAGTAATCTGGATCAACAGTCATTTTTGGCATATCGAATACCTCGCTTTTTTTATTTTTTCTCTTTATGTGATAAAGAGATTTTCAGCGGTATTCTGTCAAACTATTTCTTTGTTGTGTATGGGCTGTAAAAGTAGAAAATTACCTCCCTCTTAAGTTTCCATTCCTATTACGATACATATAAATATCAATCACAATTGAAATGATTAAAGCAACAACAAAAAGATATTGCGATTATTTTTCTATTGAAATTGTATTTTACCAACCTCAACAATCACTTTTATAATAAAATCCTAATATTGTCGTTTCCTATGTTCCTTGCTGGGAGGTTTTAATCTCTCGTTTAACATCCCTTAATCAAGCGTTAATAATTAACGCTTGATTAAGGTTAGATAAACACTTGATTAACGCTTTTACCTAAGAGCGAGTAGTAGAAGTTGAACTTGATATGCAGTTTATACAAAGGTACTAAACATTTTATGGTAGGTCAATATATTAGGATAGTAATCAATATCAACCCATAATTTTAAAGTTAAGAGGTAAATGAGCTTACCAGTTCTTGCTTGGCAAATAAACCGAAGTTTGCTAACGAACTATGAGCTTGCCCCTCTTTAGAGTAATTTTATTCAGCACCTAAGTTGCGGTATATGTACATAAACTATGTGGCTTTCTTATTCGGATTTTTTTGATAAAGGGAAATTTCTGATGAATTGTAAAAAAGTTATATTACTTCTTCCTTAGGAATGAAACTTAATAAAAAGGGAGGTACTTTTTCCCTTTACTCCCCTTATCTGTAGTCGATATGTCTTGACTTCTTGCCTACCGTGAATTTTGTTATTTCCATATTGATTTTCATAATGGTTGCATTCCCTATGCATGTTTCAATAACTCCTATTTATATATTTTTGGATTTATCACCATTTTTTCTTTGCGATATTTGTAATCTCCTGTAGGTAGTTCTTATAACTCTTACAAGCCAATTTTATTAAACCGGAACAAAGACATCTTGTAGTTCTATTTGTAACCCATCTTTATTGTTATTATGAATTTTACGGTTTCCAAATAACAAATGAAAAATAATTGATGAGGACATCAACCTTTCGGAATACAGAAATTATTTAATTGTAAAAATAGCATCTGCAGCGGATATATAATAGCAAAGTACCTTTGCCTTACATAGTAATATAGCTTATAATTGCTGTTACTTAACCCTTTCTTTAACGATTTTTTAGCGCTTACTTAACACTGCTTTAATCCCGTTAAGGTATCAATAAAGATATGTTAAAGGATCAAAATAAGTAAAAACAAGAGACAAGTAACACATCGTATAACTGATTGATATATAATTAAATAAACCCTGTAAAGAAAATTTTTTCTTGACATTATCCCCCCTGCTGAACAGGATGTTCCACATTAAATGAGCAAAGGACTAATATGAAGAAACTTAAGAAAAAATTAACAGCTTGCTTTAGTGCTTTTCTATTGTTATTTATAGCACCGGTCATAGCTCAGACCGTGGCAAGCGTGAACGAGGAAGAATTTTTTACTGATCGAAGTTTGACGGTAATTGATTCTTTACAAACCCAGGAACCACCGGGAGCTCCTCCTGGTGAAAAAATGATCGCTACTTATTATTCTAAACGATTTCATGGTAGAAAGACGGCAAGTGGCGAAAGATATAATCGCGATGCCTTCACTTGTGCCCATAAATCCCTCCCCTTTCAAACCCTTTTAAAAATAACTAATCCTCAAAACGGCAAATCGGTAACCGTGCGTGTAAACGACAGAGGTCCCTTCAATCGTAATAGAGATATTGATCTTTCTTATGCAGCCGCTAAAGAAATTGATATGCTTGCTGCAGGAGTTTTACCTGTGGAAGTGGAAATTATGATGTCGTCTTATACAGATTCTTTACTTGCACAACATTAATATAGTTACCTATCCTTGTTGACACCCTGTTATGAATAACGACAGGTAACTACAGATGCATTCACTATTGAATTACTCCTCTCGCATAAAGAAAGCATTAGATTTGGGAAAGCCCATTTTGGCTATGGAATCAACTGTTTTAACGCATGGTTTGCCTTATCCCGACAATTTGGATATTTTAGAGACATTGGAAGAGCTCTGCTACAGTTTGGAAGTTGAACCAGCTACAATAATTGTGCTGGATGGTCAACTTCATATCGGAATGGATGATCAAGAAAAGGAAATCCTGAAAAATAAACTACAGCATTCACAAGAACTGAATAAATTTAGTATGCGAGATATACCCTATGCAATAAATTATAAAAAAAGCGGAGGGACAACTGTTTCTGCCACAATGCTGCTTAGCTATAAAGCCGGAATAAGGGTTTTTGCTACAGGTGGAATAGGCGGAGTTCATAAAAGCTGGAACGAGACATTGGATATTTCTTCTGACTTAAAAGCCCTTTCGGAAATTCCGATAATTGTGGTTTCTGCCGGCTGTAAAGCAATTTTGGATATTCCAGCAACGCTAGAAGTTTTGGAAAGTGAAGCTGTTCCTGTATTGGGATGGAAAACGAATGAATTTCCTGCATTCTATTCGCAAAAAAGCGGAAAAAAGATAGACAAAATTGAAAGCGCTAAAGATGTTGTAAATATCTATAAAACGATACAAAAATTGTATCCTAATCCCACAGGAATTTTGGTGGCTAATCCTGTACCGGAAAAAGATCAAATTCCTTATAAGGAAATAGCCGAACACATTATCGCAGCTATTGATGAGGCAAAAGCAAAAGGAATTTCCGGTAAAGAATTAACTCCTTTCCTGCTGGCAAATTTGGCAGAAAAAACTGCAGGCAAATCAGTTCAGTCCAATCTTGCTTTGCTGAAAAATAATGTACTAATCGGCGCGCAAATCGCCAAGGAGTTAAAATGAAAATATATATTTCTACTGATATGGAAGGAATGCCAGGAACTTTTAACTGGGAGCAGGAAAAAACCAACCGTCCGGAAGTTATGAAAAATTATCAGGCACATATAAGTGACTGCTTGAATGCCATTTTGTATAGCGGATTTAATGAATTCATAGAGGAAATCACTGTTGCCGATTCCCACAGTGGAGGAGATAATTTGAGCTATGATATAACCTCTTTGGATAAAAGAATTACGCTAATTTCCGGAGGCCCAAGACCTCAATATATGATGCCTGCCTTTAGTAGCGAATATTCTATGGTCTTTTTACTGGGTTATCATTCTGGAACCGGTGCCCTGAAGGGAAATATGGACCACACTTATTCTAACAGCAAGATTTTTAAGATCTGGATAAACGATATTCCGATGAATGAAGCAATCATAAATTCTGCTTATGCTGGTTATTTAGGTGTCCCGGTGGCCTTAATAAGTGGTGATAAAGCTTTGGAAGAAGAAATAACAACGGCTATGCCCTGGGTGCATTTTGTTAGAACTAAAGAAGCAGTCGCTAAATTTGCTGCTAAAAATTATTCATCTATCGTGGTCAAAGAAGCTCTCGTGAAGGCAGTTCAAGCATCTTTAGCTAAAAAAGATATACCTCTATATACATTTCAAAGCCCTATACACCTTAAAATTGAGTTTCACTCTACCTCTATGACCGATTGCGCTGCTCTGATGCCTCATACAAAACGCCTTGATGGAAGAACCATTGAGTTCATTGATGATGATTATGGAGTTATCTTTGAGGCAATAATGGCTTTGGTAACACTGGCTTATGGGTCAATCCTGTAAAAAAGAGATAGTGACTTGGTGAGATAGAAATTTTGGAAAGAGATAAGTTTCGTTGCCAATATAAGAAGTCGAGGGATCTGGAAGTTTAAAAAAAAGAACATCGATAACTGGATCGGCTAAATTAGCTGGAACGATATAATTACATAAATATAATCTGCGCTCTCTGCGTAATCAGCGTGAGTTACTTAAGCAATCTGTGAGAAACGAAAAAGGGCGTAGATAACTACGCCCAATAAGTTTACTTTGTTTCAATACCGGCTAGCAAAGCTCTTAAATTTGCTTCAACAATGGCTTCGCCTTTGGGAGCAAAAATCGCTTTAATTGCCTCTTCAATTTCTTCTTGGCTAAAGCCCAAATGAGTTATCGCTGCACCCAAAACTACAATATTCATGCTGCGATTGGCTTTTTGTGCATTAGCTAAAGTATCTGCGTCAAAAAGAACATAATTAGGGATTTTCTTAATTTCCCTGTAGATTTCTTCTTCCGGAGGATAATTAGGAATATTTTTAAAGGGGGTGGAATTAGATATAATCCAGCCGTCTTCTTTTAAATATGGCAGATAGCGTAATGCTTCCAAGGGCTCTACGCTTAAAATCATATCGGCAGAGCCATAAGGAATTAGATCACTCCAAATAGGATCATCGGAAAGGCGTAGATGAGATTGCACATCTCCCCCTCTTTGACTCATTCCATGCACTTCTGCTTGTTTTAAATTCATTCCTCTTTTAATAGCAGCGGTTCCAAGAATGGTGGCTATGGTTAATATACCTTGTCCGCCAACTCCTGCAAGTATTATATCCTTTTTCATTCTACCGTCTCCATTTTGTTCTTTTTCTTTAGGGTCTGAATGCATTCTCTACGTGCAATAACAACAGAAACACCGTTGTATGCAAGTTCTTCTTTATAGATTTGGGTAATCTCGGGATAATTTTTCTTTAAGGGAACAAAGATTCGAATATGTTCTTTTTCCACTCCTAAACCCAAACAAATATCTTCCAGTTTTCCATATCCTGTATAATTTTGTCCGCCCGTCATAGCAGTTGTGGCATTATCCAAAATTACGATCATAACATTGGCTTTATCATAAATGCAATCCAGCAATCCAGTTATTCCGGAATGGCAGAAAGTGCTATCTCCAATAACAGCAACGGCTGGGAAAAGTCCACTATCAGATGCACCTTTAGCCATAGTAATAGAAGCACCCATATCCACACAAGAATTGATAGAATTATATGGGGGCATAAATCCAAGAGTGTAACAACCAATATCGCTAAAAACATGACCTCTTCCATATTCAGCCATAACCTCATTCAAAGAAAGAAAAGTATCGGAATGAGGACAACCGACACATAAAGCTGGAGGTCTACCCACAACAATTTCTGGAACTGGTCTACCTATTGTGTCGGGCAGAGAAAATGCTTTAGCTACAAGATTAGGGTTAAGTTCACCAGTACGAGGAAGGTAACCATCCAAACGTCCGTGAATTGGTTTTAGACCAGGAAAAGCCAAGCCTTTAAGTTGTTCTTCCACAACAGGCATACCTTCTTCAATAACTAGAAGTTCATCGCAGCTATCATAGAGCTGATGAATTTGTTTTTCAGGTAAAGGATACTGACCTATTTTCAGAACCGGATAGGGAATTTCTTCACCTTTAAAAGCTTCTCGCAGATAGTTATATGCTAAGCCAGTTGTAATTATACCCAACTTTTTTGAGCTCGCTTCTGTTTTATAAGCGTTAAAAGGTGAATTTAAGGATTCCCTCATAAAATCCTTTTGCAATTCCAAATGATGCTGATATTTTTTTCTGGCAATAGCCGGTAGAAGCATAAATTGAAACATATCCTCAGGTTTGCGCATTTCATTTTGAGGGATAGGTTCTTTTGTAACAATCCCTGAACGGGAATGTGCTAGACGCGTTGTTAACCTTAAAAGCACAGGTATATGGTACTTTTCGGATAATTCGAATCCGTAAAAAGCCATATCATAACACTCCTGCTGATTTCCTGGTTCCAAAACAGGAATCATAGCAAAATTTCCATAGTAACGGCTATCCTGTTCATTTTGAGAACTGTGCATAGAAGGATCATCTGCCACAGCAATAATCAAACCACCACTGGCTCCTGTGATAGCAGAATTCATTAAAGGATCTGCTGCCACATTTAATCCTACATGTTTCATAGTTACCATAGCTCTTTTTCCGGAAGCACTCATACCCAAAGCAGCCTCCAAAGCAGTTTTTTCGTTTGAACTCCAGGTTCTGTGAATATTGTTTTCCGCTGCTTGTTTTGACTTTTGTGCATACTCGATGATCTCAGTTGAGGGAGTTCCCGGATACCCGTAAAATCCTGATATTCCGGCATCTAAAGCTCCCTGAGCAAGGGCTTCATCACCCAAAAGCATAAGTTTTGGCATTTTTTCTCCTTTTTATTTTATTTATAATTAATAAATTCTTTCTTCTAACCGCCATTGCCAATTACCTAAAGCAGTACCAGGAACATTCATTCTTGCTTCGTCACCTAAACCAAGAATATCTTGAAGTGGAAATATGATTTGTTGGCAACCTGAAGATAAGGCAATATTCCTCATTATGTTATGTATATTCTCGCTATTGATCATCTGATGGATATCAGTTATTTTATTTTGTATGCAATATTCTTGCAAGTGCTTTAATGATAGTGAATCAGAAGGAAGCGACTCGAACCATCCACGAATTGTATGATTATCATGAGTTCCAGTATAGAGCCAACGTTCAGGAGGATATTTTTTTACTTCAGGTACACTATCTTCGAAGCAAAATTGTAAAATAATCATTCCTGGAAAACCAAAACTATCTCTTACTCTGCATACTTCCTGATTTAGTATACCTAAATCTTCCGCAAGAAAACGCTCTATACCATAGTTCTTTAATAAAGTGGAGAAGAACTCTTCTGGTAAAGCAGGTTCCCAAGAACCGTTTATGGCATTTTGGGGAAGTATTGGATGTCCTTTTTCGTCAAAATTTGGCTTTACCTGCCAATAATTTACATAACCGATAAAATGATCCAGTCGCAAAATGTCTAGATAACTTAGCGCCATACCAATTCTATTCATAAAAAGCTTAAAACTATCCTGCTGTAAAACATCCCATTTGTAAAGTGGATTACCCCAAAGCTGACCTTTTTCCGAAAAAGCATCTGGGGGAACACCTGCAAAATGTAAACGCCTTCCCTGTTCGTCTAAATCAAAGAACTCAGGATGAGCCCAAACCTCAGAACTATCATAGGAAAGATAAAGCGGTAAATCGCCAACGAGAATTATTCCCATTTTATGCAAATATTCTTTAAAGTATTTCAGCTGTTCCGATAACATTGCCTGAGTTGCCGCTTTGATATTTATGAAGGAGGAATCCAATTGACGAGTTTTTTGATATAAGGCCTCGCTATAGTGTTTGTGTTCTTCATTCCAATTATACCAACAGCTATCGTCATAAATTCTGCTTAACGATAGAAAAGTTAAATAGGGCTTTAAAAAAAAGGCATTTTCTTCTATATAATCATCCAGATTATTGGTTAGCATCCAGTTGTCAGTCGCCTGAGCTAGCATTTTGTCTTTCAAGTTATATACTCTTTCATATTGAGTGATATTACTTGCGGGTATTTTTACTGCTTTCAGCATTCTTTGATTGATTAAGCCTTGTTGATAAAGCAGCTCCGGACTGATAAAATAGGGATTTAAGGCAAAAGCGGAAAGAGGATTATAAGGAGAATTTCCATATCCGCAATGAGTTATGGGTAATATCTGCCAATAAGTATACCCTTCTGTTTTTAAATATTCTGCAAATCGAATTGCTTCAGGTCCAAAATCTCCGATACCGAAATCTGAAGGCAACGAGCTGATATGCAATAAGATACCTGTCTTGTGCATTATGCTTCCATAACCCTAATTAAACAAGTAATCAGAAGAATTTGAGAATCAGCAACCGAAAGTTTAAACTGTTGATCGGTTTCCAGTAAAATGGTGAAGATTTTTTCCAGCGAAGCTAGATTATAGGAACGGGACAATTCCAAAAATTCTTTTCGCTGATTAGGATATATATCACTAAGATGTTTGGATACGATTTCATTATCGGAAATATGTGCCTTTTTCAGCAGCAATATATGCCAGATGTTATTATAAAATTTCGTGAACTGGAAGAATATTTGCAAAAATTCCCAATTGGCATTCAGCATCTTTTCCAATGCTTCTATAGCTTGCTTTTCCTGTTTTTTGCCTAAAGCCCGATAAAAATCTATTAAAGTTCCAGTACGGGTAGTGCCTAAACTCTTCATAACATCTTCTTCTGTAATTCTATTCCTGCCGGTAGTTAAAAGGTCCAGTTTGTTCAATTCATTAGCAGCATAATAATAATCGAGTTCAATGCGGTTTATGAATTCTTCAATAGCTTTGATAGTCATTGTTTTATTCATATCTTTCAAACTTTTATCCAACCAGGAACGAATTGCCCCTCCATAACGAGGAGATTCACAATTAATTATTGTAGAATGAGCTTTAATTTGTTTCCAGGATTCATTATGCAGGTCTATCTTTTCCGTTGCTATAGCTAAACTTTGAATTTCGGAGGGTGAAGAAAAATAGCTAGATAAGGTCTTCAGTTCATATTTGTTCAATTGTTCTGCATTTTTCAAGATCACAAGTTTTGCTGAAGAGAAAATTGTGTAAGTATCCAAAATATCTGCCAGTTCTGAGCTTTTAACATCGTCACCATAAATAATGAAAGTATCTATATTTTCCTTTTTCTTCAATTTTTTCTTGATTGTCTCTATCACTTTATCCACAAGGTAGGAATCTGTCCCAACAAGAAGATAGGAAGAGCCCAAATTAACATTTGCAGCAGCAAAATCAAGAGCGAAAATAGGTGCTTCCATTATATACCTAATGCCAGAAGGATAATAGAGAGCAAACCTGCAATCCAACAATATATTCCAAAATACTTCAGACGGCTATTTTCTATTAATCTGATTAAAAATGCAATCACCAGGTAGCCAATTATAAAAGAAGATACAAAGCCAACCAGATAGTTTTGCAGCATAGTAGAATCCAACTCAGTAAGTGCTTTATATTCAGAAAGGTTACCTGCTAGAATAGCTGGAATGCTTAATAAAAAAGAATATTGAGCTGCATCCTTACGCTTCATCCCTGTTGCCAACGAATAAGCAATAGTAGTTCCCGAACGTGAAACTCCAGGTAATATAGCTATACCCTGTCCTATACCAATTATCACAGCACGAAAGAAACCAACATTTGAAGCAGGAATACCTTGATCAACAAAATAATCGGAAAGAAAAACTATGCCGCCGGTAATTAATAAAAAGAAAGCTACTAGTATTGGCATTGCAAAAGCAGCTTTAAAATAATCACCAACAAGAATGTATATTATAGCGGTTGCCAAGGTTGAGATAATTAGATAATATACTAAAGTTCTGTTTTTACGATGCTGTTCACGGTTCACTGTATTTCCCCAGCAGAATAAAGATTTGAATAATTCCCATAGAGTTTTACGGAAATAAATAAGAACTGCAAACAAAGTTCCCAAATGTAAGAAGAGCTCAAAAACTATATTTTCGCTTTCTCCCATACCAAAGAAATACTGAAATAATACCAGATGCCCCGAACTGCTTACCGGGATAAATTCCGTTAATCCTTGTATAATACCCATAATAATAGCTTGAAAAAAACTCATAATATACCTCTATAATATTTCAGGAACATTGTATTTATCAATTTCTGTGATAGGAACCAAAGTGAAGCCAGCAGCTTTAAGACGATTAATTATCCGCTTAAGATATTGCAACTTTTCAAAATTATGACAATGGGATATAGCTATAACATTTTTGTTGTTGTTGGAAAGTTCAATAATTTGATTTAATTTTGCATCCATAGTCGATTGACTGATATTAGGAGAATCGAGAAATAGATCATTACGATAAGATTTGATATGATACTTTTGAGCTATAGCATAGGCAATTGAGATATTTGTAGTACGGCTATCTAAAAAGAACTTGTTATGCTTTTTCAGAGTTGCCATAACAGCACTCATAACTTCTTCATCTGTAGTAGCCAAACTGCCCATATGATTATTTACTCCTTCACAATAAGGTAATTGCTCTATAAAGTGAGAAAGGACTTTATCAATTTGACGATCTTCATACTGAACTAAAATGGCATTTTTACCAGGATTTACTTCTGGGTAACCAATTGGTTCCATGGGAATATGGATAATGGTAGTTCGTCCCTGTTCTTTTGCTTTCTCCATTGTTAAAACACTGTAAGTTTCATCTGGTAATATAGCAAAACAGATTTCTTTATCCAAAGCCAGAAAACCCTCAAGCAGGTCACCACCGACGGGACCAAAATCGTCCACCACTAAAGTAATTGTGCGTCTTGTCTGTTTATTCTTGTATAGTTCAGAATCATAGTATATGTTTATTTGATATTGTTTAGGAACATTCGGGAAATTAAATAGTAGGGTTTGTTTACCAGGATTATCTGTTCCCTTGATGAATTTAGCTCCATTACTTTCCAATTCGCCTTTGAAAATCATATTAGCATAAACGAGGTCCATAATCGATTTATCAATAGGAACATTATATATAGTATATTCCTCTGTATTACGCTTACGGTAATAGCTTTTGGGTATACCCAATTTGCCAATTGTGTTAACAATAGCTACTTCCGGCGTGTTTTTTTCTTCTCGTATTTGATTTGTTCCAAGTGCTTTCCTATCTGATACAGAAGTGCTTTTCTTGTCATGTGTAAGGATTTTACCTTCTTTTTTATTTCTTTTCTTAGATCTTGAAGGCATATCTTGTTTCTGGTCTACAGTATCTGTTTTCTTCCCAACTTGTTCATTGATTGGCTCTCTAATTATCACAAAAATGATAAAGCAAGCCAAGAATCCCACAAGAATAAATACGCCTAGATTATTGTTCTTTCTGCGGCGTTTAATTTTACGCAGTTTTTTCTTATGTGATTTGGGCATAATTAGACCTTATTAGATTGGAAAAAGGCAAAAACCGGTCTACCAAATATTTTAATACCCAGATTATGGGAAAGAAGAGTAAATTGGAGACCGTAAAAGCACCAAATATAGCCAGTATATTTGTAAAAATATCACTAACTCCTAAAAATGGATATAACTTGAATTTTAAATCGAAGCCCGTAAAATCGCTAATACTATTGATTGCTGGTATAATAAGAAATTGTAGGACTATTTGGTATACACGAACTGCAAAAAAGATCACCATAACTATCAATAAAACATAGCGAAAAAGCAGAAATTTATTATGCCTTGCCCAAACAAGAAAGTTCTTAAGCGCATGCAAATGGCTGTATCGTCTTCTATAAAAAGGAGCTAAAACCACATTAATGAGATAATGATAAAGAATTAATATTGCTGTATATAGTTTGAAAAGCAGATATAATCCAGATTTTACCGTTCCTTTTATCCCATAGAAATAAGCCAAGAAATTTGATAAAGCATATATAATCAGTGCAATAAGAATTAAAGCCATTACGCTCACATTCAATTGAATTGTTAAATCAATAAACTCACTACCGGAACAAGGATATAGTAATTTAATTTTTACCAACATAAAAACGACAAACGCCAGAATAGTAAAAAAAGCAAGTAAAGGAAGATAATGAATTCGAAAACTGATCAAACTGGTTGCAGAAGTGATCAAGCTATTGCTATCTATCCAATATACAAGAGTTACAGGTGCAATAAATACCTGTATCCCATTATAATCTCCAAACAGGACATTAAGAATTTCGCGTATTAGATTAAGCACCTTTAACTTCATTATTTACCTTCATTTTAACATTGTATTCTTTATTCCTATACATAGGGTATTTTGTCAATAAAATCCTAAAATCTGTGTTTCAAACCAAGATAAAAATTACGACCTTGTGCAGGTAATTCTGAAAAAACATATTGCTTGCGATTAAAGAGATTAGCAAGTTCAAAATAGACTGCATAATTTGCTTCACGATATTCTGCACCTATATTGATAATTACAGCTTCAGGTAGATCATTACCCAAGTGATTTACAGTAAAGTATTTCTGCAAGATGTCCAAACTAAAAAACCATCTGGGAAAATTGTAAGAAAAGCGAGAATCCAAGTTTAGAAGAGGACGGTAGGGTGCTCTTCTGTAATCATCTTCGCTCAAATAGGATAGATCTAATTCCATTCCCTGATGTATATTAACTTCATCCAGCTTGAAAAACGCTTCTATTATAGTTAGATTGGAGAATATATCCGTATAACGAACAGTGGGAATAGAATAATTGATACTATTGATAAGTACAGGGCTGTCTATTTCGTAACGACTATTATTCTTGATGGTTAGATAGGCTAAAGTGAAATTCATTTTTTCGGGATATAGGTATTCTAAACCTAATTTGAAGTTAAGCGGTATTTTCTTTAGCTTATGTCCATCATCAAAAGCTATCCAGGGATTTTCTTCCATATGGGAAAGAAAAGTATTGCTTTCTAACAGCGGTTCATTAGCAATACTCACTACACCGAACTTTTGAATAGGAGAACGATAAAGAAATTCTAAAGAAGGGATGAAAGTATATTCATCAGCTAATACACTAACCCCTAATCTGGAAATATTCATATACTCATCTTTAGCATTTGTAGATAGTTGGAATCCTACATCCCCTTCTCTGGTAAGGATTTTCGCTTTTATATCCACTGGATCAACATCCAAGCGTGAGGCAAGATATAAATTTAAGTAGTTACCTTTATAAGAACTACCCAGGTTTTGCTGGTATAGATAACTATATCCAAGTTGTGCAGAAATATCTTTTAAAATGAAATCTCCTATGGAAACAATGGGTCTATGATGGCTAACAGTAAAATCTAAAAGAGTATTATCAAAATCATCAGCATGCGAGGAAACATTTTGGAGCCGAAAAGAGAGAGGAAGCTTAGAACTGAATTCCGTCCCTAAGAAGAGTTTATTATGAACAGATAACAGTTTCGAAACAGGAGAGCACATATCTAAAGTATAGGTTAGAGCATTTAACACTTCACTGGTTGGATAATAACTGATGAAACTATTGAATCCATAATCTACATTACCTTCAAATTGAAGATAACATCGATGCTGCATAGTATAGCTTTCGCTTCTATTTTCGTTAGTAGAAACAGCTGGGGGAATAAAAGCAGGCAAGCTATCCCCCATAACAAGTGAATGGTCAAATAGTAAAGAATGTTTATGTAGATAGGGTTTAAAGGAACTCTCACCGCTAATTGTTAAATCGGGAAGCTCCTGAGTTTGAGCTATCAATAATGAAAGAGTAAGGATTGAGGCAAGAGTTAAAAAGAAGCGTTTCATTATATTCCCTCCAAAAGTTCTGTCAATTCTGTTTTGTCAGTTATCGTCAATTCGTTTTCATGTTGAATAAAAAACGCTTCCGCTTCTGTATATGCTCCCGAATCAAGAAGAGAACGAACTATATAGTTTATTGCTTTACTACAAATATCTTTATGTTCTGGAAAGAGCATTACCACTTTACTTAAGGTAGAAATTGCCGTTTGATATTCTCCTTTTCTGTAATTAATCATCCCCATCACTAAAAAAGCTGTAGCATGATCAAAAGTGGATAAACTATAATTAATAAGGTGTTCTGCAAGCTGATTTGCTTCTTCAAAATGTTCAGTATAATAGAGCTGGCGAATGCGGAAAACATTTACTTCAGGGCAATTTTCCAGAAAGTCTATTCCTAGTGTCCATAGATGATCAAATTCATTATAATTATTCGCTTCTGAACATTTTAGCATATTAACCCAAATTTCACTATTAGGATTGTTTTTATAAGCTAGTTTGTATTTTTCCAAAGCTGATTCATAATTTCCTGTAATAAATTCGAGTTCTGCCCATTTCAGTAAAGTATCGTTATTTCTACTTTCAGCATACAATTCGGATAGCAATGAATCTGCCTTTGTATATTCGTTCAATTCAATAAGAGCTGTAGCCATCAACAATTCCACATCTTCTTGCCTATATTGGGGAAAATCCTCTTTCATTTTCTCGGCACTGGCAATAAGGTCTGCCCAGAGTTTTTTGTTTGCATAAACTTTCACCAGAATATAATTCAATTCGAATTTGATATATTCGCTGAAAAAAGTATCTGGCAAAACTAGCAATTCCGCTAGAAGATCTTCTTTGTTTACATATTGTAAAGCCAATTCCAAACCAATTAAGGCATCCTGTATAGTTGCCAGTTGGTTATCGGTAAATTTTGTTTGGTTTCTGAACCTGGTTAAGATATTTATCCAGTCATTAATAGCTCTATCGTAATTACCCATATTATAATAGGTATTGGCAATATTGGAAAGCGCTTCCAAAAAATGCGTTGATTCCGGATATTTATCTATAAAAGAATTGTATAATTCCAGAGCCAAATGATAATCTTTAGCAGCATAAGCCGATTTAGCAGCTAGGAAAAGATATGTATCTGGGCTTTCTTTTTGCCCAGAAAGTTGTAGGTACAAAGCTGATGCTTCTTTAAAATGTTTCATCTGATATAAGCACAAAGCCCGATAGCTCTTCGCTTCTATTGTTTTTAAATTATCTGGAGCATATTTCTCTGCTTGTAAAAATTGGTCTATAGCTTTCTCATATTCCTTTTTTACCAGCATAATATTCCCTTTTAAGATGCAGGTATCATAGCTAGGAACTAAATTTGCTATATAACTTTCACTCTTTTCATAATCTCCCAGATAGTAATATACTTGTGTAATGCGTAAAGCAACTACTTCATTATCTACTTTTTTACTGTACAAATAAAGGTAATTTTCCAATGCTAGATTGTAGTTTGCTAAATAGAAATCCATCTCTGCCAAATAGAAAGTTGCATCATTACAATAGGGGGAATTTGGATATTGCTCTTGAAGCATTTGAAAGTTAACCTTGGCTTGGGTATAATCCTTTTCCTGAAAGCTCATATAGCCAAGATAGAAATATGCCTTATCTCTTCTGCTGCCATATGGATAAAGATTAAGATAGCGATTGAATGTATCTTTAGCCAAATCGTTATTTCCAGATGCATAGAATGCTTCTGCTATCAGAATATCTATTCTACTACAAAGCTCGCGGCTTGTTTCATAATGGCGAGCTATTCCTAAATGTCTGATTGCCTCAGAATAGTTACCTGTATTATAATAGAAAAAGCCCATAGTGTAATATAATTCGGCTTTCATAAAGTCGCTGGGAGTTTGTTTCAAATAGCTGTTCAGCTGCTCAATTGCAGCTTTAGGATTCTTTTTGAATAATAGTTTTACCCTTTCCATATAAGCCGGAACAGAAATTTCTGGTCTAGCAGAGGAAACAAGCAAAGCCAATAGAGAATCAGCTTGCTTTTCTTTACCTGCATTTATCAGAACCAGTGCCTGATAATATTGAAACTGAGGAGATTCAATTGTAATTTTTTGCAGAAGTTGAGATGTTTTTTCAAAATCACCTATGTGCAAAGCTCTGCGAATTCTGATATCTATAATATCCAGATTAGAAGTGATATCCTCTAGTTTCTGCTCTTCAACAAATCTATCAAAGTCTTCATAAAGTTCATTATCTAATAGATATCCCAGCCAGCTACCTATATATTTATAATAATAATCACTTTCAGGAGTTATTGCTTTCAGCAGTTCCAAGGCATCATCATCTTTATCTAAAGCCAAATAAGTAGAAAACAAGGAAAAACGGATACCCTCATTATCAGGAAATGCTACCATTGCTCTTTTATATGCCTTTTCGGCAGAATAGAACTGCCCTAAATGAAAATATATATCTCCTCTCAAGTTATTTGATAATTCGATATACACTGGATTTACTGTTTCACTATCCAAACGCTGTAATATATTGAATGCTCTATCATATTGTTTTAACTCACTCAGGCAATAAGCATAATTCAACAAAATATCATTACGCACATTTTGAACAAGGTCGATATTCAGTAAGAGTTCATATATTTCTATCGCTTTAGTGTAATTTCCACTTTCCATAGCAAGATTACCTTCAATCAACCTTATATAGGGTAAATATACCGATTCTGGATAGGTAGCTTTAAACAGAGTAATTTCTTTACTCAGATTGTAAGCATCACCTGCATCGTAAAGTTCTACAATATAACGATATGCGTATGTTTCGCTATTACTTACTGCCAACAAAGAAGGGCTGCTCTTTTTTCCTACAGATTCAGCAAAACAAATACACATCAAGACAAGGCATAACATCATTATAATATATCGTTTCATAAGTTGTTTATTTCACCTATTTACTTTGTTTTATTGGTATTGTAACAAATACAGTTGTTCCTTCATTTTCCTTACTTTTTATCCAGATTTTACCAGAATGCAATTCAGCAATGCGTTTGGATGTAGCCAGTCCAAGACCCAAACCGCTACTACGATATTCTATAGTTCCAGATTTATGAGCATAGATTTCGTTCAGTTCATAGAATTTTCTGAATACATTCTTCAATTGGTATTCCGGAATTCCGATTCCATTATCTTGTACATAAATAACTAATGACTCTTTACCGTCAATCTTTTCGCTTTGAAAAGCAGATTTACGAGCTCCAATAATCACAGTCCCGAAATCGTTGGTAAAACGAATGGCATTTAGAACCAGATTATAAATCATTAAATGAAACGCTTCCCAATTTGCTTTAATCGGAGGTAAGTCTTTTTCAATTTCCAATTTTATGAACATCTTACGTTTACGAGAAAGAATTTGGACTTCCTGATAGATAATTTCCAATATTTCCTGCACAGATAGAGTGGAAAAGGGCAACGACTTGGCTAAATTATAGGTATTCATAGTAGTAATATCGTTGATAGTGAGAATGATTTTCTTCACTGAATTCTCAATTTTGTTGATAATATCTTTCTTTTCTTCTTCATCAGCAAAAAGATTTCTTTTTAATCTCGTAACATATCCCTGCAAAGTTGTTAGCGGTGTATTTAATTCATGAGATACTATTGCCATAAATTCGTCTTTCAGCGTTTCAAATGTATTTAGCTCGTTATTCTTTTGCAGTAAGTTTTCATAGAGCATAGCATTTTTCAGAGCAATTGTAATTTGTTCCAATAGCAGCTTTATTATTTCTGTATTCAGATACATTTCGCGGTTATTATCATTCAAGTTATCCAGATAGATATAGCCATACACATTGTTGTCTACAATTATGGGAGCACAGAAGATCGTGTGCAAAACATAATCCTGAACACTTATCGCACTCTTAAAACGATTATCTTCCACGGCATTGAAAGTGGAGACAATTTCCTGAGTGTTTTGAGACAAACTTAAAACAGTTTTACTAACTCCAGATACCGTGGGCAGAATTTGTTTTGCTGCATTGAGCTGCACGGTATATATTATCGCTCCATCACTATCACGCTTAATCAGAAAACCTCTTGTACTATTAGTAAAATCAATGCAGGCAGATACTATGGCTCTTTCCAATTCGTTTATATTTACAATCCGCATCAATTCGTGTGTTATAGCCATCAGCTGGTTCATCTTTTGTATGCGTAAAGTAATCTGGCTAAAATCTTCTATTCTTACTAATAGAGCAGCCAAATGTTGTTTCATATCTCGCATAAGAGACATTTCTTGCTTCGTAAAAGGCATTTCACTCTTATCCGATAGCAGCAGAAAACCAATTCTTTTTGAACCAATCTGAAAAGGGACAACCATAAAATGCAGATTATTTTGTTCAAGGATTACGAGGTTGTCTATTTTAAATGCTCTTTCTATATACGGTAAAAGTTCTGTATTGAAAGTGTTTTCTTTTCCGGTATTATAGCTCTGGAAACAGGTATAGGAAGATACTTTGGAAGAATATTTCATCAGATAAAACTGCCAAGGCGAGAATACTTGAATCAGGCCTTTCTCTATAAGAAACTTGATCCTATCAATACTGTTGATATTAGTAATATTAAATAGCATCTCGTTCCATTTTTTCATCAGGTCTTTCGTTCTGGAAGCAATGGGTAACAGATTAAACTTACGCAGATTATTCAGATAATAGAGATTTATACTCAGATAATTCTGTCGGTCATCAGCTCTGATATTTTCTGTGATATTCTCCAGATACTTTTTGTAGTTTGCATATTCAGCTTCTGCCAGTTCTTCCTGTTTCAATTCTATAAATATCTGTATCTTTACTTGGTAGAGCTCTACATTCAATTGATAGTATTCATAGTTAGACCAAGCATCAAGGTATTCATTCACTTTTCTCAATATTGATCTTAAAGGTATATCGGGAACTAAAAGATCAATTTTAAGCGCCAAAACAGCCAATTCGCATTCCCAATAGCGATAATGGTTTTCCTTTATTTTGGGAAGAGCTAATTCAGTTAGTTCTCTGGCTCGTTCTACATCTTTTAAACCATAGTAACAGCGGATTTGTAATACATAGAATACCGCAATCGCATAATTGTTATTAATTTCTCCGGCATGACGCAAAGCGATTTTCAGTTCATTTAAAGCACCCTCAAAGTCCTTTTCTGCCATAGAAGCTAGGGCCAAAGCATTATGATAGAATTCCTCTTCATGTATATGTTTATAGTTTATATGTACATTTTTCGATAACAAACGCCTTAATTTCTTCGCATTTCCAATTTCATGCAGATAATAAAAATAGGTCTTCACTAAAGGATTCAATTCTTTTATCCGACAACTGATCAGTTCTGGTTCATTATCCATAATGAAACTGAAATAATGGCCAAAACCCTTTATCTTACTTTTAGCTAATGCTAGGTTTCTTTTAACCGATTGCAAGTAGTTTGTGCTTTCCTTAGAAAGAACTAATGCCTCGCATTCTAAAAGTCTTTGTTCAGCGGTAACAAAATCTCCCATCTTTATTTTTGCTTCACCTTGATTTAAAAGAGACAGAGCTTTAGACATAGCAAAATTGAGTTCATCAGAATATTTATAAGCTAATTCCGAATAGTGTTCAGAAATAACCGTAAGCCCTTGTTTCAGATATAAATCTGATATATTATTATAAATAAGGCCCAAATAGCGATTTATGTTATATCGCCTGGAAATATTTAAAGCAGTAAAGAGGTGTTCATCCGCTTCATCAATATTTTTCTGATTACTGTAAAAAACGCCTAAATCATTGTGTATCACAATCAACCGATACATAACATCAGTATTGTGTTCAGGAGGTAATTTTTCCAAAAAATCAGCTATAGTTTTGATCGCCATATCCCAATTTTTCATTAACGAATGATAGACTGCCAAACGGTCAACAAAAGCAATATGCAATTCCAAGGTCATATCTTGCTTCAGCGCTTTATCGACATATAATATCATTTTAGAGGGATCAATTTTAGCAAAGACCTGAGCATAGGCAAGCCAGAGTAATAATTGCTGTCTTCCTGTAATAATATTCCTCTCACCTATGCTAAAGTATTCCAGGGCTTTCTGGATATTTTCTGCCAAAATATTTATGGTCCCCAAAAGATAGTATTTCTCGAAAAAATCAGGTAAATTCATCAATTCCTGAATTATGAACTTAGCTCGTTCATAGAATCCCGTGAATTCCATTTTTTCCTGCAATTTTTTAACATCAGAAATTAAGTCTTTTAGAGAGATAGACAATTCAGGATTAAAATCCAGATTTAAAACATTTAAAATTGCAAAAAAAGCTTGTTCTTGTTCATTTTCCTGATTGAGCATATCATAGTATCTAAGATAATATAAGCGAGCGCAAATCAGATCGTTGGCCAGAAAAGCATTGGCAATCAGACCACGGCAAGTTTCAAAATCTGTAATAATCTCATCCGCATAAAACTTAAGAACGCGTTTAGAAACTAATTTATGTGTTTTATCCCTGCATTCATTAAATAAACGCTGTTTAGCTTCCTGAAAAGTAAAATAGTAGTTTTTGCCCTGTTTCTTTAATATTTCGTGGTATATACCATCATTCAATAGAGAATAAAGTTCAGAATCCTTTATTTTTAAAATATAGATTATCAATTCTCGGGTTAAAGGAGTTTGCACTACGCTTAGTTTCTGCAAGTGTAAATAATTTACATCTTTTAGGTGACTCAAGCGCGAGTGAATTGATTGCAATAAACGAGATGATAATTGATAATCAGAAAGATCGGCAGGATAGTGTAACATTTTATCGTAATATAGCCTTCTTCTTTGCATAAGATCAATCAATATCTCCACAATGAAGTAAGGATTCCCTGCAGAGCGTCTATATATTTCATTAATTAGTTCTTCAGGAACACTATCTCTATTGTCAGAAGAGGAAAAACCGGATAGCAAACGATTGATATAGTTCCGGCTTTCATCCAAATTTAGAGTAGGGATGTTCATTAGCACTGTATGGTCTATCTGATTTATTTTATTATAATCGTTACAGGTAATAACAATCATTATACGGTGTTTAACAATATAAGAGGACATAAAATTAATAAAATCAATCGTATTATGATGCACATACTGGAAGTTGCGAATGATAAAAATAATAGGTTTATTAATTGAAAGGTCTATAAGCAAACTTTTTACAGATTCAAAATCAAGCTTCAATTCACTACTTGTCTGGCTTACAGTTTTGGCTTCCTGTTCTGAACCAAATAAATAGCAACGGAATTTTTCAGAAATCGTTTTCAACCCACTGTATTCCTGAAGTTCCTCGGGACTTAGAGATTGAACAAATTCCTTTATTAAAGCAAAAAATGCCTCATGATCGCTTTTGGAACAGGTGTAATCAAAAATAAAGTACTTACCGCTTAATAAATGATAGCGGAATAAGGAGATAATACTATCTTTGCCTAATCCATCTCCTCCAGTTACTGATATAATTTTCCCATTTCCTTTTTCTACTGCAGGAATGTAATCTAAAATCTGATGTGAATATTTATCCCGAACAAGATAACTATTAAAATGTAAGGTGTTTATCATAGACCAGGACACCGAGAAAGGATATTGGAAGGATTGAGTCCGATTTATGTAATGCACAATCTCTTCGCAACTAGCAAAGCGGTTATCAGGATTTTGATCTAGTAAACGTAATATAAACTTTTCCAGAGAAAGAGGAATATCTTTATTCAGTTCACTGGGAAAACTGGGAATAAAATATTGGTTACCACCAGTAATAAGTGCGTTTATTTGATCCACACTAAAAGGAAAACTACCGGTAGTAAGTTTATATAAAATTACTCCCAAGGCATAAAAATCGCTAGCCTTGCTAGCGGGTTTTCCCAAATAAATTTCAGGAGCAAGATAAGGTAATGTTCCCGAAACTGCCTGTGAATCTTTAGTAGTATCAACTTTGGAAAAACCGTAATCAATCAGCTTAAGAATAATTGTATTCCCTTCCGTCCTATACAATACATTCTCCAGTTTCAAGTCCTTATGCAGAATATTTTGAGTGTGTAAAGCATGCAAAGCATAACATATCTGAATAGCAATATCATAAATTTGGCCTAATTTAGCTTTAGTGAATTTGACACCAGTAAGCGGTTTACCCTCAAAATATTCACTGATATAATAAATATGATCTGCAACATGCCCAAAATCGACAGTATGACTAAGATTGGGATGTTCAAGACGAGTTATATGATGCATTTCTTCAGCGCTGAAACGCGAGTATAAATCATCTGAAGAGACATATTGGAAAAGCTTTAAAGAATAAAGTTTTCCGCTGCGAATATCGCGAACTTTATATACATTAGCCCATGCACCTGTCCCCAGATGTTCTAAAACTTCATATCGATGATCTATAAACATATAACTGCTCCATAGCTATTTCAGGATGCGAAAACAACCCTTAGGCAAGCATATCGTAGGAATGTTTCCATCTTAAATGTACCCAAAACCATTGTTCTGGATGTTCTCTGATTTGATGTTCAAGAATTTTATTTACTTCTTCTAGAACAATCTTATAGTTTTCTTCCTTATCATCTAAATCATTATGCAAGATAACAGGAAAGAATTCAAAAACTATTCTATCATCTTCCGACCTGCGAGCAAAACAGGGAACGATAGGAACTCTATAGCGCAAAGAGAGTTTAGCAACTCCTTTCCAGTGAGAAGCGGGAAAACCTAAAAAATTCATTAACAAACCTGATCCACCTGCATTTTGATCGATAAGAATTGCTACAATACGATTCTCTCTAAATTCGTGGACTATATCCCTAAGTCCACGTTTCATATTGATTATCCGCATCCCACATCGTTCGCGTATTGTATTAGTATATTTATCAAATAGAACATTTCTTTGGGGTTTAGCAATACCACTTATTGGAATTCCTGCTTTAGGTAAAATCCTTGCCGCTTCCCAATTTCCATAATGAGCTGTGGCAAATATTGCTCCTCTTTTCAGGGATAATGCTTCTTCTATAAACTCTCTACCTTCTATTCGGATATTTTTATATAGTGTTTCATCATCCATTAGGTAGCACTCATAAATGGATAATGCCATATTACGATATAGTTTTTTGATAATAGCAGCTTTCTCTTTGCTGTTTTTATCCGGAAAAATCTTACTAAGTTGTTGTAACGCAACATTTTTGCGAATACCTATAACCCAACCCCCAAACCAAAACAAGCCTTTTAATACAGCTTTTGCTGCTTCAGGAGGTAAAAGTTTCAATCCAGCAAGTGCTATTCTGAAACTTACATATTCTATTCTATTTTTTAGCTTATGATTGGGCACTTAATATTCCTCTTGAGTAAGAATTTTCTCAAGACACCATTATTTTCAAGTGCCCTGAACTGACAAGTAATATCTTGATTTAATCGTTCATTCGTTCCAGTTTTTGCAAAATCACACTTTTTGATACTACTCCTATTGAGCTATCTACTAATTTACCTCTACGATAAAACAACAGAGTAGGTATACTGTGAACATTTTGTCTACCAGCTAAGGCAGGATAGTTGTCCACATTTACTTTATAGATTGTAAGGTCAGCAACCTCTTTATCAATCTCATCTAAAGTGGGCGAGAAAATCTTACAGGGACCACACCAGGGTGCCCAAAAGTCAATTATAACTTTGTCTCCGGCAATTGCCTTGTCAAAATCTACTTCGTTTAAGTCCTTAATCATCTTTGGTGTCCTCACTAGTTTTTATCTGTGTTTATATTAATTAAAGTCCTTCTTCTCTATCTAACCGATGAATACTAATACATTTTCTAAGCTGTCCTTAAAATTAGTCTCATGCTCCAAAACTCTTCCCCAGCCTTTTATACTCATTTTCAACAAAATACTTATATATAATATAAGCTGAATTCCTCACTTTGGCAATGAATATCGGCAATGTCTGTTGTAAACCTCTTTTTTACAATTCCGAATAATTTCTTATCTTCCCATAATAGACTATTATCGTATTTTCCCTCGTAACTGTTATATTACTCAAGTTATTTTCATTTTATTGTATAGAGGGTTACATACTGTTTTAGCTGAAAAAGATCTCCCAATTATATATGCAAATTTTCCCATTGCGGATTGTACTTGACATCAGTACAATTTAATTATTAGTGACTCAAAATATGCAAATATTAGTAAGGAGAAAAACAATGCTTAGAGGTAATGAAATAAAACCCGCCGAGGGCAAACTTGGTGTCCTTTTAGTTGGTTTAGGTGCAGTTAGCACAACTTTTGTGGCTGGTGTTCAGGCAATTAAAAAAGGCATTTCCGAACCCTACGGTTCCGTTTCTCAAATGTCAACCATCCGTCTAGGGAAAAGGACAGAAAATAGAACCCCGTTAATAAAGGATTTTGTCCCGCTTGCAGATTTACAGGATATTGAATTTCTAGCTTGGGATATTTTTGAAAGCGATGCCTATGAAGCATCTTTAAAAGCAGGAGTTTTGGATAAAGAACTGTTGGATAAAATTGAACCAGAATTGCGTTCACTGAAGCCCCATAAAGCTGTCTTTGACAATAAATATGTGAAGAAATTACATGGCACTTATGTTAAAAGCGGCACTAATAAAATGAACTTAGCTCATCAGTTGATGGAAGATATCAAACGCTTTAAAGAAGAGAAAAATTGCAGCCGTCTAGTTATGGCTTGGGCTGCATCTACAGAAGTCTATTTAGAAGCTGATCCTATTCATAATAGCATTGAAAGTTTTGAACAAGGTTTGAAAGATAACCATCCAGCAATTGCTCCTTCAATGATTTATTCCTATGCTGCTTTACAAATGGGAATTCCTTTTTTAAATGGTGCTCCGAATTTAAATTTGGAAATTCCGGCATTAAGGAAACTAGCAGAAGAGAAAAAAGTACCCGTTGGTGGTAAAGATTTTAAGACAGGCCAAACCCTAATGAAAACTATCATCGCTCCCGGTCTGAAAGCAAGAATGATTGGTATCCAGGGTTGGTTCTCAACTAATATTTTAGGTAATAGAGATGGTGAAGTTTTAGATGATCCTGACAGCTTTAAAACCAAAGAAGTTAGCAAACTTTCAGTACTGGAGACGATTCTGGAACCTGAAAAATATCCTCAACTTTATAAAGACCTTTATCATAAGGTGCGGATTAATTACTACCCCCCTCGTGGTGATAATAAAGAAAGTTGGGATAATATAGATATCTTTGGCTGGCTTGGTTATCCAATGCAAATAAAGATAAATTTCCTGTGCAGAGATAGCATTTTAGCTGCTCCTGTTTTATTAGACTTGATTTTATTTATTGATTTGGCACAGCGTTGTGAAATGTCTGGAGTACAAGAATGGCTATCTTTCTTCTGGAAATCACCTATGACGGCTCCTGGACTCTATCCTGAAAACGATCTTTTCATTCAACAAATGAAGCTGAAAAATACTTTGCGATATATGATGAAGGAAAATCTTATCACTCATCTTGGTTTGGAGTATTATAACGAAATGTAAATATATAGTATGGAGCTTGCCTCCATACTTATTTTAATAGTTGTAAATACCAAAGAAAATACGGTAAATGAAGAAGATAAAACTCCTGTTTAGAATTGGTTATGCTTACCATAAAGCAGCTTTTGATCCTATTATAGACCTGTTGCTAAACGATGAAAAATACGATATCTGGTTCTCCTTGGATATGGAAAAAATCAAGTATTTCATCTTTGAATTTCCTTATCGCAATAGAATAATTGAGGACTGGAAAAATCTCGGTTATCGTTTTACCAATGAAACTAAAGGTTTCGATATTGTTATTTCTGGCGATACCCTTCGGAATGCAGAGGACTATGGCAAAACTCTATTGATTTTTTTGAATCATGGAACCGGGATAAAAAATATTCTCTATCGCAATTTGGCACGCACTCCGGGAGTTAAGTATCAAATATTTGTAGAAGGTAAACATCGGGTTGAGTCCCTGTTAAAATGCCCATATTTAGAAAAAAGTGAAGTCCATCTGATTGGCTTACCTAAGCTAGACTTTTATTTTCAGGGTAAATTCAAAAGAGAAGAAATATTAGAACGATGGGGATTAGATCCTGCTAAAAAAACAGTATTGTTTGCTCCTACTTATAAGCCCACCTGTATGTACGAAATAAAAGATGATATCTTTGACCAAACCAGAAACTATAATCTGATAATAAAACTACATCCCTATAGTTGGATGGGAAAATATGCCCCGCATAAACAACATCGTATTTTTGAAAAAAGGGTAAAAAAATATCCTCATTCTGTGCTTTTGCCTTTTACAGAATTTAATATTGTGCCTTATTATGCAGCTGCTGATACTGTTTTAAGTGAAGCTTCCAGTACAGTATTCGATTTCATTGCTCTAAATAAATTCGGGATTGTATATGATCTTGATTGTGATAGATTAAACCATTCTGACGGCCAACCCCTATTGGAAATTGATAACAGAGAATTTTTAAAAGGGGCTTTTCCTCATATCCAAAACGGAAAACAACTGCAAACTGCTATTGAAAAAGCCCTGAATCCTACTAAAGAAATGAAAACTAAAGCAGATGAATACCGTCAACGCTTTTTCTATGGACTTGATGGAAAAGCCAGTATCCGCTTTGTAGAAAAAATGGAACAACTTTACTATGAAGGTGGTCACGAAAATGGAGCTTAAATTTTGAAAGGTGTAATTATCGCTGCTGGATTTGGAAGTCGGCTTTGGAAAACCACAAAACAAATTCCTAAAACCCTTCTACCCTATAAAAAAGGAACTATTCTATCCACTATTATTCAACAACTGCAAATGGCTGGTATTTCAGAACTGATTATAGTGGTTGGTTTTAAGAAAGATTATATTGCTAACTATTTGCAAAATGATCCACCTACCTTACCTGTTACTTTAGTGGAAAACCTTGAATGGGAACGCGGTAATGCTCTTTCAGTTTATAAAGCAAAGGACTATATTAATAACGAACCCTTTCTTCTTTCGATGTCTGATCACCTGGTAAAAATGGAAGCCCTTAAAAAAATAGTGGAAGTTCCTGAAAGAATTAATTTACTGCTAACGGATCCCTTTATCTCCGAAAACTTTGATGTAGACGATGCTACAAAAGTACTTACCGAAGATGATTATATAATCGCTATTGGAAAAGAACTTGATAATTATAATGCTCTCGATTGTGGCATATTCCGTTTGGAACCTGATTTCTTTACTGCAGTAGAAAAATCAGTGCAAAAAGGTAATGAATCTATCAGTAACGCGATAACTGAATTGATCTCTTTAAAAAGGATTAAAGTGGTGATGCTAAATAAAGCAAATCAGTGGATGGATATAGATACTCCCGAAGCATATAATTTCGCCCATAACTTTGTTATATAACAGGAAAAACGAGATCTGATCGTTTCTCTGCAAAACTTCTTATACCTTTATCTTATACAGTAGGTTATGAACTTATAGCTGTTATTAACGAGGACTTCAACCCACCTTGTGACAAAAGAATAGCTTGATAAATCCTCTCCCGTAACAAAATTTTCCTTGTCTTTTTTCTGCTCTTTTAAATAAAGGAATCAGAAGAAAAATATAATAATAAGGATGCAAAAAATGGAACTATCCAAAAGAGCAAGGGAGATACAAGCATCTCCTATTCGAAAACTCAATCCCATAGCCAATGCCACTAAAGCAAAAGGAATTAAAGTTTATCACTTAAATATTGGTCAACCTGATCTACATACTCCTCCAGAAATGCTAAAGGCGTATCACGAATTTTCAGATAAGATCTTAGCTTACGGTCCATCGCAAGGTCTTGATCTTTATAGAGAGGGCTTAGTTAAATATTATAAGCGTTGTGGAATTGAAGTTAAGCCAGATGATATTATTGTTACAACTGCAGGAAGTGAAGCAATTACTTTTGCGATGATGGTTGTTTGTGAAGTTGGAGATGAAATAATGGTTCCCGAGCCATTTTATACCAATTATAACGGTTTTGCTACAATGGCTGGAATAAATTTGGTTCCCATCACTACTTACGCAGAAGATGGTTTTGCTCTTCCTGATAATTCTACTATTGAAGCCAAAATAACAAATAAAACTAGAGCCATTATGCTTTGCAATCCTGGAAATCCTACAGGAACTGTATATAGTAACGATGAAATATTCCGCATTGCCGAATTAGCAAAACGCAGAGGTCTCTTTTTCATATCTGACGAGGTCTATCGTGAATTTATTTATGATGGTTTAACTCATACAAGTGTTTTAGATGTTCCAGATTTTGAAGAAAATGCCATATTAGTGGATAGTGTTTCTAAACGCTATAGTGCCTGTGGTGCAAGAATTGGTTGTATTGTTAGTAGAAATAAGGAATTAATGGCTTCCGTTTTAAAATTCGCCCAAGCACGACTTTGTCCTCCTACGGTTGATCAATTAGCTGCCAATGCAGGTATTAATTTACCTGATAGCTATTTTGAACAAATAAGAACTGAATATCAATCTCGTCGAGATCTGGTTATGAGTGAACTGGATAAAATCCCCGGTATTGTTTGCCGGAAACCTGAAGGAGCTTTTTATATTAATGTAAAGCTACCCATTGAAAATTCTGAGGATTTCATCATTTGGATGCTTAAGGAATTTCAAATTGATAATGAAACAGTTATGGCAGCTCCTGGAGACGGTTTTTATGCAACTGAAGGGCTTGGGAAAAATGAACTTCGCTTAGCATATATCCTTTGCCAAGAAGATCTGAAAAAAGCAATGAGTATCTTTGCCAAAGGGCTTGCTACATACCAAAGGATTCATAAATAAGATGAAAGATTTGCCTCCCGCTATTCTTGAAGGACTAATTCATAATATCCGAACTCCCTTAAACCTGATTTTAGGTTATGTTCATCGCCTCAAACAGCAAGTTAATTGTGATGAAGCAGAACAGATTTATAAGGCCGGTATAAAATTAGAAGACCTCCTTCAAGAAACTTGGGAGGCGATTCAAATTCGTGGTGGTGGAAATTCAAAAACACCTCTTAATACCTGGCTAGATGCAGAACTTAACTTTTTGCATAACTACCTGGAGATCAAACACCGCTTTATCTTCACTCCGCATTATTACGAAAAAGAGATCTTAGGGAAAATTACACCTATCGCTTTAAGTGAATGGTTTGAATCTTTTTTGATGTTTATCACTGAACATATACCTGAAGGCCAAATATCAATGCAAATATTTGTAAATCAGCAGGGGCTAAAAATCTTTATTAATGGAAGCAATTATCTTGCTGATATATCAGATTTGAACCTTCCTCCCGAATTTTTCAGTTTCAATCAAGATATTAAGGTTGACTTGAAATATGAAAATGCCAAACTGGTTACTATGGTAAAATTGATATGAATGAAACAAGTAAACCCAGAATTCTAATTGTTGACGATAGCGTTGAGACCTTGGAGCTTTTTGAGCTTCAGCTCAAGAATAAATACAAGGTGGATACCGCTACAAGTTTAAAAGCAGGGAAAGAGCTTCTGGATAATTACGGTTATCATATTGCTATCATAGACCTTATCCTTCCAGGAGAAAATGGACTTGATCTGATTCAATATGTTACTCAAAGTTATCCTCACACAGCTGTTATTGCTATCAGTGGTCAAGCATCAATTGAAACAGCTGTTGCTGCTATGAAATTAGGAGCCAATGAATATCTGGTAAAACCTTTTCGTGATCTTGATATTATCAATATCCAAGTAGAAAAAATACTACAAACTCAATGGCTAATAGCTGAAAATAAACGGCTTAGCGCTTTAATTGATACTGATATTGAAACAGATTTGATAATAGGTAATTCTCCTGCAATTCAATCAATTATGCAAACAGTGAGAAAAATTGCCAAACTGGATACTTCCACTTTAATAACAGGAGAAACGGGAGTAGGAAAAAGTGTTTTCGCCAATTTAATTCATCGTAACAGCTTGCGTAAACACCAAAAATTCGTAACAGTGAACTGTGGCAGTTTAACCGAAACTCTATTGGAAAGTTTACTTTTTGGTCATAAGCGAGGTGCTTTTACAGATGCTTATCGCGATAAAATTGGATATTTTCAGGAAGCTAATGGCGGAACTCTTTTTCTGGATGAAATAACAGAGACATCACTTTCCTTTCAGGTTAAATTACTGAAGGTTCTGGAAACAGGTTTTTTCCGTATGGTTGGTGGTGAAGAAGATGTTCATACAGATGTAAGAATTATTACAGCTACAAACAAAGATATTGGGGAATGCGTTGCCAATGGCACCTTTAGAGAAGATTTATATTATCGCTTAAATGTTTTTAAAATCCATATTCCTCCTTTAAGAGAACGCAGAGACGATATTAAAGTGCTCGCTTATGCCTTCACTAATGAATTTTGTAATAAATATAATAAGGGGGAGCTAAAACTCTCTCCTGAAGTAATGTCTATTTTATTGAATTATTCCTGGATGGGAAACATACGAGAGCTGAAAAATGTTATTGAGCATGCTGTTATTTTAGCCGAGCATAATGTTATTTTACCTGAAGATCTACCGGAAAATATTGTTAATTCAACAAATATGATTTCGCATGCTTTCCAGCAAGAAGAATATGGTGATTGGTTATCTGCCAAGCAGAATTTTGAGCGTCGTTATTTAAATCAATTGCTTTCCCAATGTAATGGCAATTTCAGTAAAGCTTCAAAAATTAGTGGCATCACCAGAGAAAATTTATATAATAAATGTGCCAAACTGGGAATTGACTATAAACAATTTCGCACCCGTAATAATCTGCAGAAAGAAACAAAGGAAACTACAGCATGAAAGCGAAATGGAAAATTTCACCCTATCTCTACATTTTCCCTGCATTATTTTTGCTAATGGCTTTTCGTTTGATACCAATCGTTATGAGCTTTATTATCAGCTTTTTCGATTGGTCTATAAAAGGAACTGGCAAATTTATTGGATTAATGAATTATGCAACTATGTTAAAAGATGAAGTTTTCTGGCGATCTATGGGAAATACTATTTGGCTGGTTATTATTGTTGTTCCTGCAAGTATTATACTATCTTTGCTTTTTGCTGTTCTTTTAAATAACATAAAAGCCCTGAAGGGTCTTTTCAGAACTGTCTATTTTATGCCTTATGTAACTTCACTGGTTGCGGTATCCATTGTTTGGAAATTAATGTTCAATGAACAAACTGGCTTGATTAATACTTTGATTGGATACATTGGTATTTCCCCTCAAAAATGGTTATCGGAATCCAGAGGGATTTTTGAAATGCTGTTTTCTGGATTAGGTATTAATCTTCATGGTTGGATTGGGGGTCCATCTCAAGCCCTTTTTGCCATAATTATTATGACTGTTTGGAAAGGACTGGGCTACAATACAATTATTTATCTTGCTGGTTTACAAAATATTTCCAAGGTCTATTATGAAGCAGCTGATATAGATGGAGCCAGTAAAATAAAACAATTCTTCAAAATTACTCTCCCTTTAGTTTCACCTACTACTTTTTATGTGTTGATAATGACTACTATTGTCACTTTTCAAACCTTTTCGCAGGTATATTTAATGACGGATAAGGGTGGACCCTTAAATACTACCAAGCTAATTGTATATTATATTTATGAAAAGGGTTTTGATACTTTAGAAATGGGTTATGCAAGTGCCGTAGCACTAGCTTTATTTATTATCATTCTTGCTTTAACCATATATCAAAAGCGTTTGGAAAAACATGTTAACTATTAAGGAAGTTGAAAATGGGTGAAAAATTACGAATGACCATTATTTATGCTGTCCTGATTATTTGTGGATTGGCTATGATAATTCCTTTTTTGTGGATGCTTTCCACTTCTTTGATGACTCAATCGGAATTTAACAAACAGGAGAGTATTTTTATTCCTAGGGTTACATATTATATTTGGGATAATGGAACACAAGAACAGAGAATCTTATTAGTGCAGGAAAAAGGTGAAAATAGCATTATTCATATTCTAAATGAAGAAGATAAGATAATTGAGGAATATAAAGAAGTCCCCAGCTCCCAGGTTAAAAAGATAACTAAGGTACCTTATTTCCACTGGCAGAACTATGTGAAAGCATTTAACAAAGTTCCTTTTGCCATCTACTTTAAAAATACTATTCTGGTAAGCCTTTTCACCTTATTGGGTGTACTTATAACTTCTCCTCTGGCAGCTTATGCTTTTGCCAGGATGGAATTTTTCGGAAGGGATTTCTTTTTCTATCTATTTTTAAGTATGATGATGGTTCCGGAGCCAATTTATCTTGTATCTTCTTATGTCTTATTGGATAAAATAAGTTGGCTGGATACTTAT
Organism: Cloacimonetes bacterium UBA5835; assembly: GCA_002432865.1. Classification (GTDB taxonomy): domain Bacteria; phylum Cloacimonadota; class Cloacimonadia; order Cloacimonadales; family Cloacimonadaceae; genus Cloacimonas. Next base: position 97,283 of record DJGX01000012.1, read on the forward strand.
CAGGCACTAATTGTACCCTGGTGTGTGAATATTTTTACTATCTTTCTTTTCCGTCAGCATTTCAAATCCCTGCCTCAAGAACTTTTTGATGCAGCTGCAATTGATGGTTGTAGTACTTTTGGTATGCTCTGGAGAATTATGCTCCCTCTTTCCAAATCAGTTATCGCTACTGCATCAATTTTTTCGCTAATTGGAAGCTGGAATAGTTTTATGTGGCCATTAGTTATGACTAATAGACCAGAATTGAGAGTTTTACAAGTAGGGCTTAGTTATTTTAATCAGGAAGCATCAACTCAAACTACTTTATTGATGGCCGCTTCAACTTTCAGCATCGTCCCTATCTTGATACTATTCTTTATGGCACAAAAACAAATAATAGCCAGCTATGCCAAAGCAGGACTTAAAGATTAAAGGAGAAAAAACAGTGGATGTAAAAGAAATAAAGAAAAAAGCGCAATTACAAAAAGCGAAAGAACCTCAAAAAACAACTAAGGAATATCAAAAACCTGCTGCCCGTGTTATAATTGACGATGAATCACTTCGTCCTACAAACATTGTTCCGGTAAAATGGAATCGTTGGATTGCTTTTGGAGTATTTCTTATTACTTTAATAGTTTATATGTGTACTCAAGCACGAACTATGAGTTTTTGGGATAGTGGAGAATACGCAACCTGCATCAGTATTTTAGGTGTTCCTCATCCCCCAGGAAATCCTTTTTACATTCTTTTAGGAAGAGCGATAGTTGCCATTTTTGGTTGGGCTGTTCCTCATGGAATGATTGCTGCGTTTATTTCCGGACTTTTTAGTGCTTTAGCTGTAATGTTTACATATCTTATAACCATTCAGCTAACTAGTATGATGAAAGTTAAATCTTGGGAAGCAATTTTTGCTGGTTTGATAGCAGCTTTTTACACAGCTTTTTCTTTCACTTTTTGGATGAATGCTATTGAAGCAGAAGTGTATTCGGGTTTAGTTTTCTTTGTAAACCTGATTTTTTGGCTTACTTTAATCTGGGTACAAAAGAGCCGGGATTTTTCTCATCAGAACTTTCTTCTATTGATTGCCTATCTATTTTTCCTGGGTTTTTGTGTTCATCAAACTGCCTTGCAAATAGCTCCAGCAATGTTATTTATTGTCTGTTACCCTCTATTGAAACAAGGGATTAAAAGTGGCAGTTTCTGGCCCAAATTAATTGTCTACTCAATTTTTCTACTAATTGGTTATTTCTTTTTCGGCGTTATCGGAAAACAGATGCAAATTGATGATTTAGACAAAATGGGTTTCGCTCTTGTAGCCTTCATAATTGTCTTTATCGAGTTAAAAAAGGTTTTAGACCGCAGAATTTGGTTATTGGGAATTGCCTTAGTACTGGTTGGACTTTCATCGCATATATATTTAATGGTTCGAGCTGCAGAGAGACCTTTTATTAACGAAGGCAACCCAAGTAACTGGAAAATGTTCCAAGAATATGTTCTAAGAAAGCAATATGGCAATACAAGTTTTGTTCAACGTAGAGGTAATTTCTTTACTGACCAGCTTAATTATCATTTTTTAAGATATTTTAGTATGCAATGGTTGAATGAACCATTTTTTACTAAATTCATAGGGGTCACTTCCAATATGCTGAAACCTGTTGCCAATATATTTATTGCTTTCTTAGGCGTAGCAGGAGCAATGTTACAATTTCGAAAAAATAAACACAGCTTTTGGTATTTCTTATCCGTGATTCTGCTTACTACTATTGTTATGGTTTTTGTAATGAATCTTTCCAATGCCGAAGTGCGTGACCGCGATTACTTTTTTGTGGTTGCCTATAATATGTGGGCTATCTGGTTGGGAATTGGAGCCTTAACCTTAGTAACCCTATGGAAAAGTAAACCTGTTCGCATTGCTGTGTTAATTCTTATGTGCTTAATACCACTAAGTAATTTTATTACACAATACAGAGTTCATGATAGATCTCAGGAATTTATCGCTTTAGATTACGGACTAAATTTCCTTAATTCGCTGGAAGAAAATGCCATCATATTTACTAATGGTGATAATGATACTTTTCCTCTCTGGTATGCACAAGCAGTAAAAGATCCCTATTCTAAAGAGAATATTTACTCTGCCAGAGATGTTTATCCAAATGCGGAAAGCCAAGAAGCAGTTGCTAAAGCGATGGAATATAAAAACAAATGCCTGAAAGGAATCCGTAAAGATGTTTCCGTTGCCAATCTCTCACTACTAAATACTGCCTGGTATATTAGACAGCTAAGAGACAAAGAAGGGATTTTATTTAATATTCCGGACGAACAATTAGACGACCTCAGCATTCGTAGAGTGGAAGAACCTCTTGTTATTCCAGGACCTCCAGAAAATCCTGCTATGGGATTTACAATGAATATTCCGCCAACAGCTGAATGGAGAAAGGATGAACCTTTCTATCGCATCTCCGATTTAGCGGTTATGCAAATTGTGAAAGATAATTATGGTAAACGTCCAATTTATTTTGCAGTTACCTGTGAGAGCTTTGTAAACTTTGAGGATTATGTTCGTAATGAAGGTATGGTCTCCCGAGTTGTTTCCAACCCAGGCGATTCAATGATAGATCCACAACGACTTTTACATAATATTGATGTGGTTTACAATTACCGTTCTATAGACAATAAGAAAGTGTATAAGGACGATAATATGAACCGTTTAATAATGAATTATGGTTCTGGCTTTGTGCGTGCTGCCAATTATTTTGTTGATCTCGGAGATTATCCCAAGGCATTAGAATATATTAACAAAGCCAGAAGATTCGTCCACGAGGAAATTAAGCTGACTGAATTTTACACAAATTACTACAGTAAGACCGGCCAATGGAACAAACTGGACGAATTTATCAACAAGACTATTGCCCCCCATCCTGAAGGGTGGAAAATATATCTGAGCTATATTCTTGCTTATACGGTAGATAAGTATCCCGATAAAGTACTTCCTTACTTAAAAAAGGGTTTTCTGCTTTTCCCTGACCAAGAGTATTTCGCACATCTGGCATTGGGTTATGCTCAGGAATATAGACAATACGACACAATTAAACAGCTGCTAACCGAAGTTCAACCTAAACTAACTTATGATGTTAGCTCTTTTATATCAGATTTAACTTCTCCCCCTCCTATGGATACTATCCAATAAAATAGGAAAATGTTACAGAATTACTATATCCTTGCAGCTAGCCTGTAACCTTCCCATATCATTCCCTTATCGTTCCCATATCGTGATATGGGAATGTTATGGGAAGTTATTGAGCTATATATAGTAAAGAATTAGGTACAAATTAATGGATAGTTGGAATAATTCTTTTTAGTGTAGAGGATATATTTTCAAGATGATTATAAAGGAACTACTGTTATGCGCATAAAAAATCCGGTTCATACTCTCAGATTTATTGTTCAGCTCCTCTTTTTGCTAATATCTATGCTTTTTTTAGCTGGCATAATTGTTTGTGGATTACCTTATACTATTCATAATCTTTGCCCTTACTCAGCTGTGTGTTTTGGCTTTAGTAAAAATTTTCTATGTAGTTTAAATAGTTCTGCATTTGGTTTAACTATTGCCTTCAGTTTTCTAATATTGGTTTTAGCTATATTTTTCGGACGCCTTTTTTGCTCTTTTATTTGCCCGTTGGGAACGATTCAAGAATATATTTTTGCTCTCTTCAACAAAAAAAGTAAAAAGAAAAAACAGGTTCCCCATTATTTAGAAAGGCGTTTCAGCCTTGTAAAATATGGTGTCCTTGCTGTAACTGCAATTTTAGCCATTGCCGGCATTAGCTATATCTACATTCGCTTCTGCCCTATTTATGCAATCTCTTTGCTCCCTTATATTGCTGTTTTGGGTTTAATTTTAGCTTTGCTGATAATTATCGTAGGAATATTTATTGAGCGTTTTTGGTGCCGTTATCTTTGCCCTTATGCTGCTCTATTGAATTTATTTCAATACTTGGGAAAGGTAGTGGGTTTTCCGCGTTTGAAAATCCATCGTAATTTGGAACGCTGTAATGATTGCGGATTTTGTTCATTAAACTGCCCGATGAATATTGATCTTACTGAAGAAGAATATGTTAATAATCTGGATTGTATTCTCTGTTTTCGCTGTTCAAAAAAATGCCCCAAACCTGATACTCTCGTATGGAAAAAGGATAAATAAATGAAAACTGTTCTACAGGTATTTGTCTTATTGGTTTTAAGTTTTATACTCTTCTTTTTGTTCTACAATGCTTTAACACCACATAAATATGTTGATGACCAAAACACTTTTTGCGATAAAATTGTAAAAGATGACTCTGCTCCCAAACAAGCCGAAGCAGATAACATAAAAATACAAGATTCTGAATTGATAAAAAATTCTGCTATAATATCTGATAAAATTACAATAGATAAATCAGCAACAACTGAACCAAAAAATGATAAACCCAAAAATGAAACATCTATTACAGATGCATTACCTGAAAATGCAATTTCCAATTCCGAAGAAAGTTCCCAAGAATTGACTAATGCCAATAGAATTGTTTATCAGGTCGATAAAGATATTTGTATTGGATGTAAATTATGCCTTCGAATATGCCCTGTTGGAGCAATTTCCATAAAAAAGGGTAAAGCCGTGATAGATCAAGATAAATGTACAGGTTGTGGAACTTGCGCGATTGGAGATGGTAAGAGATTTAAAGGCTGTCCAGTTGCTGCTATATCAGCGTTCTGAGTATATTAGCTAACTAATACATAATAAGGCAATTAGCATAGAACAAAATGATATTGTAGGTTTGCAATATTCCTTTTTTATTGTTTTGCGCGGTTCTTTTTTTATCTATAATGCGATTGTATTATCAGTTTATTTGGTGTATTGCAAGAAATGTAGTTGCTAAAAAGTGGGGTATCCATAAGAATGGCATATAGTTAAATGCATAATATTATTCTGGAGGATAAAAGTGAA
>DJGX01000013.1 GCA_002432865.1 Cloacimonetes bacterium UBA5835
GCAGGGGTTATAATAGCAGCTCCAACCTATGAGTACAAGCTGTTCCCTCCAGTAGCTACTGCATTGGATGAGCTGGGAAGAAAGAAGGTAAGCAACAAGGCAGCATTTAGATTCGGTTCATTCGGATGGTCTGGAGGGGCTGAAAAGGAGTTAGCAGAAATAATTGAAAGAAACAAGATGAAATGGGACTTTGTACCTTCAGTTGAATTTGAAGGTTCACCAAAGGAGGAAGACCTTAGGAAGATAGAGGAAGGGATCCTTCAGCTTATCGGGAAGATGAAGGGAAAAATAGTGGAGTAAGAAGTAAAGTGAAAACCTGCAGTCAAGTCTACTGCAGGTTTTCAATATAAGACTGATTTAACTGATATATTGCGTATTAGAGTTAACTCGATTAATGCATACAGCTCAGTTTGGGATGAAACGGTCAATGTAATTGTTTATATTTTCCGTTTAGTGACTGATAAGCATTAATACACCACATCTTGTATATTAAATATTAAATTATAGCATATGTTGTATGTTCGTAATACAATATGTGCTATTTTTTATGTTTTTTATGTGCTTCAAGTTGCGAATTAATCAAAAAAATCTTTAAATATTCTAAATATTATTTAGTTTTGATACACTTTTGTAGTTGAATAATTCAAACCACAATGTTATATATATTATAAGAAGGTAAATACTGTAAACTACGGAGTGTGTTGACCATGGAATATAACTTAGAGTTTTTCGCAAATGACAGATATAAGTTACTTAAGCTGATGCATGAGAATCGGGTCAAGGTTAAAGATGACTTCTTTGTGCCATTGTCTCAGCAAGAAATAGCTGATATGGCTCACTTCTCGAAGCTTAAGACGAATCAGATAATTAATGAGCTCATAGCTTTCGGGTGTGTACTTCCATACCAAAACAAGCGTGGGAAGTACGAAATCACAGATAAGGGTTTGAAAGTGCTTCACTTGATGCAGATGAGTAACAGATAAATATAAGGAAGAATAAGCAATACACACTTAGAGAAGTTTTTTGATGACAGAATTGAGGAAGATTCAATTCTATGCACTGATTCCGTTGCCAGCTGCAAAAATATGCCAAGAAAGGTGACATATCTCTTGTTCAGATTGAGAACGGAAAATTTAAAGAAGGAATCTATCACATACAGAACATTAATTTTTCCCATGGAAATTTAAGAGTATGAATGCAGAGGTTTAAAGGTGTCTTAACTAAATATTTAGCCAACTATCTACACTGGTTTTAATGGCTGGAGTTTTTCAAGAGCGAGAAGAGATCTTTGAAAGATAAGCAACTTTTAATACATGACACTCATCAAATTATAATATCAAAATCATAATTTCTGAGGAGGTAAAAATGAAAATAAACAAATTAGTATTCATCATCCTTTGTACTCTATTATTTACGGTGGGGTGCTCATCAGTTGATGACAATGACATTCCAACTCTCGTAGCTGATTCAAATAATGAGATTTCATTATCACCTGAACAACAGAAGGCTGTCAATAACAGTATAAACTTTATTAAAAACTCAGAGTTTGCTTCAAAAGACCGTATAGACACAAACATAATAACAATAGAAAATGCAGATGAAAAAACATGGGAGTTTGTACATTTAGTAAACTCCAAGGCAGATGAAAATTCTGTTGATTCTACTGACTGGATTATTACTATTGGTGAAAGGTCAGGCCACGACTTTGCACGTATTGTTTGTGATAGTGATAGCTTCGAAGTTATTGGTTACATACCAATAGAATAGAACAGTATTTTGATAGGGAACTTTCTAACGAGTTCCCTAAAATTTTGCCAAAAATCCACAATATCTTCATACAGAGTCTAAAAAGGGGAAAACAATGATACATAGTAAAGATAGCTAAATAAAAAGCCATCAGGGTCATCCTGGTGGCTCTCTTAATGTCTGAAGCGATCTGCTGTCATTGCATCTAAATCCTCTTGCGATATTTTAATATGTTGGTCCTCGGAAATTAACTTATAGATTATATCTTCAATGTTTGGTTGCTTCAATATCAAACTAACCAGCGAATAAAGGGCTAATTTCCTGTATTTCGTTAATTTACTCTCTTTACATATTGCATAGAGCTTTGATTTTGGCTGGTCTAAAAGATACTCTCTCTTATTAAATGTTCTAACCCCATCTTCTTCACTAAATTTAAAATACTTATTATTGCTGGCATTTCTTGCCTTTTCGGTATTGAGATCAAGGAGTGTCACATATCTGGTACTTGGCTTTGGTATCTCTATTTGTTGAGCCCTGGCATCACCTATGGTATAGTTAACATTTTTCCTTAAGATCTCAACAAAAATCTCCTCAGCATCTTTGATGGAAGTTGGATACTTTCCATTGGTGACTCTCCAATTCCTAATGTAAGTGAAAAATCCAATATAATCCTGAAGATATTTTGTTGATACATTCGTCATTCCTCTATTGATAAAGTTCTTAATGTCTTTATGCAGCTCGTTCACACGGGCAAGATTTAGCCCATTTGCTCTTTTTAATTGAAGCAATTCTTGATATGAAAGATTCCCCCTATTACTTATATAGTCGATCTTCTCTGCAAAATAAAGCTTTTCCAGAAGTCTTTCATTGTTAGTCCTCGTAATAGCTGCCTTCGTTGGATCGGTATCATCAGGTTCCTCATATCCACTTTTCTTTAGAATGTCGTCATAGTTAGAAGGCTTGATATAATGTGGAATGTCGAGTAAGCTGCATATTTTGTTATAAACAGTATTTGCATCTGAACATATGAAAGCAGGATTATTCACATGTTTTTCTACGAAGTCTACAATCACATCTTCTGTTATTTTTCCAAGCGCAGAGACCTCACAAACACAGTACCCTCTGTTATCTATGGCAGTGACTACCGTAGCAAATTCAGGACCCATGACGCCCAATTTGGACGGATGAGCGCCGTATCTGGGTTTTCGTATATTAGGCTTGGGTAGATATGTCTGAACTTCCAATCTAATTAAC